>NZ_POUB01000154.1 GCF_003236335.1 Micromonospora deserti
CCACCTCGACCAGTCGGGTGCGCAGCACCTCATGCCGGCCCAGCACGGTCCGCCAGGCCGCCCGCAGCCCTTCCGCGTCGACCGGCCCGTCCACGTGCCAGGTACGGACGATCCGGTGCACGCCCGGGTACGGGGCGAGGTGGTCCAGCAGCCACACGCCGTCCTGCACGCAGGAGGTGACAACGGAATCGGCACCCGTTTCGGAGGTGCCGGCCCGCGTCGTTTCTCCGCTCGCTGCCACAGTCGAATCGTGGCATGCAGGAATCGGTCGACCTTCTCACCAATTGCGATCTCGGGAGCGGCTTCCGGTCGAATACCCGACCGCCATTGCCGGCGCGGTCGCCGGGCTTTCGACGGGGCTGCACCGCGGGTCCTCACGGCCCGCCGTCCCCAGCCCCGCAATCGCAAGGATGCGCGGGCCCACCACCCATGCGGAGCATGGTTGGGCGGTACGCCGTGCCGCTGGCGTCCGGCGGGTGGCCGGCCGGCCACGGGTACCGGACCACGGTCAGGAAGGAGCACGGCGCATGACGGAGATCGATCCGAGCGGGCTGAGTCGGTCAACGATCGAGAAGCGGGTCGAGCAGATTTGGCGCGACGTTCTGCACATGCCGCAGGAGCGGTCGGACGCGACGTTCTTCGAATTGCAGGGACAATCCATCTCGGCAGTTCGTATCGTCACCCGGATCGAGGACGAGCTCGGCGTCGTGGTGGATGTCGGGCTGCTCTTCGAGGACCCGGACCTGGCCACCTTCACCGCGGCGGTCGCCGCCGCGGTGCCGGCGCGGGACGCGCAGCCGGCCAGCCCGGCCTGACCCGCGCACCGGTCCGACGGCGCGGACCCGCCCCCGGGTGGGTCCGCGCCGTCGTGTCCGGCGACGACCAGGTGGCGGAAGCGGCGGACCGGGGGCAGCGCCACCCGCGCCGGAACCCGGGCCGCCGGCGGCCCGGGTTCCGGCGCGGTGGGTCAGCGGCGCCGGGCGATGGTGAGCCCGTCGGCGATCGGCAGCATGACGGTGTCGAAGCGGTCGTCGGCGGCAAGGGTGGCGTTGAAGGCGCGCAGCGTCTCGGCGCACCGGCGGGGCAGCCCGGGCGCGGCCAGTTCCGGGTCCAGGACGTACCCGTCGAGCAGGACGTTGTCCACCAGCAGCAGGCCACCGGGGCGCAGCAGCGGCACCACCGCCTGGTAGTAGGTGGGGTAGTTCATCTTGTCGGCGTCGATGAACACCAGGTCGACGACCGTGCCGGCGGGCATCGCCCGCAGCGTGCGGGCCGCCGCGCCGAGCCGGAACTCGATCCGGTCGGCGACCCCGGCCCGCTCCCAGTGCGAGCGGGCGATGTCGGCCCACCGGTCCGTGACGTCGCAGGTGACGACCCGGCCGCCCGGGGCCAGTCCACGCGCGATGGCCAGGGCCGACAGACCGGTGAACGTGCCGATGTCCACCGCCGTGCGGGCTTCGACGAGCCGGGTCAGGATGGTCAGCAGGCCGGCCTGCTCCACCGGCACCATCATCCCCGCCGCCTCGCCCACCGAGCGGGTCGAGTCGACCAGCCCGCTCAGCACGGCGTCCGGCGGCGAGCTGGACCGGACCAGGTAGTCGCGTACCGCCTGGTTCACCGGCACGTGTTTGACCTCGGCGAATCCTGCGTTGCTCATGCGTCACCCTCCCGAGATGCGGCCCCGCCGCCCCCGTCGGCGTCGGGGCCGCACGTCCATCGATCCACCACCGCGACCATCGTCGGCCCGGGCCGCACCGCGGGGCATCCTGTCGTGTGCCGCAGCTGCGGTGCGCCGACCCGCAGCTGCGGTTGCGAGCGCCGGCACCGGCCGGGCCGGCACGGGCCCGGCCTCACACCGTCGCCGAGGACACGACGCGGACCCGCATCGGCAGCCCGCCCCGGATCCGCAGGGAGAGCATCGGTTCGGGCACCACCCGGTGCGCCGGGTCGGCGGTCAGCCGCAGCTCCCGCACGACCATGGCGGTCACGAACGTCGCCTCCATCAGCCCCAGGTGGTTGCCCACGCAGAACCTCGGTCCGGCGCCGAACGGCACGTACGCGTACCGGGGCCGGCTGCCGGAGCGGGCCGGGTCGAACCGGTCCGGGTCGAACCGGTCCGGGTCGGCCCAGAAGTCCGGGTGACGGTGCAGGGTGTACGGGCAGATCAGCACGTCCGAGCCGGCCGGCACGTGGTAACCGCCGATCTCGTCCGGACCCTGCGACCTGCGGGAGAGCATCCACACCGGCGGGTAGAGCCGCATCGCCTCGTTGATCACCATCGCGGTGTACCGCAGCCGGCCCAGGTCCTCGTGGACCGGCATCCGGTCGCCGAGCACCTGCATCGCTTCCGCGCGTACCCGCTCCCACACCTCGGGGTGCCGGTCGAGCAGATGGAAGGTCCAGCCCAGCGTGCTGGCCGTGGTCTCGTGCCCGGCCAGCAGCAGGGTGACCAGTTCGTCGCGCATCCGCAGCCGGCCGAGCCGGGGGTCGGATTCGGCGCGGGTGGAGACGATCAGCCGGGACAGGGCGTCGTCGCCCACCTCGCCGCGGGCCAGCCGCTCGGCGACGAGCGCGTCGACGACCCGTTGCAGCTCCCGCCGGGCGCGGCGGAACCGGAGCTGGTTGGGCAGCGGCACCCAGGTCGGCACCATGCTCATCGAGGCCATCTCGAACATCGCCTGGTCCTGCATGACCTCGAAGGCGTGCCCCACCGAGCGGTGCCCGCTGAGGTCGGTGTCGAGCAGCGTACGGCCGAGCACGCCGAGGGTGAGCCCGGTCATCTCCCGCACCACGTCGACCGGCTCGCCGTCGCGGTACGCGCGCAGCCGCTCGACCAGCCGGGCACCCTCCTCGACCACGGCGCCGGCCTGGCGGGCGATGCGCTTGGCCTGGAACGCCGGCTGGATCACCCGGCGCTGCTTGCGCCACAGCTCACCCTCGCTGGTGAGCAGCCCGTCGCCGAGGGCCCGCCGGGCGTGCACGAGCCCGATCCCCTTGTGGTAGTTCTGGCTGTTGTCAGCCAGGACGTGCTTGGCGTGGTCGGGGTGGTTGAAGAAGTAGAGGGCCTTCGAGCCCGGCCCGAGGCGTACCGCGTCACCGTAGCTCGCCGCGGAGCGCATCAGGCCGAGCCGGTCCCGGCCCAGCTGCCACAGGGTGCGCAGCATGGCGAGTCCGGTCGGGCCCGCCGGCACCCCGCGGGCCTGCGTCGCCGTCATCCCGTCACCCCGCCCCGGGCCGCGGCGTGCCCGGCCGGCACGTCGAGGGTCAGGTCGGCGACCCC
Source organism: Micromonospora deserti (assembly GCF_003236335.1). Taxonomy (GTDB): domain Bacteria; phylum Actinomycetota; class Actinomycetes; order Mycobacteriales; family Micromonosporaceae; genus Micromonospora; species Micromonospora deserti. Next base: position 3,281 of record NZ_POUB01000154.1, read on the forward strand.
CTCCGGGGTGATCTGCCGGAACCGGCCGCGCACGAACAGCACGCCGTCGGCCTCCTGCTCCCGGCGCACCGACAGCAGGCTGCCCACGAAGATGGTGTGGTCGCCGCCCTCGTAGGAGCGCCACAGCTCGCACTCGAAGTGCGCGAGCGCCCCGGTGATCAGCGGCGCGCCGGTTACCCGGCCCGGGGTCCAGTCCACCGCGTCGAACTGGGCGGCGCCCAGCGGGCGCCGCCGGTTCGCGAAGTGCCGGGCCACCGGCTCCTGGTGCGCGGCCAGCACGGAGATCCCGAACTGGCCGCGCTCCAGGAGGCTGCGGTGCATGATCGCCTGCTGCTCGACGCAGACCAGCGCCAGGGGCGGGTCGAGGGACACCGACGTGAACGAGTTCGCCGTCATCCCGTGTGGACAGTCACCGCCCACGGTCACCACGGTCACCCCGGTGGCGAACGAGCCGAACGCGCGGCGCAGCTGGACGGGGTCGGTCGGTTCGACGGCGGACTCTGGTTGGACGTTCACGTGTACCTCCCGTGAGTCGCTACGCGGCCCGCACCCGTGCCCGGTAGGGCGCCAGGGCCCGGGCGAGCGACTCCGGCACCCGGGCGGGACTGGTCCGGTTGTTCGGCCCCCGCATGCAGGCCACCCGCTGCCGGCCGCGGGCCACCAGCACCTCGCCGCCGTCGCGGTCGAGCCGGACGTAGTCGAAGGCGAACTCGATCTGCGTCTGGGCCAGTTCGACCAAGCGCATCCGGATGGCCAGCTGGTCGAAGGCGGTGATCTCCGCGAAGAACTCGCAGTCCACCTTCAACGTGAACAGCTTGAGGTCGGCCCGCAGGTCGTCGAGCACGTCCGACGCCTTGTCGTGCAGGAACATCTCCCGGCACCGCCCCTGCCAGCGCAGGTAGTTGACGTAGTAGACGTTGCCGACGATGTTGGTCTCCTCGAACCCGACCGTGTGCCGGTACTCGTAGTAGCCCTCCACGTCAGGACCACCCGTCGGTGACCACGGCCAGCACGACCGGTTCGGCCGCATCGCCCACGGTGGTGACGAGGGTGGCCACCCGCAGCACGCCCGAGGCGAAGACCAGCCAGCCGTCCCGCTGGACCGGAGTCAGCGTCACCGGTACGTGCTCCGGCAGCCGGATCTGGCTCAGGGCGGCCAGGACCGCCTCGATCCGGGCACCAGCGGTGTCGCGGTCCTCGCCGTGGCCGTCGACCACCTGGTGGAGCAGCGACATGTGCCGGCCCAGGCCCGCCGACCAGGCGTCGGCGGTACGCTGCGGCACCGGCCGCACATCGCAGCCGACCCGGGACCGGGCCGCCACCGCGAGGCGGAGGCCGGCACCGTGGGACACCGCCACCGTGTGGTCGCCGACCGGCTCCGGCCGGCCCTCCGGGTCGTACCGCAGCGACACCGCGTGCCCGAGGGCGCGGCCCACGGCCAGGGCGTCCCGGTCGTCGGCGCCGGCGGCGTCCGGTTCGACGGCGACCGCGACCGCGGCGCCGACCAGGTCGCCCAGCGTCCGCTCCAGATAGGAGCCGAGCAGCGGCGCCACCCAGGGGCCCCGGCCGTCCTTCTTGCGGACGGCCCGCAGCTGCAGGCCCTCCCACCGCTCCACGACCTCGCCGGTGCCGGTGCGCAACGCGATGTCGTACACGTAGGTGTCGCCGTCGCGCTCGCGTTCGGTGGCGCAGTAGCGCAGCGGCCCGTCGACCCCCATCCGGGGGCCGGCCGGGTACAGCCGCTCGATCGCCACCGGCAGCAGTGTCGCGTCGGGTACGCAGACCTGGTTGCCGTGCATCAGCGCGTCCCGGACCCCGGGGTCGCCGAGCAGCAGGGTGTCCGGCAGGTACGCGCTGAACCAGTCCGTGCCGGGCACGGTCGCCACGTCGGCGTCGACGTCGCGGGCGGCGGCCCGGTGGAAGCCGCGCAGCCGCTGGAAGCGCGCCCCCTGGAACAGGGTGCCACCGTACAGGTCCCGCGCCGGGTCCAGCGGCACCGGCGGCAGGTCGCCGCCGACCTGCTCCGGCGGGCCCGCCGGCACCGGGTCGTCGGCGAAGCGCAGCCGCGCCTCGAAGTGGTCGGCGGCGAACCCGGTCTCCCCGCTGCGGATCACCGCGTGCACGGTGTCGTCGCCGGTGACCAGCGCGGCGATCCGGATGGTGGTGCTGCCGTCCGGCGGCACCACGATCGGTCGGGCGAACCGGGCCCGCTCGATCACCGGCACCCCGTCGCGGCCGGTGACCGCCATGGCGGCCTGCGCCATCGCCTCCATGCCGAACACGGCCGGGAAGAGCAGGTTGCCGTCGAGCAGGTGGTCGGGCAGGTACAGGTCGCTGCCGGCGCTGAGTTCGACGTCGGTGACCAGCTCGACCCCGTGGTAGCGGACCAGCGGCCGGTCGACGAAGCGCAGCAGCGGCAGCTCCGGCTCCTCGAAGCGCAGGGTGTCCAGGCCGTCCGCCCGCCCGCTGACCACCACCACCGGCGGGACGTCCGGATCGGTGACCAACCGGCGCAGCAGCTCGACACCCTGGTCGGGGCTGATCGGCGTGATCCCGTCGCGGGCCAGCGATTCGACGACGGAGAGCCGCTCCCCCATGCCGACGCCGGACCAGACCGACCACTCCATGCAGACGGTCCGGCAGTCGGGGTGGGCCGCCCCGAAGCGGCGGGTCTGCTCGGCGAGCCAGTCGTTGGCCGTGGCGTAGTGCGCCTCGCCGCGCAGGCCGGCCCGGCCGATGATGCTGCCGAAGGTGACCAGCAGCTTCAACCGGTCGGCGTCCACCGCGTCCAGGACGGCGGCGAGCCCGCCGACCTTCGGTGCCAGGGCGGCGTGGACGTCATCCATGCCCAGAGAGGTCAACCCGGCCGGCTCGTTGCGTCCGGCGCCGTGCAGCACCGCGGTCACCGGCCCGAGCAGGCGCTGGGCCTCGTCCACGGCGGCCCGGACCGCCGCCGGGTCGGTGACGTCGGCGCGCAGGTACCGTGCCTGCACCCCGGCCTCGGCGAACCGCTGGAGGTTGGCCGCCAGTTCCGCGTCGCCGGCCAGCTCGGAGCGGCCGAGCAGGGCCAGCTTGGCCCCGCTGCCGGCGGCCAGCGCAAGGGCGCACTCCGCGGTGATGCCCTTTCCGCCGCCGGTGACCAGCAGCACGTCCCCGGCGGTCAGCGGCTCGTCGGTCCGGGCCGGGCTGACCGGCAGGGCCCGCAGGACGGGCATCCGGCGCGCACCCGACTCGTCGTAGTGCACCTCGTGGTAGCCGTCGGTCGCGGCGACCTCGGCCAGCACCCGCGCGCCGGCGTCGGCCGTCGAAGGCAGGTGCACCACCGTGGTCCGGATCCGGGGCGCCTCCAGGCGCAGGGTCTTGGCCAGGCCGCTGGCGCCGCGGCCGTGCTGCACCACGACGAACCGGTCCCCCGCCTCGCCGGCCAGCGCCGCCCGGGCCCCGAGCAGGGCCGGTTCGAGCTGTTCCGGGGTGCAGTCCGCCGGCAGGCAGACGAGCACGCCGCCGCCCACGTCACCGCGTTCCAGCGCCTGCCGTACCTGCTCGGCCAGCGGGTCGCCGTCGGCGCTGAACACCGTCCACGTCCCGGCCGGCGCGGCGGTGCCCGGCGGCGTCGGGGGCGCCTCGGTCAGGTCGACCGCGAACGCCCGGATGAAGGTGGCCACCCCGGCCACCGAGGTTGGCTGTTCCAGGTCCTCGACCCGGCCGGTGCCGACCAGGGTGTCCAGCGCCTCCGCGACCTCCCGTACGGTCGCCGTGGCGACGTTGGTGGGCAGCCGGGACGGGGGTACGCCCAGCCGCTGCGCGGCCTGGTTGACCACCTGGCTGACCGTGATGGAGCTCAGGTGCAGGTCGTCGAGGAGACGGCTGTCCTCGCTGACCATGTCCAGCGGCAGCTCCGCCCGCTCGGCGACGAGCTGGCGCAGCACCGCCACCGCCGGCTCCCCGCTGGGCGCGTCGCCCGCGGCGGGGCCGGTCTCGGCGGCCCGCTGCTCCACCTCGGGCAGCAACACCTCGGGCGCCGCCTCGCACGGGCTGGTGAAGAAGGTGAACTCGCTGACGTCCTTGAGCCGCCGCACCAGCCGGCCTTCGAACAGCTCGGGATGCACCCCGGCGGCGCCGATCACGTACGCCGCCGCGACCACCCGCAGCACGCTGCCCAGCGACTCGTCGTCGGTGTCCAGCGCCACCGCCGGCACCGACACGTCGGTACGGGCCAGGTCGGACAGGATCCGTCCCGGACCGACCTCGACGAGCAGGTCCACCTCCTTGGCCGCCAGCGCGACCGCCTGCGCGAACAGCACCGGGTCGGTGATCTGCGTGCGGAGCAGGGCCGCCAGGTCGACCTCCGGCGGCAGTTCGGCACCGGTCACGGTGGAGATCACCCGGCGGTCCAGCGGGTGGAACCGCTCACCGGCCAGGTGCCCGCCGAACGCCTCGGCCGCCTCGGCGACCAGCGGCGAGTGGAAGGCGTGCGAGACCCGCAACCGCCGGCCGGGCACCCCGGCCGCCTCGGCACGCTCGAGCACCCGGGTGAGCGCGTCGACCGGGCCGGAGACGACCGTCTGCCGCTGGCTGTTGTAGCCGCCGATGACCACCGGGTCGTCGCCGAGCAGCCGGCGGACGGTCTCCGGGTCGGCCGGGATGCCGGCCATCGCCCCGTCGGAGCGGCCGTGCTCGGCCATCGTCCGGCCGCGGACGGCGGCCAGGCGCAGCACCGACGGCAGGTCCATGGCCCCGGCCCAGTGCAGCGCGGTGAGCTCGCCGAGGCTGTGCCCGACGGCGACGTCGGCCTCGATGCCCAGGGCGGACAGCACGCTCAGGCCGGCCACCGACCCGGTGACGATGCGCGGCTGGGCGACCTCGGTGGCCACCACGTCGCCGGTGGGCAGCGCCGCGGCGGTGACGATCCGCTCGGCCTGCGCGAACCGGCGACGCAGCGCCTGCGCGGGCCGGCCCCGGCCGGTGCCCTGCCCGGGGAAGAGGAAGCCGACCCGGGCGGAGCCGCTGACGTGGCCGAGGAAGGCCCGGCCGTCCGCGGAGTGCAGCCGGGTCTCGCCCGCCTGGAGGGCGGCGTGCACCCGCAGCAACTGGCGCTCGGCGTCCTCGGGCGAACGGGCCACCACGGCGGCGCGGTACGGCCGGTCGCCCAGCTCGCGGTAGAGGCCGGCGGCGAGGTCCCCGAGCTGGGCGTAGGAGAGCCGGACCACCTGTCCGGCGAGGACACCCAGCCGCTCGGCCAGGTCGGCGGGGGTGTCGGCGTCCACGGCCAGCAGCTCGACGGTCTGCGCCCGGGACGCCATGGTGCGGGTCCGGGCGTCCGGCGAGCGGCGGGGGCCGTCCTCGCCCTGCACCACCAGGTGGGTGTTGATCCCGCCGAAGCCCATGGCGGTGACCCCGGCGCGTAGCTGCGCGTCGGCCGGCCACGCCTCGGCGGTGGGCAGGACCCGCAGCGCCGGGTCCGTCGAGGTGAGCACGTCGTGCGGCTCCTCGCAACCGACCGTCGGCGGCAGCACCTGGTGATGCACCGCGAGGACCGCCTTGAGCAGACCGGCCACCCCGGCCGCCGCCTTGGTGTGGCCGATCATCGCCTTGATCGAGCTGATCGCCGCCGGGGTGCCCGACGCGCCGGCGACGCGCCGCGCCTCGGTCAGCGCCCGTAGTTCCGTCGCGTCGCCGACCTCGGTGCCGGTGCCGTGCCCCTCGAACATGGCAACGGTCTCGACGCCGAAGCCGGCGCGGTCGTACGCCCGGCGCAGCGCCAGCCGGTAGCCGTCCTCCTCCGGCCGGGTGATGCCACCCTTGCCGTCGGAGGAGACCCCCCAGCCGGCGATCGAGGCGTAGATCCGCCGGCCCTGCGTCACCGCATCCTCGTGCCGCATCAGGACGACCATGCCACAGCCCTCGCCGGGCCAGAAGCCGTTGGAGCCGCGGTCGTATACCTTCATCTCGCCGCGGGCCAGCGCGCCGGTCTTGGCGAAGCCGATGATCTCGAACGGGTCGATCGACAGGTCCACGCCGCCGGCCACGGCGACGTCCAGCTCGCCGTCGACCAGGGCGCGGCAGGCGGTCAGCACCGACAGCAGTGAGGAGGAGCAGGCACCGTCGACGGTGTACCCGCCGCCCTTGAGGTCGAAGTAGTTGCAGATCCGCCCGGCGATGGTGTTCGACAGGCCGCCGGCGAGGGTGTCCTCGTCGATCGACGGGAACGGCGCCTTGTAGCGCTGCTCCAGGCTGCCGAGGAACTCGGCGAGCCGGGCATCGTCCCAGCCCTGCTCGCGCAGGGCCGCGCCGACCGTGCGGCGGACGTACGGCCAGCGCAGGCGCAGCACGTTGGCCCGGGAGAACTCGCCGGTGAGGGTGTTGCCCACCACCACGCCGGTGCGCTCGCGGGGCAGGTCCTGGCCCATCGGGAACCCGGCGTCGCCGAGTGCCGAGGCGGCCACGTCCAGGGCCAGCCAGTGGGTCAGGTCGGTGGAGCGGTACGTGCTGCCGGCGATGCGAAACTTCAGCCGGTCGAACTCGTACCCCTCGATGACGGCCGCGTTGCGGGCGTAGAACCGGTCCGGGACGCTGCGGTCGGCGTCCCAGTAGTCAGCCAGGCGCATCCGCTCGTCCGGCAGCCGGCGGAAGGCCCGCCGGCCGGCGACCACGTTCTCCCACAGCTCCCCGGGCGACGCGGCGTCGGGATATCGGCATGCCAGGCCGACGACGGCGATCGCACTCATGCCGGCACCGCCTCCTTACGCGAGTTCGGGCCCGAGGCGATGGGGTCGGCGCCCGTCGCGACCGGGGCGGGCGGCCCGCCGGCGGTGCCACCGGACGCGGCGGCCTCCCGCTGCTCGCGGGCCTTGTTGGAGATGTGCAGCGCCCACAGGTACAAGCCCCGGATGAGGCAGACCGTCGCGGTGGCGAAGAAGAGCCCGTACGCGATCCCGGCGCCGGTGTACGCGCCGTAGAGGACGGCCACGCCGGCACCGAAGGCGATCTGGGAGGCGGGACGGGACGGGCTGGTGCCCGGGTCGGTGATCATGTAGTTGGTGAAGAGCACGAAGGCGACGCTGGTCATCATGCCGAGGGCGCCCAGGATGGCGGTGTCGAGGAAGATGCCGCGCACCACCGCCTGCAACGCGAACGCCACCAGCCAGGCGAGGATCAGCCACATCCGGTTGGTCAGCTTGGCGTTGAGCAGCGTCCCGCTGATGACGATGACCGCCGGGATGAGCCAGTCGCCGACCGCGCCGGTGTGCTCGGTGAAGTGGTAGGGCGGGGCGATGCTGGCCCACGGGAAGAGGATCAGGATCATCGCGATGCCGAAGTTGGACGGGTTCATGTAGTGGCGCAACCGCCCCCGGACCGGGGCCCGCAGGATCCACTTCGCGGCGATCGCCACGGTGACCCCGAACATCATCACCCAGACCCGGTCGTTGACGTAGCTCAGCATGTTGACGGCCAGGGCGGTGATGTGCGCCGGGTAGAGGAACTCGATGAATCCGCGCTTGCCGGCGCCGAGGAAGCGGGGGGCCCGTCCTTCGGCCCGGGCGCCGATCACCTCCAGCACGATCTCCACCGTGTACGCGGTGGCGAGGGCGATGAACGGCCACAGCCAGGGCTGCTCGAAGCCGAGGTAGGTGTAGCCGACGATGTTGAAGATCGTGATCGAGATGGCGAAGCGACGCAGCGCCGTCGTGGTCTTCGAGTCGTGTCGGACGGGAGTCTTGGTCTCGGCCATCTCCGTTACCTCTCGTTGGCCTGCGAACCGAGCTGCACGTTGTGCCAGCCCGGGGTCAGCTGAAGGTCCTGCTTGCGGATCTGTCCCGTGCGGTCGCGCCAGGCGAGGCTGACCGTGACCGGGCCGGTGACGTCGGCGCCGAGCCCGATGTGCACCTCGTTGCTGCGCTTGCCGGAGTGCCCGCCGCCGCCGTCGACGCGGGAGACGAACCGGCGACCGTCGGCGGTGGTCACGGCGACCTGCGCGCCGACGGCGGGGGCACCGCGGCCGGCGGCCGGGTCGTCCGACTGGTGGGTGAGCCGCAGGCCGAGGAAGGCGCCGGCGTTCGGGCTGGTGTTGCGGTAGAAGATCGGTTCGGCCCACTGCCGCGCGACGGCGAGGTCCAGCCGCCCGTCGCCGTCGGCGTCGCCGGTGGCGATGCCGCGGGTGGGTACGGGGATGTCCAGGCCGAGCTCCGGCGCGATGTTGACGTACCGCCCGTTCTCGCCGCGGACGAAGAAGTGCAGCCGCTGGTGGCCGCCCACGTCGTCGCCGGCGCGCACGTTCGGCCACCAGGCGGGGTCGTGGAGCAGGGTGTCGTTGGTGGTCGCCAGCTCCTGCAGCTGGGGCCAGCGGTTGACCTCGCCGCGGACGAAGCCGGTGGCCTGGGCGATGGCGAGCCGCCCGCCGTTGTCGAAGTCGGCCATCTTCACGTCCCAGCCCCAGCCGGACCAGGCCACGCCGAGGTCGGCGCTGTCGTCGCGGAACGGGGCCTCGCCGCCGCTGAACCGGGTCTTGACCTCCGCCTGGTCACGGGCGGTGTTCATGAACGCGTAGTTGCTCTCGTGGATGCCGAAGGTGGTGGTGATGTTGCTGACGAACAGGTCGAACAGCCCGTCCCCGTTGATGTCGCCGAAGTCGACGCCCATGCCCTTGAACGAGTCCTCGCCCATCACCTTGGACTTCGGGACGCTCGCCGTGCGGACCCCGTCCACCAGGGCGAACTCGATGTTGCCCGGGGTGGACCGGTTGTATAGCATCCGGTCCGGCCCGAAGTCGTGGGCCAGGTAGAGCTCCGGCAGCAGGTCACCGTCGAGGTCGGCGGCGCTGGCGGCGAGCGCCCAGCCCTTGGAGGCGTCGCGCGGGATCACGTTGTCCAGCCGCTGGAACGTGGCGGTCGGCTCGGCGCCGGCGGTGCCGCCGGTCCAGCGGAAGATGTAGTCCTCGCCGCCGTTGAGGCCGTAGGACATCGAGTCGTTCATCTGCACCCCACCGTCGACGGTGTCGTCGAGCACCGGGCTGTGTGGGAAGTAGTTGCCGAGGTAGATGTCGACGTGGCCGTCGCCGTCGAAGTCGTCGACCGCCACGGCGTTGCTGTTCCACAGCGGACCGTGGTAGGCGTCGACGCCGACGCCGGGCACCAGCTCGACCGGCCGGTAAGCGGCGGTGTCGAGGGTGGTCGCCCCGGCCCGGGCCAGGAACAGGATCGGCGTGCGGCCCCAGTAGTAGACCAGCAGGTCCAGCCGGCCGTCCTCGTTGAAGTCACCCGGCGCGCAGCCCATCGGAGCGGTGATCCGGCTGACCGGCAGCGGCGTGGCGTCCAGCGCGAACGGCTGGTACCGCCGCTCGCCCGCGCCGGGTGTCGGGGTGACGATGGTCTGGTCGGTGCGGGGATCGGTCAGGCAGAGGTCGTTGGCCAGGCCATCGCCGTCCAGGTCGTTCATGGCGATACCGGCGCCGACGGAGGAGATCCAGGCGTCGATGTTGGTGTAGGCCCGGTTCACCTTGCGGATCGACTGCTGCACGCCCCCGGCAGGCAGCGCGATGCCCATGGGTTCGAACGAGTAGCGGTCGGCGAGGCCCGTCCGCTCCTCCGCGGAGGCGCTCGGCAACCGGACGGCGAAGAACATTCCGACGACCAGTGCGAGGCCGATGATCCCGGCTAGCTGCCGGCGCAGCCAGCCAAACGTCGCTGACATGAACTCAAGACCTCCCGTTGGAAGCGAACTCGTCGGTGGCGGTGGCGCCGCGCGACGCGGTGGCGTACCGGCCCAGGGCCGGTCAGGTGGCGGGCCGTCCGGCTCCGCACGCGTCGCCGGTGGTCCCGTCCCCACGACCGGTGGCGGCCGACACGCGAGCGAGCCCGGCGCGCCGGTACGGCTGGATGGGGATCAGTGCTGCCGCCCGCCTTTTGCGGGGCGTTTCAGCAGATCCTCACAGGATGCCGCACCCCGGGCTACTCGAAAGTTGCTGAGCATTGTCGTGCATCGAAGTCGCGCCTCACATGTGCGTGATTTCCGAACGACGCCAGAGGGTTTTTTGAAAAGACCCGTAACGTCGGGGGTAATGAGAGTCGGCAATGCGCCTGGATCACTCGGCGACGGGGCTGACCGTCCTGTCGAAATGCCGACGGATGGCCGTTCGCCAGATCTCATAGGGTGGGGTCGCCCCGTCCGCGTCGGCGCCCCCCGGCGCGGTGTCGTCGGCCAGCGCGACGGCGGCCGGCACGGACAGACCGGCGAGGGCGGCGGCGGCCACCGCGGAGTGCGGAGGCACGAACCCGGCGTGCACCCGCGCCCGGATCGCGAAGACGCTGCCCAGGGCCAGCTCGGCGGCGTGCGGACCAGCCCAGCGGCGCAGTGCCGCCAGGTCGGCCTCGCCGCACCCGCCGGCGAAGGTGGCGGCCAGCCCGACACCGCTCCACAGGTCCGGCTGGCGCCCGGGGGCGAAGCGGCGGACGGCGGCGTCCACATCGGCCACCCGGGCGCCGTGGACGAACCACAGCGCCCGGCCGATCCCCTGGTCCACCGCCCGCCCGAAGTAGTCAGGCCGGCCCTGCCAGGCGTACGGGGGCGGGACCCGCTGCTCGTCGACCCACCGCCGGACGTCGAAATAGGCCAGGTCGAAGCCGTAACCGTCGACGGCCAGCCAGGTCATCGTCGGGTGGAACGGTCCTTGCCCGAGATCGGGCACGACCGTGCGCCACAGCGGCCGGGGCAGCCGGGCCATGGCGAAGCCGATGCCGATGTAGGCCAGGAAGAGGTGCGGCGCCCCGGGGCCGAGCAGCAGGTCCCGGGTGCGGCGCCGGCGGCCCCGGCCCATCGCGTCCAGCACGGTGAAGGCCATGGCGACGCCCTCGTACGCGAAGCCGCGCATGCCCTCCTCGACCAGGTCGACCCGCTGCTGCACCTCCGTCAGGTCGCGGGTTTCGATGCCCCACTCGAAGCCGCACACGACGGCCCGGGGGATCGCCTCCAGCCGCCGGGTGGCGGCCGACGGCGGCCCGGGAAAGCCCCGGGCGGCGAAACTCACCTCGCTCAGCGCCGGCGCGAGCACGAGTCTGCGCAACGAGCCCAGGGCGGTCGACATGGTTCCTCCCGGTGGTGTCGGACGGGGCGGGTCGGGCGCCGGCGCGGCCCGGGCCGGCGGTGGAC
>NZ_POUB01000155.1 GCF_003236335.1 Micromonospora deserti
GGACGGAGGGCGGCGACGATCGGGGCGTCGGCGGGGAGCCAGGTGACCGAGTCCAGTTCGGCGGCGGAGAGCCAGCGCAGCGCCGAGTGCTCCAGCGCCTGCGGCTGTTCGCCGTGCAGCAGGCGGGCCACGTACACCTTGAGCACCGAACGGCCGTGGGCCATCCGGACGTTACGCCCGACCCGCTCGCCGATCTCCACACGGACGGCCAGTTCCTCCGCGCACTCCCGGGCCAGTGCCGCGGTCTCGCTCTCGCCCGGCTCGACCTTGCCACCGGGGAACTCCCACATGCCCGCCACCTCGGGCGGCGCCGAGCGGGCGCAGGCGAGCACCCGCCCATCCCGGATGATCGCCGCCCCGACGATCACCTTCGGATCCCGTCGCTCGGCGTGCCCGCCGTCGTTAGCCCGTTCGGTTCGCACGGCCGTCCAGCGTGCCAGATCAATCGGCGGTTTGGGTACCGTGGCCGACCGTCAGGGCAGGAGAACACGGAAGTGTGGGCGTGGACACACCCCCCGTGCGACGCAAGACTAGAGGGCACCGACAAGACACGGGATGGCGACGATTTGGCCACAAGCCGGCAACGACGCCTGGGAGGTGCGGTGATGCGCGTGCTGTTCAGCGGCCGGGCGAAGCGCGACTACCTCAGCGACGCGCTCGCCCTGCTGACCGGCTGGGTCCGGGAGGGCGAGCGGATCCGGCGCACCCTGGTGATCGACGACACGCAGCACGCCGCCCTCACCGAGCGGGTGAAGGTGGTCGCGGACGCGCTGCACCTGCGCCCCGAGATCAGCCGCCGCGCCGACCGCACCCAGATCCGCGTCGGGCACGGCAACGCCCCGCTGACCGAGGGCGAGGTCCTGCTGGCCGCGCGCATCGAGGACGCCTACCGCGCCGTCACCGAATCCTGACCACGCTCGCCCGTCCTGACGGCACGGGCGGCCGGGTGCCAAGGTCTCCGTCGCGTTCTTCCTGCCCGGCTGGGACATCGGTGGAGGTTCGGCCGACAGGCGGCCCCCGGGTGGGGTAAACGAGCTCGCACCCGTCGGGCGCACCGGACGGGTGCCGCCCGCTCAGCCGTCGGCGTCCTGCGGGTACCAGCGCAGTTCGACAGAGTTGCCGTCCGGGTCGCGTACGTAGACCGAGGTGGCGCTCCCCCGGGCGCCGAACCGGCCCACCGGCCCCTCCAGGACGGTGAAGGCACCGGAGTCGATCACCCGCTGCCAGTCCAGCGGTGCGACCACCAGGCAGAAGTGGTCGACGTTGGCCCCGCCCCGCTCGCCGTGGATCAGGTCGATGATGGTCTCCGGGCTGACCCGCACCGACGGGAAGGGCACCGTGCCGGCCCGCCACTCGTCGACCCGGACCGGGGCCAGACCGAGCTGGCCGCAGTAGAACCCCAGCGCGCGTTCGACGTCGGAGACGTTGAGCACCAGATGGTCGAAGCCGGTGACCCGCACGCCGCTCACCGCGCCTCCCGCTCGTACGCCTGGCGCAGCCAGTCGGTGAACAGGGCTGGGTCGACGTCGGCGACGGTACGCAGCTTCACCGCCGCCATCCGCCGGGCGCCCGGAACGAGCCGTCCGGACGGGTCGTCGACCTCCTGACCGCGCCACAACCCGAAGGTGAGGTACGACCCGTACGCCTCGACCAGGCAGATCGGGGTGCGGCCCGGCGTGTCGCCGAGGCCCCACACCGGGTGGCCGTGCCAGACGGCGCCGGTGGCGCCCGGCAGCGCCGCCTCGATGACGGTGCGGAGCTTCTCCGCGATCTCGCGCAGCGGGCCGTCGAGCCCGGCCAAATGGTCGGTGAGTGTCGTCGTGTTCATGCCCTTCACGATCCGCCGGCCGGTGGCGCCGACCAAGCCACGATCGCACTACCATCGTTGAGCCGGAGTCAACGATGGGACGGGACGTGCTGGAACGGTACGAGGTCGAGACCTTGCTGACCCTCGCCGAGGAGCTGCACTTCGGCCGCACGGCCGAGCGCCTGCGGGTAACCACCGGGCGGGTCAGCCATGTGATCAAGAAGCTGGAGCGCCGGATCGGCGCGCCGCTGTTCGCGCGTACCAGCCGGGTCGTGCAGCTCACCCCCATCGGCCGGCAGCTCGCCGACGACCTGGCACCGCTGGTCGCCGGCATGGACGAGGCGGTACGCCGGGCCGTCGAGGCGGGACGCGGCGTCACCGGCCGGCTGCGGGTCGCCTTCCTCGGCGAGTGGACCGCACCGGTGCTGCTCAAGGCCGTCGACCTGTTCACCCGCCGCCATCCCGAGTGCCAGGTCGACGTGCACGAGGTGCAGCTGTTCAACTCCCGACCGAGCCTGGCGGACGGCTCGATCGACATCCTCATCGCCGCGTACCCCTTCGACGGGATGGCCTGTGGCCCGCCGCTGCTGTCGGAGGCCCGGGTACTCGCGGTGGCCGCCACCCACCCGCTGGCCGGCGAGGAGTCCGTCTCCCTGGAGGTGCTCGCCGACCACCCGGTGGTGCAGTACCCGGCGGTGACCTCGGCGGGATTCAAGCGCGACCGCACGCCGGAGCACACCCCATCCGGCCGTCCGGTGACGAGGGGGCCGGTCGGCAACACGTTCTCGGAGATGCTGACGCTGGTCGCGATGGGCCGTGGGGTGCTGCCGGTGGGCGAGCACACCCGGCGCTACTACCCCCGCCCCGACGTGGCGTACGTGCCGATCCGCGACGCCCCGCCGATCCTGCGCGGCCTGGTGTGGCGGGAGAGCAACACCACCGCCCGGGTCCGCGAGTTCGTCCGGGCCGCCACCGACGCGAATCCATTCGCCCCGGCCGCCGTAGCTGGCTAACCTGCGCCGATGCGGCACGGGGAGTTCCACCATCCACGGCTGGTCCAGGTGTACGACGCCGAGTGCCCCTGGTCGCGTGACGACGACTGGTTCCTCGCCCTGGCCGGCGAGACGCCGCGGGCCCGGGTGCTCGACCTGGGGTGCGGGACCGGGCGGCTCACGCTCGGCCTGGCCGCGGCCGGGCACACCGTCACCGGGATCGACCCCGCCCGCCCGTCGCTGGACGCCGCCCGCGGCAAACCGGGCGCCGATCGGGTGACCTGGATTGAGGGCACCTCGGGGGCGGCGTCGGCCCGGTCGTTCGACGTGGCGGTGCTGACCAGCCACGTGGCGCAGTTCCTCGTCGACGACGCCGAGTGGGCGCGTACCCTCGCCGACCTGCACCGGGCCCTGGTGCCCGGCGGCCGGCTGGCCTTCGACTCGCGCGACCCGGCGGACCGGCGGTGGGAACGGTGGAACCCGGTGGACTCGCCGCGCCGGATCGCGATGCCGGACGGCAGCGTGGTGCACGCCTGGACGGAGGTGACCGCCGTCGAGGTCGGCCACACCGTCAGCTTCACCCACCACTACCTCTTCGGAGACGGCGAGGAGCTGCTCAGCTCGGCCACCCTGCGCTTCCGCACCGAGGGGGAGCTGCGCGGGTCGCTGCGGGCGGCCGGTTTCACGGTCGAGCACGTGCACGGCGGCTGGCGCCGGGAGCCGGTCGGCCGGGGCGACGGGGAACTCCTCGTCGTCGCCCGCCGCAACGGGTGATCTTGCGGCTGGCGGGCCCGACCTACCGTGGAGGCATGGCCAACGCGACGTACGACCGCAAGGAGCAGTTCCAACAGATCCAGAGTGGCCTGCTCGACGGGGAACACATCATCGCCGTCTACGACGCCGTCGGCACCGGCACCGGCTTCATCGGCCTGACCGACCGGCGCGTGATCATCCAGGACCGCTCCTTCATCGGCAAGCGGTACGCGATCACCAGCATCCCGTACTCGAAGATCACCAGCGTCAGCGTGGTCAGCAACAAGTCGTGGGGCGGTTCGTTTTTCTCCACCGGCGCCATCGCCATCCACGTCGGCACCCACACCTACGAGGTGGAGTTCCGCGGTGCCCAGAAGAGCCACCACGTCCACAACGTGATCCTGCACCACATCAGCTGAACTCGTCGGCGCGGTCGAGCAGAGCACGGCGCTCGGCCCCGGTGTGCGCGTCGGCGGCCCGCCGGAACAGGGCGGCGGCCCGGGCCCGGTCACCCTGCCGGGCCGTCAGGTCGGCCTCCGCGGCCACGGCGAGCGGGTAGCCGTCCAGCGCCCCGCCGGCCCGGGCCACGGCGAGCAGCGCCAGCCCCGCCGCCGGGCCGTGCGCGTAGCCGTGCGCGACGGCGCGGTTCAGCTCGATCACCGGTGACGGCTGCACGGTCGCCAGCCGGTCGTACGCCCGGGCGACGGCCGGCCAGTCGGTGGCCTCGACGGACGGCGCGGTGGCGTGGCAGGCGGCGATCCGGGCCTGGAGGGCGTACGGGCCGTCCGGCCGGGTCCGGGCCAGAAGGTCGACGGCTTCCGCGATCGCCGCGTGATCCCACAGCCGCCGGTCCTGCTTGTCGAGGGTGAGCAGGTTGCCGGCGGAGTCGCGCCGGGCGTGCCGGCGGGAGTGCTGGAGGAGGAAGAGGGCGAGCAGCGCGGCCACCTCGGAGTGCCCCGGCAGCAGCCGGTCGAGCAGGCGGGCCAGGCGGATCGCCTCGGTGGCGAAGGCCGGTTCACCGTCGGCGTCGTAGCCACGGGTGAAGAGCAGGTACAGCACGGCGAGCACCCCGGGGAGCCGCTCGGCGAGCATCGGGCCGCTCGGCACCCGGTACGGGATGCGGGCGTCCGCGATCTTCGTTTTGGCCCGGGTCAGCCGGCGGGTCATCGTCGACTCGGCGACCAGGAACGCCCGTGCGATGTCCGCGGTCGGCACCCCGCAGACGGTACGGAGCGTCAGGGCGACCCGCGCCTCCAGCGCGAGGGCCGGGTGGCAGCAGGTGAAGATGAGCCGCAGCCGGTCGTCCACGATCTCCTCCTCCCCCACGGCCGCCCGGTCCGGTTCGGTCGGCGCGAGCACCGCCAGGTCCCGCAGCTTGCGCCGCTCGACCGTGGCGCGCCGCAGCACGTCGATCGCCCGGTTGCGGGCCACCGTCATCAGCCAGCCGCCCGGGTTGGCGGGCACGCCCTCCGCCGGCCACCGCTGCAACGCGAGCGCGAGGGCCTCCTGGGCGCAGTCCTCGGCGAGAGTCCAGTCCCCGGTCACCCGGATCAGGGTGGCGACGATCCGCGCGTACGACCCGGTGCTGGCGGTGGCGACGGCCTGCGCGGCCGTCGCCACCGCGACCTGGTCAGTCATCCAGGTCCATGAAGGGCCGCAGCTCGATCCGCCCCTCCCGGGCCATCGGGTGGGCACGGGCCACCTCGATCGCCTCGTCCAGGTCGGCGCACTCCAGCAGGTCGTAACCCACGATCATCTCCTTGGTCTCGGCGAACGGGCCGTCGGAGACCAGCAGTTCCCCGTTGCGGACCCGGACCGTGGTGGCCGCCGACGTCCCGGCCAGGGCGTTCCCGTCGAGGCGCCGGCCACGCCGGTCGTTCTCCGCGACCCACGCCTCCACGTCCGGCCAGTCGGACCGGTCGGTGTCCGGCGCGGTGTCGGTGCAGACGAACATCAGGTACTTCATCGATCGCTCCTCGGTGTCGGGTGTTCACCAGGGTGACGAACGGAGGGCCCGGTTCCGGACCGGCGGGCCCTCAGAATCTTGGCGGGCGGAGTGTGCAGGGGCCGTCGTGGTCGGCGCGGAGCGCAGCGCCCCCCCGGGCAGCAGGGTGTCACAGAAGACCCGGCGCCGCAGGTCCACCCGGGAGCACGGTGCCTGCGTGAAGGCCGCGCCGGACTGCTGTCCGGTCGCGATCCCTGATCCCCCCTTGCACGTAGATCGATGCACGCCGATACTCACTGAATGTTGTCGGGAAGCGAGACCAATGACCCGTTGGCGCGACTCCTGACGACACGGGACCTCCACCCACCGGTCCTCTCGCCTCTGAGGAGGAGACAGTGAAAACCACTCGCCCCCCTGCCCGCCACATGTCCCGATCCGCCCGACTGCTCGCGGTGACCGTCGGTCTGCTCGCCACCGCAGCCTTCGCCCCGCCGGCCGCGGCCGCGTCCGCTCAGGAGTACAGCGCCAGCCAACTGTCCGCCGTGAGCGGCGCGGTGGAGCGGTCGGGCGTCGAGGGCGTCGCATGGTACGTGGACCCCAGATCCGACCGCGTCGTCGTGACCGCCGACAGCACCGTCTCCCGCGCCGAACTCGCGAAGATCAGGCAGAGCGCCGGCGACAACGCCGGCGCGATCCAGGTCCAGCGCTCCCCCGGCGTCTTCACCCGGCTACTGTCGGCCGGCGACGCCATCTACGGCGGCGGCTACCGCTGCTCGCTCGGCTTCAACGTCGTCAGCGGCGGCACCTACTACTTCCTCACGGCCGGGCACTGCGGCGACGTGGCCAACACCTGGTACACCAACTCCAGGCAGACCACTCTCATCGGCCCGACCGTCGGCTCCAGCTTCCCGGGCAACGACTACGCACTGGTTCGCTACGACAACACCTCGCTCAGCCACCCCGGCGGATTCACCGTTGCGGACGCCTATGTCGGGGAGTCGGTCAAGCGCACCGGATCGACCACCGGCACCCACAGCGGAACGGTTACCGCGCTCAACGTCACGGTTCGCTACGTCGGCAGCGGCACGGTGCGGGGCATGATCCAGACGAATGTCTGCGCGGAGCCCGGCGACTCCGGCGGCCCGCTCTACGACGGCTCCAAGGCGCTCGGCATCACCTCGGGCGGCAGTGGTAACTGCAGGTCCGGTGGCACGACCTTCTACCAGCCCGTACGCGAAGCGGCCAACGCGTACAACGTGAACGTGTTCTGATCCACGCGGCGCGCCCGGCCGACAGGCTCCCGCCGCACGGCCGGGCCCGCCCACAGAGGATTCAGACGTTGAGCGGTACCGCTCGTACCGCTACTCGGCCCCGCTGATCGCCCCGGCTTGACCGGCCCCCAACCACTCCCCGAGGGCCTCGGCCCCACTGCGATGGCGCTTCCGGGTGCGGCAGGTCAGGTGTTTCGGATCGGGCTCGGCCGCGACCCACCTGGGAAGGCTGCGCTGGTTGCGGGTACGCGGCCGTGGCCGCGTACCCGCAACTCATGGCGCGTCAGATGCAGTTACCCCAGGTGTACCTGCCGTTACCCTGCCAATACCCGCCGTACAGCGCAGCTCCCGCGTACTGGACGCACATGTCCCGTGCATAGCGTTGAATCGCGGCGTAGTACTTGTAGCTGCCCGAGTCGGAGACCCATTCCCTCGTAGTACCTTCCACGTCCACCTTGATGCTGGCTCTGATACTGGTTGCCGTTCCGGCGGCCCGCACCTTGATCATGGTGACGCAGTTGTACCCGGTCGCGTTGTTGTACATCAGGTAGACGTCGCCCAGGTCGGTGCCGTCATCGGCGATGATCGACCGGTGACCGTCGGAGACCTGGGTCCACGAGCCACCGAAGTCGGCGTTGCAGGCTTCCGCCGGGGTGTACGGGTTCGTCGCGGCGTGGGCCGGCGATCCGAACGTCGTCACCGCGACAGCTACCGCGAGAACCGAGGTCGACAGTCGTCGTGCCAGGGTACGCACACAGTCCTCCAAAACTCCGGCACGGACAGAGTTGTCCGACGCCTGAAATCCACATCGGATGATGATCAACATACCCCAGTCCGCTAGGCGGAGCTACGGGTGCAACCATGCCACTCGGTGTGACTCGTCCGTTACGAGTAGCTCTTCGGTCGGCTACGACACCTACCGAGCTGCTTGTTCTTCTCGGCCGCCCTGAACGCGTACCTCGGTGTCAAGGTGGCGACCGTGACGAACTACCGGGAACGCGGTCAGATGCCGGAGCCGGATGCCACCGTTGGGCGCACTCACATGTGGCGCCCGAATCGAGTGGTGTCCTGGCATGAGAGCCGTCCCCGGCCTGGTGTCGGTGGCCGCCCAACCCGAGCAGACGCAGACGGTAGCGGCGACGTTAGCTCGCGCTAAGGGTTCGCACCTCGTCGAGGTAAGAAATCGCTTCCGGCTCGCTCGGGTACCGGTCTCGTAGCAGGGTCGCCAGTTCCCTCGAGCACATCAGCAGGGCGAGTCGGTCATCACTGTCGCCGAGCGGCTGGGGTACGAGAACGCGACCTTGGTCCTGTCGACGTACGGGCACCTGATGCCGGACTCGGAGGACGCACCCGCCGGACGGTCGATGAGGCATGGGGCTGTGCCCCCGGTGTGCCCCAGGGCGAGGTACCAACCTCCTGACCTGCGAGAACAGGCGGGACTCAGACGTTGAAGCGGAACTCCACCACGTCACCGTCCTGCATGACGTACTCCTTGCCCTCGATGCGGACCTTGCCGGCCGCCTTCGCCGCCGCCATCGACCCGGCCGCGACCAGGTCGCCGTAGGAGACCACCTCGGCCTTGATGAAGCCGCGCTGGAAGTCGGAGTGGATGACCCCCGCGGCCTCCGGCGCGGTCGCGCCGATCGGGACGGTCCAGGCCCGCGCCTCCTTGGGCCCGGCGGTGAGGTACGTCTGGAGCCCGAGCGTGCGGAATCCCACCCGGACCAGCTGGTCCAGGCCCGGCTCGTTCTGCCCGATCGACTCCAGCAGTTCGCGGGCCTCCGCCTCGGGCAGGTCCACCAGCTCCGACTCGATCTTGGCGTCCATGAAGATCGCCTCGGCGGGGGCGACCAGGGCGCGCAGTTCGTCGAGGAACTCGGCGTTGCCCAGCTCCGCCTCGTCGACGTTGAAGACGTACAGGAACGGCTTGGTGGTGAGCAGGTGCAGCTCGCGCAGGTGCTCCAGCTCGATGCCGGCGCTCTTGGCCCCCGCGTAGAGGGTGACGCCGGTGTCGAGCAGCTCGACGGCCTGCTTCGCGGCGGTCAGCGCGGCGACGCGGTCCTTGCGGAGCTTGGCCTCCTTCTCCAGCCGCGGCACCGCCTTCTCCAGCGTCTGGATGTCGGCGAGGATCAGCTCGGTGTTGATCGTTTCGATGTCGTCGGCCGGGGAGACCTTGCCGTCGACGTGCACCACGTTCGGGTCGGAGAAGGCCCGCACCACCTGGCAGATCGCCGAGGCGTCCCGGATGTTGGCCAGGAACGCGTTGCCCCGGCCCTGCCCCTTGGAGGCGCCGCGCACCAGGCCGGCGATGTCGACGAACGACACCGGTGCGGGCAGCACCTTCTGCGAGCTGAAGATCTCGGCGAGCTTGTCCAGCCGCTCGTCCGGCAGCCCGACGACGCCGACGTTGGGCTCGATGGTGGCGAACGGGTAGTTCGCCGCGAGCACGTCGTTCTTGGTCAGCGCGTTGAACAGGGTGCTCTTGCCGACGTTGGGCAGGCCGACGATGCCGATGGTGAGACTCACGACGAGCCAGCTTACGCCGGTGCCGTCGGGTCCGGGGCAGGCAGCCCCGGCACGCCATCCGGGAAACGGGACGCCGGAGGCGGGCCGGCGTTGCTAGCCTGCCCCGGTCGAGGCGAGGAGGCGGGATGAGCCGGCTGCCGGAGCTGTATGTCGCCGTGGACGTGGAGGCGGACGGGCCGCTCCCCGGGCCGTACAGCATGATCTCGCTCGGCATGGCGGTCGCCGGCCGCCCGGAGCTGACCTTCTACACCGAGCTGAAGCCGATCTCCGACGAGTACGTGCCGGCCGCGCTCGCCGTAAGCGGCCTGGACCGGGAGCGGCTGCTGCGCGAGGCGCCGACCGCTGAGGAGGCGATGCGCGCGGCCAAGCGGTGGGTCGACGGGCTGCGCTCCGTCGGCCGGCCGGTGTTCCTGGCCGCGCCGGCCGTCTGGGATGGCATGTTCGTGCACTGGTACTTCACCCGGTTCACCGGGCACAGCCCGTTCGGCGCCACCGGCTCCGGGGTCGACCTGCGCAGCTACTGGATGGGGCTGACCGGCTGCGAGTGGGCGCAGACCCGCCAGGACGCCATCAAGCAGGAGCTGGGCCTGACCGCCGTGCCGCACACCCACCACGCCGGGGAGGACGCCGCCGAGCTGGCCCAGGTGTTCGACGCGGCCCGCCGGCGCCGTCCCCCGGCGGGCTGACTCAGCCGATCCGGCGCGGCCCGATCGGGGTCTCCCGGACGCTGCCGTCCGGCCCCTGACTGACCTCGTACGCCGACGCCCCCGCCCGGTCCGCGACCGCCTCGACCAGCCGCTCGCCCCGGTAGAGCAGCCCGGTGCCGTCGTCGGTGCAGTGCGCGGTCGGCAGCGTGCCATCGCCGACCAGCCGGTGCATCAGCGGCCGGCGCTGCTCCTCGCTGTCGTAGTGCACGCCGTTGCCGTAGGGCAGCCAGCCCAGCCCGTCGGTGAAGCCGCGCAGGGTGGTGCCGAAACTGTCGGTGGCGCCGCCGGTGTGCCAGCAGATGGAGCCGGCGGAGACGCCGCCCAGCACCACGCCGGCCGCCCAGCACTCGCGCAGGATGTCGCCGAGGCCGTGCACCCGCCACACCGCGCACAGGTTGGCCACGCTGCCGCCGCCGACCCAGATCACGTCTTGGGCGAGCAGGTGGGAGCGGATGTCGTCGACGTTCGGCATCGGGAAGAGCGCCAGGTGGGTCATCCGGAACCGGCTGCCGGCGAACGCCTCGTAGACCCGGGTCAGCGTGCTCGGCTGGTCACCCTCGGCCTGGTTGAGGAAGCAGACCTTCGGCTCCGCGCCGGCATTGGCCAGCTCGGCGGCGAGGTCGAAGACCGGGTTGATCCGCCGGGGCGCGCCCTCGACCCGCGGCGCGTAGATGCCCATGCTGGTGGCGAGGATGGTCGGTTCGCTGGCGGGCACGGTCGTCCTTCCGTCGGAGGCGCCGCCCATCCTGCCGCAGCCGCTGCTCGCGGCCGCTGCTGGGCCGCCTGATCCGGGTCGAGCCGGCAGGGATCGCTGGCGGCATGGCGGGCTGCTGAGCGGCATGGATCGCCAGGCAGTCACCGCTCGCGGTCGGACACCGCGGCCAGCAGGGTGCGGAGGAGGTCGGCTAGGTGCTGCTGGTCCTCCACGGGCAGCGCGTCGAGCAGCCGGCGCTGCACGGCCAGCCCGGCGTCGGCGGCCTCCTCGACCAGTTTCCGGCCGGCGGGGGTGAGGGTGACCTGGAGCCCGCGCCGGTCGGTCGGGTCGGGTGAACGGCGGACCAGCCCGGCCCGTTCCAACCGGTCCAGCCGGCCGGTCATGCCGCCGGAGGTGAGCATCAGGGAGGCGGTGAGTGCCTTCGGCGCCAGGGTGTACGGCTCCCCGGCCCGGCGCAGGGCGGCCAGCACGTCGAACTCGCCCCGGCTGATCGACCAGCGAGCGTACGTGCGTTCCTGCTCGTCGCCGACCAGCCGGGCCAGCCGGTAGATCCGGCCGAACACGGCCATCGGCTCGGGGCGCATACCCGGCCGTTCCCGCCGCCACTGCTCGACGATCCCGTCCACGTCGTCCCGCTCGGTCACACCGGGATTGTGCCGCACCTCGCACTCCCCCTTTCGCTCGACATCAAGTAGCTTAGCAGTAAGCTACTTAGCAGCGAGTTTCACGGAGGGGTCATGGACCGACGTTGGGCCGACACCCTGCTCACCGCCGCCGCGCCGGCCGCCTGGGGCAGCACCTACCTGGTCACCACCGAGCTGCTGCCGCCCGACCGGCCGATGTGGTCCGGTGTGATCCGGGCCCTTCCCGCCGGCCTGCTGCTGCTCGCGCTGACCCGGCACCGCCCCCACGGCACGTGGTGGTGGCGCGCCGCAGTGCTCGGCGCGCTGAACATCGGGGCGTTCTTCCCGCTGCTCTTCCTCGCCGCGTACCGCCTGCCCGGCGGCACCGCGGCGGTGCTCGGCGCCACCCAGCCGCTGCTGGTGGCGGGACTGACCGTGCTGGTGCTCGCCGAGCGGCCCCGCCCCCGGGCGCTGGCCGCCGCGCTCGCGGCGCTGGCCGGCGTCACCCTGGTCGTGCTCCGCCCCGGCGCGGGGCTGGACCCGGTCGGCATCGCCGCCGGGCTGGCCGCCACCGCCGCGATGGGCGCCGGGCTGGTGCTGACCCGCCGCTGGGGCCGCCCACCGGGCGTCGGCACGGCGACCGCCACCGGTTGGCAACTCACCGCCGGCGGACTGCTGGCGGTGCCGCCCGCCCTGCTGGTCGAAGGGCCACCGCCCACGCCGGACCTGCCGGCGCTGGCCGGGTACGCCTGGCTGGCCCTGGCCGGCACGGCGCTGGCGTACACGCTCTGGTTCCGCGGCGCGGCGCGGCTGCCGGTCACCCAGGTCTCCCTGCTCGGCGCGCTCAGCCCGCTCACCGCCGCCGCGCTGGGCTGGGCGGTGCTCGGGCAGGCGATGGCCGCCTGGCAGCTCACCGGCTTCGTCCTGGCGGTCGGGGCCACCGTCGCCGGGCAGCTGCCCCCGCGCGACGCCACCGGTCGACGTGCGCTGTGGCGTCCGGCGGCCCGGCGCCCGGGCTCGGCGCGTCGCCCGGGGCCGCGCCGGGCGGCGGGTCAGTCCCGGGGGCCGGGCTGGCGAGGGATGGTCGGCTCGATCCGCAGGGCACCGGGCGCCAGCTCGCCGGCGGCGGCGAGCGGCAGCGTGAAGCGGGCGGCGGCGGCCGGGCCGGCCGCGTACGACTCGCGGAGCATCCAGCGCACCTCGTCGGCCGTCCAGCCCAGCCCCGAGCGACCGGCGATCTCCCGCAGCAGGCGCAACGCCACCCGGGTGTCGTCGTCGTAGAAGCGCATGCACCAGTGGTGCACCCACATGCCGAGCGCCCGGAGCCCATCCGCGTCGAGCGAGCGGGCGAGCCGGCCGCAGGCGGTGTCACCGAAGGCGCGGCCCGGGTCGCCGGCCCGGTCCCGCTCGATCGCACCGACCGCGGCCGGAGCGACCGCGCGCATCCGGTCGTAGAAGCCCTGGACCACGGCGTCGTCCAGCGGGGGGTGCCCGTCCCGTGTCGACGCCGCATCCCGACCCGCCACGCTCGCCATCGCCCGCACCCCTTCTTGAGTTGGTGGGCGGACGGTACCGGCCACAACCGACACTTTCGACAGCGCCCCGGGCCCCGGCGGCCGGAGGCGACTGCCGTCACTGGTCAGCGGCGCGGGCGGTCCGACCCGATCGGGGACTTCCCGCTCCGGGGAGCCGGGCCGGGGCATCCGCCGGTAGCCGGGCGGGACCCCTGGCCGGGGCACCCGCCGACAGCCGGGCGGGGCGCACGGCTGGTGGCCGGCCCGGGGCCCGCTCGGGGCGCACGGCTGAGAGCCGGGTCAGGGCCCACGGCTGATTGCCGGGCAGGGGCCCGGTCGGGCCCGCCGGGTGACGGGTCCACGGCCACGTCCGATTCCCGCGAGCCGACGACCCGGAGCAGGGGCATCATCGGTGACGTGGAATTGGACTTCGAACGGTGCTACCGGGCCGTCGACAGCCGCGACCAGCGGTTCGACGGGTGGTTCTACACCGGCGTGACCTCGACCGGGATCTACTGCCGGCCGTCCTGCCCGGCGATGACCCCGAAGCGGCAGAACGTCCGGTTCTTCCCGTCGGCGGCGGCAGCCCAGGGGGCCGGGCTGCGTGCCTGCCGCCGGTGCCGGCCGGACGCCGCGCCCGGCTCGCCCCTGTGGGACGTCCGGGCCGACGTGGTGGGCCGGGCGATGCGGCTGATCGCCGACGGCGTGGTGGACCGGGACGGCGTCCCGGGGCTGGCCGCCCGGCTCGGCTACACCGAGCGCCATCTGCACCGGATGCTACGGGCGGAGATGGGCGCCGGACCGCTGGCGCTGGCCCGGGCGCAACGCGCCCAGACCGCCCGCACCCTGATCGAGACGACCGCCCTCGGGATGGCCGAGATCGCGTTCGCCGCCGGGTTCGGCAGCGTCCGGCAGTTCAACGACACCGTCCGCGAGGTGTACGGGGTCGCGCCGTCGGAACTGCGTACCGCCCTGGGGCGGTGCCCGGCACCGGGCGGGGCGGGCACCATCACGCTGCGGCTGGCGTACCGCCCGCCGCTGCACGCGCGGGCGCTGCTGGACTTCCTCGCGCTGCGCGCGCTGCCCGGCGTGGAGGAGGTGCGGGACGGCACGTACCGCCGGGGCCTGCGGCTGCCGCACGGCGCCGGGGAGGCGGCCCTTACCCCGGCGGACGGGCACGTGGCGGCGACGCTGCGCCTGACCGACATGCGCGATCTGGCCCCGGCGGTGGCCCGCTGCCGCCGCCTGCTCGACCTCGACGCCGACCCGACGGCGGTCGACGGCACGCTGGCCGACGACCCCGCCCTGGCGGCGGTGGTGGCCGCCGAGCCGGGCATCCGCCTCCCGCGAGCGGTCGACGGGTTCGAGATGGCCGTCCGCGCCATCGTCGGCCAGCAGGTCTCGGTCGCCTCCGCCCGCACCACCC
>NZ_POUB01000156.1 GCF_003236335.1 Micromonospora deserti
GCCGCTGCCCGTACACCGAGCCGGGCTGGCCGGGCGCGGCGGCCGGGCCTCGCGCGGGGCGGTAGATGGTGGCATCGGCGTGGCCCGGCAGGTGCACCCCCGGGAGGTCGTCGGGCTGCTTGCTGTCGGCGCGGGACCGGCGGAACAGCAGGACGATGAGCAGGATCCCGACCGCGACCATGGCGATGCCGAAGAACATGACCGGCGAGCCGCCGGACGATTCCTGGCCGACCGTGGTGGCGCCGCCGGCCGGGTCGGCGATGGCAGCCACGTCCGTCGCGTCCGCGGTGGGCTCCTCGGCGGCGACCGCGCTCGGGGTCGGTGACGGCGTCTTCGAGGGCGTCGGCGACGGCGAAGCGGAGGCGCGTCCGCCGACCACCCGGGACGCGTCGGCGCCCCGGCCGAGCAGCCGCCCGCCAGCACTGCTGGCCTCGCCGGCAACGGCCAGGCGACCGTTCGGCGTGGTCGCCGCGAACGCCACCTGGTAGCGCACCGTGATGCTCTTGCCCTTGCACAGCCTCGGGTTCGCCGGCGACGTGGCCGCGGTGGTCGCGCTGCCCCCGCCCCCGGAGACCGTAACCGGGAACCAGCGGCCGCCGGCGTTGACCTGCACGGTCACCTGCTCCGGACGCAACCCGGTCAGCCGCAGCCCCAGCGCGGTACGCAGCAGCACGCAGCCGTCGCTGCGCTTGCGCACCTCCACCGACACACCCCCGGCGGAACCGCCGGCGGTGAAGCTGCCGGCGGAGCGCACCCGGACCGAGTCGTCGTCGGCGAGCGCCGGCGACCCGCCGAGCGCCACCAGGCCGCCCAGCAACGCGCAGACCGTCGCGAGCCGCGCCGCGTGCCGACGTATTGCCATGATCACCTCGCCGTTTCTCCCCCGGCCGGGGGTCCGCGGTCAGGCTACTACCGGGCCCTGGCGGCCCCCGG
The DNA here is from genome assembly GCF_003236335.1 of Micromonospora deserti. GTDB lineage: Bacteria > Actinomycetota > Actinomycetes > Mycobacteriales > Micromonosporaceae > Micromonospora > Micromonospora deserti. Next base: position 934 of record NZ_POUB01000156.1, read on the forward strand.
TCATAGAGCGCTCCGGATGTGCGCCGCATTACCCTCCTGGAGCGCGTCGCGGCACAGCCGGTCGGCGGTGCGGGTGGTCTCCGGCAGCCGGTAGCGCGGAGTCAACGCCAGCACCCGGGCGGTGGCGTTGTCGAGGCTCATCCGGTGGCCGACGCTGACGAAGACCGGCTTCACGCCGTCCCGGGTCCGCAGCACCCGGCCCACCACCTCGTCGCCGTCACGCAGCGGCTCCCAGGCGCCCCGCCGGCCGGCCGGCGGCACCCACCGCCCGACCAGCGGTGTCTTGCCCACCCCGATCGCGGGCAGGTCGGTGACCACGCCCAGGTGGCAGGCCAGCCCGAACCGGCGTGGATGGGCCAGCCCGTGCCCGTCGCAGACCAGCAGGTCCGGACGGACGGTCAACCGGTCGAGCGCGGCGAGCAGCGCGGGCAGCTCACGGAAGGCGAAGAGGCCCGGGACGTAGTCGAAGGCGGGACGGCCGACGCTGACTGCGGAATCCACCACGGCGAGAGTCCGGGCGTCCAGCACGGTGACGGCCGCCGCGAGCCGGTCACCGCTCTCGGCGTACGCCACGTCGAGCCCGGCCACCGTCGCGGGCGCGGCCGGACCCGGCCCGACCAGGTCGACCAGCGGCCGCAACCGATCCTGTACGGCCAGCGCCTCCGCGACGCTGCCCGGCGTACCCACCTCTCCTGTCTGCGTGGGCGGCTCTGGCCTCGGGCCCGGTGGGGCCGCCGCGCCAGGTGGCGGAGCGGAGTGTCCGGCCCCGGCAGCGGGGCTGCTCTCCTGCCGATCGTGGCCCCGGTGAGGAAGGCGGGTGCGGCGGCGCGTCATGACCGCCCGTCGGAGTCCTCTTCGCCGTCCCGCCCGCCGGTGGGAGCGTCACCGCCACGCCCGCCGGTGGCGGCGCCGCCGCCACGCCCGCGGGTGGCGGCGCTGAAGGCAAGTGCGAAGGCGATGCCGATACCCATGCCAATGGCAACTCCGCTGGCGTCACCGAATGCCGCCAGGCCGATCCCGAGGCCGATCAGAATGCCGACCGGCCATGCCCAGACCGCGGGCTGCCCGGGCCCGTTGTCCGACTTCGCCATCTCTTGATGGTATTCCGCCGGCCCAACCGTCTGGGTCTGCACCATCCACCCGCCGCCTGGCCTCGTCTCCGCCGACTTCGGGTGCATCTGTTGTTGCCAGGACGACATCGGATGCACCCGAACCCAGCCCGCGACCCTCGCGCCGCTGACCGGCGCGATACCGGCTGCCTCGTCTCGCACACCGCCCTCTCGTAGAGCTCCCGGCTCGATCGATCCGGTCGTCTCCGCTCACGCTCGTGACCGGTCGCTACTGGCCGACGCGGCCGTCGATCAGCTCGCGGAGCAGGTCGGCGTGGCCGTTGTGCCGCGCGTACTCCTCGATCATGTGCACCAGCAGCTCACGCAGCGAGATCTCGGCGCCGCCGCGCTGCCGGCCCTTGACGCCAAGGTCCGGCGCCTCGGCAACGAACCGCTCGGCGAACTCCACCTCCGCCCGCCAGGTACGCCACGCCTCGTCGACCACCGCCGGGTCCGCCACCGCGCCGTCGAAATCGGCGTCGGGGTCGGCCTCCGAGCGGTAGATCCTCGGCGCGTCCTGGCCGGCCATCGTCCGGCGGAACCAGCCCCGCTCCACCTCGGCCAGGTGCCGCACCAGGCCGAGCAGCGACAGCGCCGACGGCGGTACGGCCCGACGTGCCAGCGCCTCGGCGTCCAGGTCGGCGCACTTCAGTTCCAACGTGAGGCGCTGGTCGCGCAGGTACTCGACCAGGATGGTGCGCTCGTCGTCGAAACCGCCGTCCGAGCGCGGGTCATCGTCCGGGTGGACGAACATGTTCGACCAGGCGAAGTTCTGTGCGGGCGTGCCGGCGCGCTTGTCGGAGTCGGGGGCAGCGGGCGAGTCAGCCATGTCAGCGACTCTGACGGATGCCCGGCAGGCCCGCAACAGGCTATCCTCGCCGTTCGCGGGCCCTGCCCACCGCACTGTCCGTGGAACCGTCAGAACGCCCACGCAGACGGCCTGACTGCTTCTAGCCGTGCTGGTTCGTTCCCTTCTCCAACATCCGGCGGATAACTCCCTCGTCGGGAAGCGGTCGCCCTCCGGTAATCTGCTCCACCAAGCCTTCAATCACCGATCTCTCCACTTCTTCATATCGATCGATGTTCCTATAGTCGTCGAGGAATCTCACGACCAGGCTCGGGTTGTACGACCAGTTACCCGTGCGGTGGTTCCAGAGAATTGCCGCCCTCTTGGCCACGTCCATGATGAATATTCCCCGAGGCCTGGTTTTCTCGTCGTCCTGGTAGATCACATAGTAAGTCAACATCGGCACGCTCCAGTTTCGACAGAAGGCCAGGGGAGATGGGAAAATCTTCAACCGTGAGCCCGTGATCTTCGACGATCCTACGGAAGCTCAGGTTCTGCACATCGAGCCACCACCGGTACTCCCGCCACTCGCTCCTGTTAACAGAGATCCATTTAGCAAAGGTGCCGTCCTTCGGTGGGAACCGGTCACTCAACCCCGGTGGCACCATGCGCGGCATGCCGAACTCGCGATTGATGACCAGCATCCGTAGGAAGGCATCCAAGCGGCGCTCGGGAGCCGCGCTCACACTGCGAAGGATTTCGTAAGCTTCGTGCGTCCTCAGCCATGCCTCGCGTGACGACTCGGTGTGCAGTTGAACCTCGAAGGTGGTCCCGCCGGGAGATCTCACCGTGCAGTTGAAGCCGTAGAAGCGATTCCCCACACGCCAGAAATTCTTGCAGGCGTCATCACGGACCGAGTAGCCGGCGTCGATCAGACCAGCGAGGAAAACCTCCACCGCGTCGCGGTACCGTTCACCGCCAGGCATGACCAGACAAAACCTGAGGACATCGTTCGCACCCTCGCCAAACTCCTCGACAGACATTCCCAGGACTTCGGCTTCGTCGGCGTACTTGCGAGCCAACGATTCGAGACTCTTGACACGAAATTCCTGATCCCGCAACTGCACTGGATGCTCCGGGTGCAGCGCTTCGCCGACTCGCCTTCCGATGGCTGCCAGCACATCCTCGACTTCATCCGCCGCAGCGACCGCCCGATCCCGAACACCGGCGAGCACCGCCCGTTCGGCGAGCGACAGCTGTCCGACGACATCGGAGGACGCAATCTTCTCGTGCCGATTGCGAGCAGCATCACCTGTCCCAGGCACGCCGGCCGACCCTGGCCCGGCGAGCAGGTGCAGGCGGTTGATGTACGGCTCGCCGTACCCCTGATCCTCCTCTGCGGGCGGGTACTCCGGCAGGTCCGGTCGTTGACTGAACAGGCCGCGGCGCAGGCCCGCCAGGGGCATCGGTCTGCCGTCCGGGCCGAGTACCAGGACGTCGGCGTCCACGGCGTTCCGCTTGTTCGGGAAACCGTGGTGTGGGTACAGCGGCCTGGTGTCGATCTCGCCGGACTGGGGATCGAGGTACAGCACCGTGCCGTTCTGGTTGAGGGCGACCCAGATGTGGGATCCGCCGCCCTCCCAGTGGTTGATCACGAAGGCGAAGCTGCCGTGGCCGCCGAGGAGCAACTGGTCGTGGAGATTCCGGTAGCCGGCATCCACTGCCTGCCGGCGCTCGGCGGGCCGCGTTCCGCCCTCCGGCTCGCACAGGCGTTGGAAGCGACCGCCGGTGACGTCCTCGATCCGGGCGGGGCCGTCGCACTCGCCGCCCAGCGGGCGGTTGATGTCGCCCTCCTCGTACGCGTCGAAGGTGCGCGGGGCGGCCACCCGAGGGCGCCCGTGCACCCATGTGTCGAACAGCGAAAGGGTGCAGTCGATGCAGTTGATGCCGCGGGTCGGGTCGGCCCGCGGCCCGCCGTCGTTCATCAGCCGGAACCAGCCGCCCCGCCGCGGGTCGGCCGTCCGCGTCACGGTCCCGTCCGCGTCGCGGGGCATCCGTCGCTCGACGTCGGTCTGGTGCAGCGCCAGCGGCGGTCGCAGCCCGCCGGGCTCGCCGTACCTGCGCGTCCGATCGATCGGCGGTGGGACGTCGTCCCTGGTAAGGGCTGAGCGGTCGGCCGTCTCCACCGCCCCGGGTGCCAGGTCCCCGACGTCATCGTTGATCCGGCGGAAGTCGGCCTCGTCGACGACGGCGACGACAGCGGGCGTGGAAGAACCGGCCAGGACCGCCTCAGCAAGGTCACGCTGCTGGTGACACCAGCGCTCTCGGTCACGGCCATCTCGGAGGTAGCGCTCCGAGGCGGCCGGCTCTCCGGCCTGTGCCAGGCGCTGGCTCTCGCCGATCAGCCACCGGGCCTCGTCGTAGCTGCGGTCGGCTACCCGGCGCAGTCGCGCCGCCGTGTCTCGCCGGCGATTGTCCTCGTAGTTCGTTCGCTGGAACTCGAAGTGTCCGTGATAACGGCGCCGTTCGAAGGCATCCCTGTCTGCGGCCCACATGGCGGCGTACCACTCGGGCGTCCTCGGCAGCGGCACCGGAGGGTCGGCGGCCCGTGGCGGGCCTGACCCCTCCCGCGGCCCTGGCAGGGAGCGCTCGGCAGGTGTCTCAGGCGGATGCGGACCGTGGAGAGACGGCGGATGCGGCCCTGCGACGGCCCTGGCGGCAGCCTCCGCGCCGGAGGCAGTGCCGGCGGTGGCCGGCGGAACGCCGGGGAGCGCAGGGGCAGCCCCCGATGAGATCGGCGGTGGCGACGCCGCGGACGGCGTGGGTGGCGCTCCGCTGGATCCGCTGTGGGTGGCCGCGGTGGCAGTCGGGACGGTCTCGGCGGCTCCGGTGGATGCCACGGGCACCGGGTGGGCGGTCACCGGGGGCAGCTCCGACATGACCGACGAGAGGGTTGGGGTGGGCCGAGCCTCCGCCGCGGCGGTGCGCTGGGACAGCGCGTCGCCGGCAGCCGTCGATGCGGACACGGACAGCGGATCGGAACCGGCGTCGGGGGCTGGATCGTCTGTCCGCGCGGCGGCCAGCCCGTCGGACGACGGGCGTGCGTACTCGCCGGCCCGCTCCTCCCGGGTGTCGGTGCCACCCCCTTCTGCTGTGGATTCGACGGCCAGGACGGCCTCGGCCGCCCACGGGGGCTGGCGAGGGTCATCGGCGACCGGGGTGGAAACCCCGGGACCAGCCGAGGTCTGCGCGGGAGACCCGAGGTCCATGGGCGCGGACGGCGCCCCCGCCAGGGCGCTGAGCTGGCCGTCGAGCCGCGCGTGCAGAGCGGCGTCGACCTGCGCGGCGGCCGATCCCCGGGCGCCGGAGACGGCGGCGCGGGCAGCGTCCTCCATCGAGGTCAGCCCCTGTCCGAGGGCGAGGCTGGCCGCCTGGTCGGCGATCACCTCGCCGGTCATCTCCCGGCCGAGGTGTTCGCCGATCCGGGCGCCGCGCCCGGTCGCGTGCCGGCCGAGCCCGGCGAGCGGTGCCACCGCCCCGCCAGCCAGGCCCCCGACCGCCGACCTACCCAGTTCCGTCATGTCCAGGCCGTCCCGCCGGCCGGTGGAGTTCTGGTACGCCTGGGTCGCGAGACTGACCCCGGCCTCCTCGCCCGCCTCGTAGACGCCACCCAGCGCGGCCCGTCGGCCGAGGTTGCGCGTCCCGCCCGCGGCGGCCTCCTTCGCCGCCCGCTCGGTGGCCTCCTTGAGCCCCTGTTTGAGGGACTTGCGGGCCAGCTGGGCCACGAGCCGTTTGAAGATCTGCTGCACGATCATCCGGGTCGCGGTGATCGCCGCCGCTGCGGCGGGTGAGGCGGCGCCGGCGGTGAGCACGGCCGCCACCGCCAGTGCGAGCAACTCGACCACCAGGATGCCCAGCTCGATCCAGACCTCCAGCTTGGCGCCCTCGATGTCGCAGCCGCACTCCTCCACCAGGCGGCCCAGGTCGGTGCTGACCGCCAACAGCACCGACAGCGGCGCCTGGTCACCCTCGGCCACCCGCCGCCAGGCCGTGTCGAACGCCTCCGCGACCGCACCGACTCCCCCGTAGCCGCCGCGCACCTCACCGGCGGCGGCCACCGCGTCGGCGTGCGGCCCGGCGAGGGCCGCGGCGACGCCGTACCACTGGTCGGCCAGGTCCCAGACCGCCCGCTCGTTCCCCTCCGGCCACTCCACCCCGACCACCCAGTCGAGGGCCTCGTAGACCCAGCCGGGCAGCTCCCACGGCGAGTAGTCGAGCGGGTGCGGGATCGGGCTCGGCAACAGGGTCATCCGCGCTCCTCCGCCGATCAGCGTCGGGGATGCTGGTCGCCCGCCCGGTCGAGCCGGCCGGCGCTCGCCGCGTCGCTCCGCAGGTTGGCGTCGACGGATCGGACCACGTCGGCGCCGAGGCCCGCCAGATGCCGGCCCACGCTCTCCCAGGCGCGGAGCACCGTCTCCTCGAAGCCGCGGTACTTCTGCTCGAACGCGGCCCCGATGTCGTCCCCGCCCCAGGGCTGTCGGGCGCTCGCCGCGGCGATCTCGCCGCCCACCTGCCGGTGGCGCGCGCCGACCGCCTCACCGGCGAGCGAGAGGTCCGCGCCGCCCCGCCGGGCACGCTGCGGGTCGAGCCACAGCTGCCCGCCCATCACCGCCCCCGCCGCATCGCGGTGTCGGCCCGGCCCAGCAGGGATCCGAAGTCACCGGTACGGAGGAACTCCACCGACCCGGACCCGGCGGGCAGATATCCCGCCACCAACTCCTGGGTGGCCGCCACCGCCGCCGCGCCGGCCCGCTGGACCGTGGTGGTGATCTTGCGACTCAGCGCCCGGGCGTCGCGATCGTGGTAGACGCCGGGATGCAGCTCCACGGAGATCAGTTCGCCCCGGGCCCCGACGGTCGCGGTCACCTGACCGTCGGCGGACCGCTCGGTGACCCGCAGCTCGGCGAGCCGGGCCTGCAGCTCGTCCAGACCGGACCGTAACCGCTGGTACTGCCCGTACACCTCGTCGAACCGTGCCCGCAGCGCACGGTTGGCGTCCCGGTCCACGCTGTCAGCCAACGCCACCCTCCCCGGTTACCGTCGGTAGGGCGAACCATACCGGGTGCCACCGAGGCCGTGGGGTCCGGTAGTTTCAACGGGGTGATCGACCGCCAGCAGGCCGAGCAGCTCGCCGCCGTGTGGGCGCGCCGCGACTCACAGCGTCTCGGATACGAATGCCACCCGACGGTCGACGAGTTCGACCTCGGCTACGTGATCACGTCCACTGTGTCCACCGCCGCCCGCACCGCGCCCGGCGACCTGCCGACCACCGTGGTCGACAAGCAGACCGGTGAGGTGACCACCTGGCCCCGGGTGCCGGTGGACGTGGTCGAGCGGATGTACCGGCGGAGCCGCCCGCAGGAGCCCTCCGCGCCGCGCACCGTCGACCCGGCGAGCCAGCTGCTCCGCGAGATCCGTCGCCTGCCCACGCCGAACACCGCCGCCCACCTGACCGTCCAGGGCCGACTGTTCCGGGCGCAGGGCGCCAAGGGCGACGTACGGCTCAACCACCACCCGCTGGTCCGCGCCTACCTGGACGAGCTGCCCCCCGGTCACCTGGTGCGCGGCGCCGAGCGGCACGCCGAGCTGATCGTCGTCTCCGACGTCCTGCACGAGTACGACCACCGCCGCGCGGCCGAGGGCATCGAGCCGATGGGCCTGGCCGACGCCGAGACGTTGCTCGCCAACACCCGCTTCGACGTCCTGCGGGTGCGCGAGGCGGGCGATCCCCACGGGGGCAGGGCCGAGCGCGGGTGCGACTCGTGCGTCAACTTCCTCGTGCACTTCAACGTCCTGTCCTGGGCGGAGTCGGCGTTCACCTCGGAGCGACGTGCCGAGCCACAGGTCGCCCACCACCCGGGTCGCTTTCCGCCGGAGGTGGCTGATGCCCTCATGGATGCCGGTTGGGAAGACAGCGAGTTCAATCCCGCCCTGGCCGCCGGTGCGATCCGGGAGACGTGTCAGATCGCCGGCAGGCAACACCGCCACGAGCCCTTCCCGGCGGCGGAGCGGGCGCTCACCGCCTTCCCCGCCGTCCTGAGCGGCCGTCGAGGTCCGGGCGAGGCGGTGTGGATCAGCGAGTTCACCACGAATCCGTTGCGCAGTGCCCACTCGGCCGACACGCTCGCCGACTTCACCGCCGTCCTCGGGGTGCGGTTGTTCCCGATCGGTTCCGAGCACGGTGACAGCATCTTCGCCGTGGACGAGCGGGGGCGCGTCTTCGCGCTCGACCAGGCCGGCGAGTGGTTCCTCGGCGACGACATCGACGCCGCCCTGACCACCCTCCTGCTCGGCCGGGCCCCCGCCCGCGTCCGTGACGACGGCACCTGGTGACCGCCGCGAGCAGCCGCTACAGCGCGACCCCGGTCAGCACCATCACCCGCGGCTCCGTGTAGTCCTCCATCGCGCTGCGCAGCCCTTCGCGCCCGACGCCGCTGCCCTTCACCCCGCCGTACGGCATCTGGTCGGCCCGGTACGACGGCACGTCCCCGACGATCACGCCGCCCACCTCCAGGACCCGGTGCGCCGCGAAGGCGACGTCCAGGCGGTGCGTGAACACCCCCGCCTGCAACCCGTACGCCGAATCGTTGACGGCGGCGAACGCGGCCGGGTCGTCCTCGACCCGGGCGACGACCAGCACCGGCCCGAAGACCTCCTCCGCACTGACCTTGGCGTCCGCCGGCACGCCGGAGAGCACGGTCGGGGGGTAGCTGGCGCCCTCCCGCCGGCCGCCGACCTCGATGGTGGCGCCGGCCGTGACGGCTTCGTCCACCCACGCCTCGACCCGGCGCGCGGCGTCCTCCGACACCAGCGGCCCGACGTCGGTGAGCGGATCCGACGGGTCGCCGGTGCGCAGCTCCTGCACGGCCGCGACCAGCCGGGGCAGGAAGCCGTCGTAGAGCCACTCGTGCACGTAGACCCGCTGTACCGCGATGCAGGACTGCCCGGCCTGGTAGTTGGCGAACGTGGCGATCCGGTGCGCGGCGAAGGTCAGGTCCTCGTCGGAGTTCCAGTCCTCGCAGATCACCGCCGCCGCGTTGCCGCCCAGCTCCAGGGTGACGTGCTTGTCGGGCACGGACCGGCGGATGGCCGCGCCGACCGGCCCGGAGCCGGTGAATGACACCACCGGCAGTCGCGGGTCGGCGACCAGCTCGGCGGCGCGGTCGTTGGGCAGCGGCAGCACCGAGAACATCCCCTCCGGCAGCTCCGTCTCGGCGAGCAGTTCGCCGAGGAGCAGCGCGGACAGCGGGGTGGCCGGGGCCGGCTTGACGATGATCGGCGCGCCGACCGCGATGGCCGGGGCGACCTTGTGCGCGACCAGGTTGAGCGGGAAGTTGAATGGCGCGATGCCCAGCACCGGCCCCTTCGGCACCCGCCGCACCAGCGCGATCCGCCCGGTGGCGGCCGGGTCGGTGTCGAGTCGTTGCAGCTCGCCGGAGAAGCGCCGGGCCTCCTCGGCCGCCCACCGGAACGTGGAGACCGCCCGCCCCACCTCGGCCCGCGCCCACTTGACCGGCTTGCCGTTCTCGGCGGTGATCAGCCGGGCGACCTCCTCGGCCCGCTCGGCGAGCCGCCGGGAGACGTGGTCGAGGGCCGCCGCGCGCGTGTGCGCGGGCAGGGCCGCGGCCGTCGCGGCCACCCCGGCGGCGGCCGCGACGGCCGCTTCGACCTGGTCCGGCGTGGCGAGGGTGGTACGCCCGACAGCGCGCCCGTCGTACGGGTGGTGGATGGTCAGCTCGCCCGCGCCGTGGGCGGGGCGGGACGCGACGTAGAAGGCGACAGGCTCCACGTCGAGCAGCCTAGACGAGGAAGGTGATCGACGGAAACAGTCGCCCTGGGCCTTGTCTGCCGCGAATTCAGTAGCGAAGATGGCAGGCACATTGCGATAACCGCCGCAGACCGCACACCGGACCCCTCTCGGAGATCCCGTCATGAGTGACCAGCAGAAGCTGCGCAACTTCGTCAACGGCGAGTACGTCGAGCCGGCCGACGGTGGCTACGCCGACCTGATCGACCCCTGCACCGGGGAGGTGTTCGCGCAGGCCCCGGTCTCGGGGAGCGCCGACGTCGACGCGGCGATGCGGGCGGCCGCCGCCGCGTTCGAGGGCTGGCGGGACGTCACCCCGGCCGAGCGGCAGAAGGCGCTGCTCAAGCTCGCCGACGCGGTCGAGGCACGGGCTGCCGAGCTGGTCGACGCCGAGGTACGCAACACCGGCAAGCCCCGTCAGCTCACCGCCGAGGAGGAGCTGCCGCCGTGCGTCGACCAGTTCCGGTTCTTCGCCGGCGCCGCCCGGCTGCTGGAGGGGCGCTCGGCCGGCGAGTACCTGGCCGGGCACACCTCGTACGTGCGACGCGAGCCGATCGGCGTCTGCGCCCAGGTCACCCCGTGGAACTACCCGCTGATGATGGCGGTCTGGAAGATCGCCCCGGCGCTCGCCGCCGGCAACACGGTGGTGCTCAAGCCGTCGGACACCACGCCGGTCTCGACGCTGCTGCTCGCCGAGATCGCGGCCGAGTTCTTCCCGCCGGGCGTGTTCAACGTCGTCTGCGGTGACCGGGACACCGGTCGTACCCTCGTGTCGCACCCGATCCCGCAGCTGGTGTCGATCACCGGCTCGACCCGCGCGGGCATGGAGGTGGCCGCCGCGGCGGCCCCCGATCTCAAGCGGACCCACCTGGAGCTCGGCGGCAAGGCCCCGGTAGTGATCTTCGACGACGCGGACGTGGCGGCGGCCGCCGAGGCGATCGCGGTCGGCGGCTACTTCAACGCCGGGCAGGACTGCACCGCGGCGACCCGGGTGCTCGCCGGCCCCGGCATCCACGACGACTTCGTGGCCGCCCTCGCCGAGCAGGCCCGCAACACCAGGACCGGCGCCCCGGACGACGAGGACGTCCTCTACGGCCCGCTGAACAACGCCAGTCAGCTCGCCCGGGTCAGCGGCTTCGTCGACCGGCTGCCCGAGCACGCGTCGGTCCGGACCGGCGGCTCCCGCCTCGGCGAGCGCGGCTACTTCTACGCCCCCACGGTGGTCTCCGGGCTGCGGCAGTCCGACGAGATCATCCAGGACGAGGTGTTCGGGCCGGTCATCACCGTGCAGCGCTTCTCGGACGAGGACGAGGCGGTGCGCTGGGCCAACGGCGTCGAGTACGGCCTGTCGGCCTCGGTCTGGACGAAGGACCACGGCCGGGCGATGCGGATGACCCGCCGGCTCGACTTCGGCTGCGTCTGGGTCAACACCCACATCCCGTTCGTCTCTGAGATGCCGCACGGCGGCTTCAAGCACTCCGGGCACGGCAAGGACCTCTCCGTCTACAGCCTGGAGGACTACACCCGGATCAAGCACGTCATGCACAACATCGAGGGCTGACCGGTGAGCGCGAGGAGTGGGCCTGCAAGCCCGGCAGCCGCGAACGGGGGCGGCACGGCGACGTCCTCGGAGGATCTGCACAAGCGGCGCGGCGCCGCCGTCGCCCGGGGGGTCGGCAGCGTCATGTCGTCCTATGTGGACCGGGCGGGCGGCGGCACGATCGTCGACGTCGACGGGCGGGAGTGGATCGACTTCGCCGCCGGCATCGCGGTGACCAACGTCGGCAACTCCGCCCCGCGCGTGGTCGAGGCGGTCCGCGCCCAGGTCGAACGGTTCACCCACACCTGCTTCATGGTCGCCCCGTACGAGTCGTACGTGGCGGTCTGCGAGCAGCTCAACGCCCTGACCCCGGGCCGGTTCGACAAGCGCTCGGCGCTGTTCAACTCCGGTGCGGAGGCGGTGGAGAACGCGGTGAAGATCGCCCGGCACGCCACCGGGCGGCCGGCGGTGGTGGTCTTCGATCACGCGTACCACGGGCGGACCAACCTGACCATGGCGCTGACCGCGAAGAACATGCCGTACAAGCACCGGTTCGGGCCGTTCGCCGGGGAGATCTACCGGGCGCCGATGTCGTACCCGCTGCGCGACGGCGGCCTCGACGGGGCCACCGCGGCGGCCCGGGCGATCGAGACGATCGAGAAGCAGGTCGGCGCGGAGAACGTCGCCGCGCTGCTGATCGAACCGATCCAGGGTGAGGGCGGGTTCGTCGTGCCGGCTCCGGGGTTCCTGCCCGCGCTACGGGAGTGGGCGACGGCGGCCGGGGCGGTATTCGTCGCCGACGAGATCCAGACCGGCTTCTGCCGCACCGGCGACTGGTTCGCCTGTCGGCACGAGGGCGTCGAACCGGACCTGATCACTCTCGCCAAGGGCATCGCGGGCGGGTTGCCGCTGGCCGCCGTGACCGGGCGGGCCGAGCTGATGGACGCGGTGCACGTGGGCGGGCTCGGCGGCACGTACGGCGGCAACCCGGTCGCTTGCGCTGCGGCGCTGGCCAGCATCGAGACCATGCACGAGCTGGACCTCGCCGCCTCGGCCCGGCGGATCGAGGCGGCCACGGTGCCCCGGCTGCGGGCGATCGCCGGGCGCACCGGCGTGGTCGCCGAGGTACGCGGCCGCGGCGGCATGCTCGCCGTCGAGATCGTCCAGCCCGGCACGCTCACCCCCGACCCGGCCACCACGGCGGCGGTCTCGGCGGCCTGCCACGCCGCCGGCCTGCTCACCCTCACCTGCGGCACGTACGGCAACGTGTTGCGGCTCCTGCCACCCCTGGTGATCTCCGACGGTGAACTGGCCCGGGGCCTCGACATCCTCGACGCCGCCTTCGGTTGACCGCACGGGGGGGGGGCGGGTGTCGGGTCCGTACCGCCCGACACCCGCCTCTGGTGTGCCTCAGCTCAGCGCAGCACCTCGACGGTGTTGCGCCGGACGAGGTTCTTGCCCGGCTCGCGGATCTGCTCCATCGCCGCCGCGTTCAGCAGGACGCAGCTGCCGGACGGGCCGGTGATCGTCACCGTCGTCGACTTGCCGTTGTCGAGGTTCGTCACCCGCATCCGCGTGCCCACCGGGAACTGGCCGCTGGTCGCCGCCGGCGCACCGGCCTCGCCCGAGAAGGTGATCGGCCCCTGGCAGGCGGACTGCGGGGCGGCGCCGGGAGCGCCGGGCGAGGCGACGCCCGGCCGGCCCACCCCCGCACCGGGCTGGGCCGCGCCCGTACCCGGCTGGGCCGCGCCGGGCTGCGCCGCGCCGCCGTCGAGGCGTTCCACCAGGTTGCGCCGGATCACGTTCTTGCCCGGCTCGCGGACCAGCTCCATCGCGCTGGCGTTGAGCAGCACACAACTGCCCGACGGGCCGGTCACCGTCACCTCCGCCGACTTGTTGTTGTCCAGGTTGGTCACCCGCAACCGCGTCCCGACCGGGAACTGGTTGCTCGTCGCCGCCGGCGCCCCGCCCTCGGCGGAGAAGGTCACCGAGCCCTGGCACACCGAGGCCCGCGTCGAGGT
>NZ_POUB01000157.1 GCF_003236335.1 Micromonospora deserti
CCCCGCCACCCGACCTGCCCGCCGGCAGACTTGCTCCGGGCTCCGGGCTCCGGACTCCGGACTCCGGACTCCGGGCTCCGGGCGGTCAACTACTTGCTCCCCGGCAACAGAATGACGGTGGTCACGGGATGAGGGCTCCCGTTCTGCGGTCCACCGTGATGGTGGGATACCGTTTCACCGATAACAGGAGGTCTGGCGAATGTCCTTGACAGTGCACACGGAGCAGCGCGGCGACGTGGTCGTCGTGTCGGTCGCGGGCGAGCTGGACATGGCGACCGCACCGCAGCTGCAGGACCAGATCACCGACCTGCTCGACAAGGGCCGCAACCGGCTCGTGTTCGACCTGGCCGACGTCTCGTTCTGCGACTCGACCGGGCTGTCGGTGTTCGTCCGCGCCAAGAACAGCTGCGACGAGGCCGGCGGCCTGGTCCGGCTGGCCGCCCCGCAGCGGGGGGTGCTGCGCATCCTCGAGGTCAGCGGCCTGGTCGAGGTACTGCACACCTACCCGACGGTCGAGCAGGCCGTCGCCGGCGACCCCACCCCGGCGTCCTCCTGACCGTCCCCCTCACGCCTCGTCCTCGATGTACCGGGGACGGGCGATCGCCACGCCCGCGCCGGTCTGCACCGCGAGGGCCGCGAGCAGAAAGCCGATCGGCGCGACCCATCCGCCGGTCGCCTCGTAGAGGATGCCCACCAGCAGCGGACCCAGGGCCGCGATGACGTATCCGGTGCTCTGCGCGAAGGCGGAGAGCGCGACGGTCCCGTTCGCGGTGCGGGCCCGCAGGCCGATGGTGGTCAGGATCAGCGGGAACGCGCCCTGCCCGATCGCCAGCAGGGCCACCCAGAGCAGCGCCGGCCCGTACGGCGCCAGGGCCAGCCCCAGGTAGGCCAGGGTCGACGCGGCGGTCAGGCCGAACACCAGCGGACGCAGCGTCCGCAACCGGCCGGCCAGCGTCGGCATCAGCAGCGCGATCGGCACGCCGAGCGCGGTCACCCCGGCGAGCAGCAGTCCAGCCGCCTCTGGACGGTAGCCGGCGTCCCGGAACAACTGGGCCAACCAACCCATGATCGCGTAGCCGCTGAGCGACTGCGCGCCGAAGTAGATCGCCATCGCCCAACCGAGCCGGGTGCGCCCGGGCCGGATCCGGATCCGCGGCGGGGCGACCGCCGTCCGGCTGGCCCGCCGCGCGGCCGTCCGGGCCCGCACCGCCAGCGGCACCCACGGGAGTACGGCCACCGCCGCCAGCCCCGCCCACACGCCGAGCCCGACCCGCCACGAACCGAAGGCGTGCGCCACCGGCACCGCGGAGGCGGCGGCCACCGTCGTACCCGTGGTCAGCGCCATGGTGTACGCACCGGTGACCAGGCCGGTGCGGTGCGGGAAGTGCTGCTTCACCAGCATCGGCAGCAGGATGTTCGCCACCGCGATCCCGGCCAGCGCCAGTGCGCTGGTGAGCACGAAGACCAGCGCCGAGTCGGTGACCACCCGCAGCACCTGGCCGGCGGCGAGCGCGGTCATCGCCACCGCCAGCACTCGGGCCGGCGCGACCCGGCGGACCAGCCACGGGGTGAGCGCGCCCAGCGCGGCGAACGCGATGGTGGGCAGGGTGGTGACGAAGCCTGCCATCGTCCCGGAGAGCTCCAGCCCGGTGCGTACCTCGTCGAGCAGGGCACCCAGGCTGGTGACCGCCGCCCGCAGGTTCAGCGCGACCAGCAGCATCCCGACCAGCACCAGCACACCGCCCGCCGCGGGGCGCGCGGTGTCTGCGGTCGCGGTGGCCGAGCCGGCGACGGGCGCGGCCTCCACCGGGGTCGCGGTCGCGGTGGCCGAGCCGGCGACGGGCGCGGCCTCCACCGGGGTGAGCGCCTCCGGCGCCAGGCCCGGCGCCACGTCGACGATCGGCGCAGCGCCGGGGGACGCCACGGGGCAGGCCGGGCTGGCGGTGGGTGGCGGGGTCATACGTCCGAACCTACAATCATGGGATGAATTTTCGGCAGGAGGTGTAACCAGTGCCACCGTCGGTCGATTCCGTCGTCGTGCCGCCCCGGGGCCACCGGGTACGGCAGACGATCGAGCAGCTCCGGGCGCGGATCCTGGACGGCGAGTGGCCCGTGGGCGGCCGGATCCCGACTGAGCCGCAGCTGGTCGCGGCGCTCGGGGTGGGGCGCAACACGGTCCGCGAGGCGGTCCGCGCCCTGGTGCACGCCGGGGTGCTGGAGTGCCGGCAGGGCTCCGGGACGTACGTGGTGTCCACCGACGAGCTGGCGCCGGTGGTGGCGCGCCGGCTCACCGACGACCGGATGACCGAGGTGGTCGAGGTACGCCGTGCCTTCGAGGTGGAGGCCGCCCGGCTCGCCGCGCTGCGGCGTACGCCCGGGGACCTGGCCGCGCTCGACGGCGCGCTCGCCGCCCGCGAGGCGGCCTGGCGCGGCGGCCGGGTCGACGAGTTCGTGGAGGCCGACGCGGCGCTGCACACCGCGGTGATCGCCGCCGCGCACAACGGCATGCTCGCCGGGTTGTACGCCTCGGTCGGCGCGGCCCTGCGCAGCACCGTCGCCCAGTCGATGGGCGACACGCTGGAGCCGGAACGCTACGTCGACCACTCCCGGCTGGTCGAGGCGATCCGGGCCGCCGACCCCGAGCGGGCGGCCCGGGAGGCCGGCGCTTTCCTGGAGTCCCCGGTCAGGGCATAGGTTGTGCCGGACGGAAGACCGGACACCTCGGGAGTACGGATGCTCAAGGGCTTCAAAGACTTCATCATGCGCGGAAACGTCGTCGACCTCGCGGTCGGCGTCGTCATCGGTGCCGCGTTCACGGGCGTGGTCACCCAGCTCACCAACTCGTTCCTCAAGCCGCTGATCGCGCTGATCAGTGTGCTAATCACCGGCAGCGACAAGGGCATCGAGGGCACCGCCTGGGATGTCGAGGGGGTCAAGTTCGACTGGGTGAGTTTCCTCAACGCGCTGATCACCTTCGCCCTGACCGCGGTCGCGCTGTACTTCCTGGTCGTCTACCCGATGAACAAGCTGGCCGAGCGGCGTAAGCGCGGTGAGGAGCCGGCGCCGTCGGCGCCGAGCGAGGAGGTCCGGCTGCTCACCGAGATCCGCGACGCCCTGGTCGCGGCCGGCCACACCACCCCTGCGCAGCGGCGCGGTGCGCTGGACGACGCGCTCGGCCGCCGGGAGGAACCGCCCAGCCCGCGCTGATCCCGGCACACGCACATCGGCCCCTGCGGGAATCCCGCAGGGGCCGCGTGTTCTCGTACGTGTGTTCGATAGAGTCCCGCCATGGAGCAACGGAAGCACTGGTGGAACGGGAAGTGGGGGCGACTGGCCCGGCGGGACGTCTTCCTCCGGGTCGACGGCGACCGGTGGCACGTCGAGCAGCGGGCCGGCGGGTCCGAGGGGGTCTCCCGGTTCTACGAGTACGACAGCGTCGACGAGGCCGAGGAGACGGTCCGGGCGCTGCTCCAGGGCACCGACACCTGGCGGGAGCTCTCCCCCCGCCCACCGGGCGGCTGGGTTCCCCGGGCCTGACCGGGGCGGCGTTTAGCCGGAGCGCGGGCCGGGAACCGCGCCGGAATGGAGCAGCAGGGCACCGAGCAGACCATCTCCCGGGTGACCACCGGAATGCGGGTGATCGACGCCGTCGGTACCGAGGTCGGCACCGTGGACCTCGTCCAGCGGGGTGACCCGAACGCGGTGACCGTGCAGGCGCCGACCGCCGACCCGGGCAGCAGCCTGGACGAGCTGATCGAGTCGACCGCGGTCGAGGAGCCGGACGTCCCCGCCGACCTGGCGGCGCGACTGCTGCACGACGGCTACCTGAAGGTCTCCACCGACCTGGTCCGCACCGGCGCGGTCTATGTGCTCGCCGACCAGATCACCGCCGTCGCCGACGACCGGGTACGCCTCGCCGTCCCGGTCGGCGACCTGCCTACCGAGGAGTGAGCGGACGGCTCGCCGGCCGGGGACGGCGTAGCCGATTCGGCTTCACAGCGCGCGGAGGATCAGTCGGCGCCGGCCCGGCCACCCGGCACCCGGGCAACCACGGCGGGGTCCGGCTCTGCCGGCGCGGCGGACGCGGGCTGCACCGGGGCAGGCTCGCGCCCGGCGGGCACGGCGGGCCCGACAGGCGAGACGGGCCCGACAGGGGCGGCAGACGCGGCGGGTGCGGTGCGGCGGCGGAGGAGCAGGAGCACCAGGATGCCGGCGACCAGGCCCCAGAACGCGCCGCCCACCCCGGCCAGGGTCACCCCGGAGGCGGTGACCACGAAGGTGACCACGGCGGCCTCGCGGGCGGCCGGTTCGGCCAGCGCCGAGGCGAGCGCGGTGGCCAGCGCGCCGAGCAGCGCCAGCCCGGCGACCGCCTCGATCAGCACCGGCGGGGAGAGCGCCACCAGTGCGGTGGCCGCCCCTGCGCCCAGCCCGAGCAGGGCCAGCCCGACGCCGGCGGTCACCGAGGCGATCCAGCGGCGCTCCGGGTCGGGGTGGGCGTCCGGGCCGGCGGCCAGCGCCGCGGTGATCGCCGCCAGGTTGACCGCGTGCCCACCGGCCGGGGCGGCGGCCGCGCTCGCCAGCCCGGTGACCCGCAACGCCGAGCCGAGCGGTGGCCGGTAGCCGTACCCGACCAGCACCGCCGTCCCCGGCACGTTCTGCGCGGCCATCGTGACCAGGAAGAGCGGCAGCGCCAGGCCGACCAGGGCCGGCGCGCTCCAGGCCGGCGCGGTCAGCTCGACCGCCGGGCGCAGGCCGGCGATCCCGAGGCCGGCGACCGGGCTGGTCAGCGCGATCGCCACCACCGCCGCGACCAGCGCGCCGGGCACCGCCCAGCGCCGGGCGAACCGGTGCAGCAGCAGCCAGGCCAGCACCACCGGGACGGCCAGCCAGGGCACCTCCACCAGCGCCCGAACCGGGGCGGTGCAGAGCGGCAGCAGGACCCCGGCCAGCATCGCGCCGGCGACCGGTTTCGGGATCGCCGCGACGGCCCGGCCGAGCGCGGGGAAGAGCCCGGCGGCCACGATCAGCAGGCCCGAGACGAGGAACGCCCCGACCGCCACCGGCCATCCGCCGGGCACCGGACCGGTGGCGACCAGCAGCGCCGCGCCCGGAGTGGACCAGGCGACGCTCATCGGCAGCCGGTGCCGCAAGCCCAGCCAGGCGGCCGAGAGCCCGGACGCGACACAGAGCACGAGCAGCCCGGACGCGGCCTGCGCGTCGGTCGCCCCGACGGCCCGCAGGCCGGCCAGCACCACCGTGAAGGAGCTGGCGAACCCCACCAGCGCGGTCACCACGCCGGCCAGCACCGGTTGCGTCCGTCCGGCCATGCCGCCTCCCCCACCCCGACACCACTCTCCGATCGTTCCGTTTATGGAACGGCGGTGTGTAGCACGATAGCGGGGTGCCCCGGCCCTCACCAACCCGCCGACCCGCCCTCGACCCGGGCGCCGACGCCGTCGGCCGCCGGGTCCGCGCGCTCCGCGAGGAGCGGGGCATGTCACTGTCCACGCTGGCCCGGCTGGCTGGAGTCGGGAAGGCGACCCTCTCCGGGCTGGAGAACGGCACCCGCAACCCGACGCTGGAGACGCTCTACGCGGTCACCGCGCAGCTCGGCGTACCGCTGACGGCCGTGCTTTCCGGGCCGGCCGCGGAACCGACCGTGCGCGGCGCCGCCGTCAGCGCCACGCTGCTGGAGGTCTTCGACGACGCCGACGCCACCTACGAGCTCTACCGGATGCGGGTCGCGCCCGGCCCGGGTCAGCTCTCCCCCGCGCACCAGCCGGGCGTCACCGAGCACGTCACGGTCTTCGCCGGTGTGCTCCGGGCCGGCCCGGCCGACGCGCCGCTGACGGCGGCCGCCGGGGGCCACCTGCGCTGGACGTCGGACGTGCCGCACGTGTACGCGGCGGTCGGCGCGGAGGAGGTCGCCGCCAGCCTGCTGCTGCGCTACCCGCACCGCTGAGCGCCAGGCGGTCAGCGTGGGCACGGGTGGCGACCGGCAACCGGCGACCACCGTGGATTTACCCGGCGGAGAACAGCAGGTCACCGGCCCGCGACCCTGGACACCGGCAGCGATCCCCGACCCGACCCAGTGGTGCGGAGAGACGGCGGGAGGGTTCTCTTGGCAAGCTTGACGCATGACGCTGATCCTCCGCTCGGCCATCCTCAACGACATCGGCCTGGTCCGGACCAACAACGAGGACTCCGCCCTCGCCGGTGACCGTCTCGTCGCGGTCGCGGACGGCATGGGGGGTCTACCCGCGGGCGAGGTGGCGAGCGAGATCGTCATCCGCATCCTGGACGAGCTGAACCCGCCGGCCACCCCCGACGAGGCCACCGACGCGCTGCGCGCCGTGGTCAGCACCGCCAACCAGCGCATCCACGCGGCCATCTCGGTCGACCCCGCCCGCGACGGCATGGGCACCACGCTGACCGCCGCCCTGCTCGCCGGCGACGCGCTGGTGCTGGCCCAGGTCGGCGACTCCCGCTGCTACCTGCTGCGCAACGGCGAGCTGAGCCAGCTCACCCGGGACGACACGTTCGTGCAGGCGCTGGTCGACCAGGGCGCCCTCTCGCCGGAGCAGGCGCGGCACCACCCGCAGCGCTCCCTGGTCACCCGGGCGGTGCAGGGCGCCGACGCCCCGCCCGCGATCGGGGTGCTCACCGTGGTCGCCGGCGACCGGCTGCTGCTGTGCAGCGACGGGCTCTCCGACTACGTCGAGGACGGCGCGATCGCGACGGCACTGAGCATGTACGGCGACCGCCAGCAGTGCGGCGAGCAACTGGTCAAGCTCGCCCACCAGGCGGGCGCGCCGGACAACGTCACCGTCGTGGTCTCCGACGTCGCCGCCGTCTGAGCCGGGCCGGCACCGCCGCGCGGCCGCCAGCACCACCTGCGCCAGCTGCCGCTGAGCTGCCCGCCCCGCCGGTCCACCCTGTCCGGCCCGGTCGCGGAATGCGGTTGCGGCAGCCGCCGCGCGGCGTTGGGATGGGCGGATGGTCATACGCCGGGTGAGCTCCGAGGAACGCCTGACCACCAGCTTCCCCCTGGTGGCGTACGCGTTCGAGAAGTCGCCGCGCACCGCCGCCCGGGCGGCGGAGTTCCGCGACTACCTGCCGTACCACGAGGGCAACCGGACGCTGGTCGTGGAGGAGGACGGCAGCACGCTGGCCGCCGCCTCCGCCGTCCCGATGCGGCAGAACCTGCGCGGGGCGGTGCTGCCGATGGCCGGGGTGGCCGGGGTGGCCACCCATCCGCTGGCCCGCCGCCAGGGGCACGTCCGCGCGCTGCTGCACCAGCTCCTCGACGAGATGCGCGACGAGGGGCACGTGGTGAGCGCCCTCTGGCCGTTCCGGCCCTCGTTCTACGCCCGGTTCGGCTACACCGGGCTACCCAAGCCGCGTACCGCCAGTTTCTCCCCGGCGGACCTGGCCCCGCTGCTGCGGGCCGAACTGCCGGGCGAGGTGGGCTGGGAGCGGATCGCCACCGGCTACCCGGTCTGGCGTGAGTTCACCGAGCGCTGCCTGCGCGAGCGGCACGGCTTCGCCCTCTTCCCCGACTACCGCGACGTCGGGCTGCGGGACCGCGACGAGCACTGGCTGCTCACCGCCCAGGTCGGCGGCGTGGTCACCGGCGCGGTGACCTACCAGATCGACGACCACGGCGGCACCCTGACCGCCGACGACCTGCTGGTCACCGACCCGTACGCGCGGGCGCTGCTGTTGCAGTTCTTCGCCCGGCACGTCGACCAGGTGGCGCGGGTGACCGTCCAGCTCCCCGCCGACGAGCTGCCGGAGCTCTGGCTGACCGACCTGGAGGTGCACGTCGAGGCGCGGGTGGCCCGGCCCGGCTCCGCGGCTCCGATGGCTCGGCTGCTGTCGGTCGACGCGCTCGCCGGGCTGCCCACCGGGCCGGGCCGGGTCCGCGTGGCGCTGACCGGGGACCGCTGGCTGGCCGGGACGTACCTGCTGGACGGGACGACGGGTTCGCTGGAGCTGGTCGGCGGGGCCGCCGCCACCCGCGGCACGCCGCCGACCGCCACGCTGACCGCGGCCGGGCTCTCCGCCCTGGCGTACGGGGTGCTGGACCCGGTGGAGGTGCAGCTCAGCGGGTTGGGCGAGGTGCCGGCCGACGCGGCAACCGAGCTGAGCCGGCTCTTCCCCCGCCACCTCCCGTACCTCTTCGCCGACTTCTGACCGGTGCCCGGCCGCGCCCGGGGACGGCACGGTGCCGGAGGCGTTCGGGAACCGCTCCCGCGGGTCGGTCCGGTCACCGTGGTCGGGTTCGCCGTCCTCCACGAAGGGGCGGGCCGGCCGACCGGCGGTGGGTCAGTAGGGGTTGCTGTGGCCGGCGGGGCGGGCCCTGAGCAGGGCGCCGGGGCGGCCGGGCAGGTCGTGCGCGGCGGACATCGGAGGACTGCCAGTGTGGGCGTGGTCGGCCATGCCGGCGAAGAGTTCCTTGAGCGCGCTGACCGCGTCGATCCGGGGTCGCCAGCCCAGCTCCGCCTCAGCCCGCTCGCTGGACATCAGCGGCGCGTGCAGCGCCAGCTCCACCCAGCCGGCGTCGATCGGTTGCAGCCGCGCCCGCCAGGTCAGCGCGGCGGCGGCGCGCAGCACCGGGGCGGCGACCGGCACCGTCCAGCCGTGGAAGTGCCGGGCGACCAGCTCCGGGGTCAGCACCGGGTCCGCGGCGAGATTGAAGGCGCCGCGGGCGTCACCCAGGATCGCCCGGGCGTACGCGTCGGCGACGTCGTCGGTGTGCACCGCCTGCATCCGAAGCCGCCGGTGGGTTGGCACCAGCGGGATCCGGCCGTACCGGAGTAGCCGAACCGGTGCCAGCGGGCCGAGGAAGTAGCGGGTGATCTCGGTGGCCGCGTCCCGCTGGAAGTTCAGGCCGGGTCGCATCCGCACCACCCGCAGCTGTGGGTGCTCCCGCTCGACCAGGTCGAGCAACGCCTCCACCTCGGCCTTGTCCCGGCTGTACGACGAGGCGGGCACCCCGGTCGCCGGCCAGCGCTCGCTGACCGGTTGGTCCTTCGGGCCGGACGCGTAGGTGCCGACCGACGAGGCGTACACCAGGGCCGGTACCCGGGCCCGGACCACCGCGTCGGCCACCGCCCGGCTGCCGTCGACGTTGGTCCGGTGCAGCACCCCCTGGTCGTGGCTGGGCTGGATCTGCCAGGCCAGGTGCACCACCGCCTCGGCGCCGGCGAAGACCTCGGCGAGCCGGTCGGCCGCGCCCGGCAGGCCGACGTCGCACGAGTGCCACTCCACCTGGTCGTACGGCTCACCGGCGTCCGGTCCGGGCAGCCGGCGGGCCACCCCGACGAGGTCCACGCCGGGTTCCCGGCGCAGCCGGCGCAACAGCGCCGTACCGGCGTTGCCGCTCGCTCCCACCACCACGATCCGCATGCCGCCCCCGTACCCGGTCCGCCGCGCCTCAACCACCTCAGGGGCGGGGTGAGTGGCGCACCCAGCCGCGCTTGTCGTCCCGGCGCCGGCCCTGGGAGGCGGCAAGGCAGCGGGGGCAGATCCAGCCGACCGGGTCGGCCTCGGTGAGCACGTCGGTGGCGGCGTAGTCGAACCGCACGTGCGGAAAGCGGCGCAGCCGGGTCCGGCTCAGCGGGAGCCCGCAGACGGTCTGGTTCTGCCCGGGCAGCCAGCCGTGCACCTCGCCGCCCGGCTCGCGTACGCCATCGGGCCCGATCTCCTCGCCGGAGGCCGCCACCGCCGGGGTGCCGCTCATCCTCATGCCCGACCCGGTTCCCCGCGCGGGCCGACCCATACCTGCCGGCTCAGCCGTCGCGAGTGAGCAGGGCGCCGATCAGGCAGGCGAAGGCCGCCACCGAGGTCACCGTGCGGACCAGGTTCCAGCGCACCCAGGTCGCCTCGAACCGCTCCCGCACCGCCGCCAGGTCGGTGATCCGGTCCACCGGGCCGGCGGCGTCCAGCTGGTCGTTCAGCGGCACGTTGGCCCGCATGGTGACGCCGAGGGTGACCAGGTAGCAGACCAGCGCGGCGACGGTCCAGAACAGCACCGGGCCGCCGCGGGTCAGGTGCAGGGCGGCGGCCAGCGCGATCAGCAGCACCGCACCGAGGAAGGTCGCCAGGAACCAGCCGTTGAGGATCTTCCGGTTGATCGACTGCATGGTGCCGACCAGCGTCCGGTCGTCGGTGGCGGCGAGACCCGGCATCACCGAGCAGGCGTACGCGAAGAAGAGCCCGGCCATCAGCCCGGTGGTCAGGGCCGCCCCGGCGAGGGCGGCGAGGCCCAGTGACTCCGGCATGGTGTCCTCCCGTGTCGGGTACCAGGTGGTGCGGCTCGGCGGCGGCCGCTGTCGAGGATGGTAGGGCTCGGCGGGTGCCGGGCGCTGTCGAGCTGAATCGCTTGTGGCATCAGTCAACCGGCCTTTGGTCGTCCCCGCCAGGGTCAATCCGCTCGACCCCACACGCACGCGTCCACGCCCGCACCGGCGGCGCGCCCCGTGTCGGCTCGTGCCTCGCCGCCGGCCAGCGGTATGCCGTGCGGGCGCCGTGGCCCTGGCGACCTACTGACCACCGACGTCATTAGGTGGATCCGAGGGTATTCGCCGACGCCGCACTCGGGCTGCAGCACGCGGCCCTTGGCGGTTTGTTGGACCTCGCGTCGGGTGCGTTCCGTGCCTTCCACGATCAGTTCGTCGGCCAGGCCCTTGTCGGCCTCGTACCGGGCGCGCCGCTCGCGCATCGGGTCGAGGAACGCGTTCAGCGCGGCGGCATGCAGGAGGAGTATCGAGCGCTGTCGGGGCGGGAGGACGTCCTCCCGACGCGGCACTGCCCAGCCGGTGAGGAGAATCACCGGCGGGGCAGAATCCTGGCTCTGGTCAGTTGCCAGTGGGTAGGTCCTTCAGACCTGCCAGCATCTCGGCGAAGTCAGTAGTCTCCGCTGGGGGCGGCGTCTCGATGTTCACCGGCTTGCCGTAGTCGGTGTAGTCAACCGTCAGATCGCTCATCGTGCCCATGACCATGTGCACCCGGCGCGGCTGGTACTGCTCGTCGACCCAGAGGCCGATTGTGATCTCCTTGACGCCCTGCTTGGCCAGTCCCTGCTCGACGCCCGCCCGCATCTTGGCGTCGAGCTGCCCGAGGTAGGTTGCCACCGGAGCCGTGACGGTGTAGTGGACTGTGCGCGCCCCGTTCACCGTCTCCTCACCGACGACGGTGACTCCCTCGGTGGCGAGCAGCGTCTTGACCTGCTTGGTCGGGTCGATGTCCTCGAACTGCTTAATGTCCATTCCCGCCTGGGCACCCGCGGCGGTCAGGTCCAATTTCATCCAGCGCTTCCCGCCCACGCTCGCGCGGTCCGCCTCTGGGATCTCGACATAGAACATGGTGCCGATCATCCGGACGGTTATCGGGGTGCCATCGGGGCCCGCCGTCGTCATCTCGGCCTTGACCGGGTCGCGCAGGTCCATGACACCCTGCATCGAGATCTTCTCGCCAGCCGCCGTGCCCTGCATCGTCAGGGTCACGGAATCGGTCTTGTCGGTGGTGTCGATCGTCTTCTGCAACGAACCCTTGAGATCACTGGCGAGCAGCTCCAGCACGCTCGGCTGCTTCGGCGCGTCCGACGAGCCTGGCGTCGAGCCGCAGGCAGTCAGAGCGAGCGCCGTGAGCGCGGAGACCGCTAGAACGGCCGTGTTCTTCCACAGTGACACGTGACAGCTTCTTTCCCCGAAGGATTCTGGGGATCTCCCCCCCATAGACGGACGACACGCTATCCCAACCGGTCTAACCTCGGGGCGGCGCCTTCCCCGTCGATCCGGTCCCTGCCTGGCGACGGAGTCATCGCGACGTCGTGTACCGCCGACGGGTCGAAGCCGTTGCCGTAGCGCTGGCCCCAGACCAGATCACGCAGGATCCCCGCGCCGACCCACGCGTCGGGCAACCCCGATCTCCGTACGACGTCGCGGGCGCCCATCAGCTGCGGACAGGCTCGGACCAGGTTCGCAACATCCCTCCCGCACACCCCCACCCTAGGTTCCCGGCCGTCGGCGTCACCCCAGCCGCGGTGGCGGAGCCATGGGGATGAAGGGCTCGCCCGGAGTGCGTCAGCTCGGCTGTCCTGGCGGGCGCCGCGTGCGGGATCCACGCAGCAGCGACCGCACAGCGCCGTAGTTGTTGGACCGCTACACCCCGCGCCCTCGTAGGTCGCCACCGGCGCGGGCGAGCCGGCGTGCGAGGTAATCGCCTAGCGACGTGGCTTCCGGCACCTCGGGGTCGCCGGTACGGCCGGCGGGGGCGTAGCGGGTGTGCCGCAGTTCCGCCACGAACTCGGACACGGGTGCGCCAGCGTGTAGCCCGGTGGTGATCGCGGTCGACAGGGCGTCGGTCAGGCCGGCCAGGGTGGATCCGTGCTTGCCGACGTACAGCTCGACGTGGCCGGGCCGGTCAGCTGCGGCGGCAATGACGAGGCGACCGGGCGTGCCATTCAGGACGAACTCGGTCGTGGTGCCTGCCGTCCGGCGAGGTGCCGGTACCCGAGTTCTCCCAAAGTCCGCCATCGTCGGCTGCTCCTTCACAGTCACGCCTCGCCCGGTGCTGGCGAGGACCTCGACACCGTAGGCAGCCGGGCGGGCCGGCGCCAGCGCGACACGGGCATCCATTCGCACAGGTGAACGAAGACGAGGTCAAGGAGGCAGGCAGTAGTCCGTGGAGCATGGTGCGTCACCGAGGCACATCTTCCTCTGCCGTGCGCCGGGATCGTGTCGTCGAGTTGCGGAGTGCCGTGGCGATAAGGTGCGACCGCGTCTTCCGCCAGGCCCCGGTCCATTGACGCGAGGCGGACCGCCCGCGAGACGGTCGAGGAGGCCGGGTTCGAAGTGGGCTTGCTGACTCCGACCGTACGAGATCCTCGCCGAGAACGGCTCCTACCACTTCGTGATGTTCGCCTTCCGCGCTGCGGCGGCGACGCGCGTAACAGCGGGCGGGCAACACGTGGACACGTGTCCTCAGCACGAGGCGCCGCCGGACCCGTTGACCAGACCCCGGCCCTCTTGGGTGCATGCGGCAGCAGGCTAGAGTCCTGCCAGAGCGCGCTCAGCCGGACGTCAACTCGGAGGCGGCCTTCGGGTAGCCTGTGGCTCAACGGGCCGTTAGCTCAATGGCAGAGCTGAGGACTTTTAATCCTTAGGTTCAGGGTTCGAGTCCCTGGCGGCCCACTCAACCGCAGGTCAGCGGCCCTGACCGGGCTTCCGAATGCCGCGATCAGGGCCGGTACAGCAGCGAAGTACAGCAGTAGGCCATTCGTCGATCGAGCCTGGCCGAGCCGCCTACCTGCCCTTCACGCTGCTATCGGCACATCGAGTCGATCAGCTCCTCAAAGCCGGGGAACTCTTCCCGCGCTGCGGTGATGACCTCGTCCGCCGACTTGCGATGTGACGGCGCCCAGCGTTCGGCGATCTCCGTGAGGCGGGCATCCCTGCGGGGCTCATGTTCGTGATTGGGGTATTCCGTCGCCTCCCAGGGGCCGAAACCGTCAGCGAGAAGCCAGAGATAAGTCCACAGGTTCTGCGCGACGACTCCTATTTCACCCTCTGACCCGAGGAACACCACGGGTTGCTGCTCAAGTGGTTCACCGGGACGCACCAGCCAGAAGGCGGCGTTGCCACCGGTGCCGTCCTGTCCGAAGACCCGGAACTCGGCTCCGTCGAGCCCTTGGTTGCCCGTCCACGCCCGCCACCAGTTGGCCCATTCGCGTTCATCCAGGAAGTCGGGGTACGGCTCGAAGTCAACGCCGGCCCCGTCCCTGTAATCGAAGCCGACTGCATGAGCTTCGGACAGCGGAGTCGGCAAGGTACGACGATCGTCTTCCACGGCAGCACTCTAAAGGATGTCTCGTAACTCGGTGAACGCGTTGCCGTTCAACGGTGTCGGCGTCATCCGGCGAGGATGATGTTGTGGAGGTTGGCAACGCCGGAAGCGGTGTCGGCCAATGTTTTGGCGGCGCGGCGATAGTCCCGCAGGATCTTGAAGGTCTTCATGCGGG
>NZ_POUB01000158.1 GCF_003236335.1 Micromonospora deserti
CCCATGGCCGGAACCATCCCGCCGGCGCCGAGCTTTCCGCCCGCGCCCAGCCGACCACCGGCGCCCCGGCCGCCACCGCGACCGGCGCCCTCCGCGCCGCCCATCATCGGCGCCAGCCCGGCGGCGACCGGCCGACCGAGGGCACCACCGCCCGGGATCATGCCGCCGCCGGCACCACCGCCAAGCCCGCCGCCGCCCAGCCCGCCGGACCCGAGACCGGTGGTGCCCGACAGACCACCACCACCGAGGCCGGGGGTGGTGGCGGCGCCGGCACCGGCCAGTCCGCTGCCGTAGTCGTCGGCGAGGCTACCGCTGCCCGGGTAGCCTCCGGTGCCGGGCGGGTTGCCGGTGCCCGGGTCGTAGCCACCGGACAGGTCGGGGTGCGCGCCGGAGCCGATCCCGGGAGAGCCGGTGCTGGGCACCCCGCTCGTGCCCACCGACGGCGAGCTGCCGAGACTGCCGGTTTCCGGCTTACCGCCGATGTTCGGCACGCGACCGGTGCTGCCGGTGCCCGTGTCGCGGTTGAGGTCGGGCGTCGTCATGTCCGGGTCCCGGTTCAGCGTCGGCCCGACCTCCCCCGGGGTGCCCGAGTCGATGGTGGAGTACTGGCCGCTGACCTTGGTGTAGACCTGCGCGGCCTCCTCGGACCTGTCGTTGATCCAGTCAGCCAGCGAGCTGATCGGGTCGAGCAGGCCCAGGAAGTCGGGCTTGACCTTCATCTCGAAGAAGCCGGCGCTGATGACGATCCGGCCGTTCCGGGCCTCCAGCACGTCGTTGACGCAGCTGGCGGGGATGGGGAACTCGCGCTGCGCCTCGGTCAGCCGGTCGGCGGCGTCCCGTAGCGACTGCACGATGCCGTTGTGGTTCTCGGCGTCCTCGACCAGCCGGCCGGTACTCTTCGCGATCCCCTCGATGTGGGTCTTGAACGACTCGTACGCCGGTCCCTTCCAGACCTGCCCGAGGTCCTTGACGTTGGTCTCCAGGTTGCGCTTGACCGTGTCCAGGTTCTTCAGCAGCTGCTCCCAGCCGAGAGCGGCGCTGGCGACGTCGCCGGGCCTGCCGTCGACGACGATCTGCTGACACATCTCTTCCCAGCTCGGCATGGGTCACTCCCCCGATCAGTGGTCGCCGCTGTTGCTGGAGGCGGTCTGGAAGGCGCGCTCCATCTCGGCGGCGGACATCGCGTTCGCGCGCTCGGCCGTCTCGTAGTTCTCCTTGACCTCGCGCAGCGCGTTCGCCGCCTTGTAGAGGTCGTCGGCGAGCTGCCGTAGACCGGTCTCGGTGCTCCGGTAGAGCCCGGCGTGCTTCGCCGCCAGGTCCGTCGCCCGGTCGAAGGTGCCCAGCGGGCTCTTCGCGCCCCCGGCCGCACCGCCGAGGGCCCCCGCCGCATCGCCGCCCATCAGGTCCTTGATCTCCACCATCTTGTACGACTGCTTGTTGAGGAAGTCGGCGTGCTCCTCCAGCCACTCGATGGCTTTGTCGAGGCTGCCGGCGTCCCACTCCGTCTCCGCGCCGGCGCCCCCTTCGCCGGGGACGAGCCCGCTCGGCACCCTGGCCCGCTGGACGTTGTCCATCTCGATCCGGTCGTAATTCACGAACGGTGAGACGTGGGGCGCGACCGGCACGTCCGGCGTGTCGATCGTGACCCGCTCCGAATACCGGGTCCTGTCGTCCGTCATCGGTTCCTCCCCGTCGCCGACTGACAATCTGGCTTACTGGTGCTGCCCGCCGCCCCCTGGCGGCGGCGTGGGCGCTCCCGGTGGCGGCGGCCAGGCTCCGGGCTGCTGCTGCCCCCGCACGCCCGGCGGGACGTAGGGGCCCGTGCCGGGCGGCGCGGGCGGGTGACCCGGCTGGCCGTACGGCGCCGCGGCGCCCGGCTGCTGCGGGGCAGGGCCGTACGGACCCGGTACGCCGCCGGGCGGCGGGCGGTACCCGGGCCCGGCCATCGGCGGCCCGGCCGTCGCCGCGGGCGCGCGGTGGCGACGGGAACGGCGTACCAGCACGATCACCAGGACCAGCACCGCGAGCGGCACGGCGAGGCAGAGCGCGATCTGGACCACCGCACCGGTGCGGTCGGTGACGCCGACGGAGACGAGCGGCCCGTCGTCGCCCGTCCCCTCGGAACGCTCCGGCGCGCCACTCTGCCCGCCGCCGGCCACTGGCGCCCCCGCGAGCAGCGGGTTCGCCGTCACCGGCGGCACCGACCGGGTCAGCGCCGCGAGCGGATCCACCGCGCCGAAGCCGAACCGGTCGTCCCGGCCGGCGGGGCCCTCGTCCCGGGCGGTACGGATCAGCCGGTTTACCACGTTGGCCGCGTCGAGGTCGGGGTGCTTCGCGCGTACCAGCGCCACCACGCCGGAGACGAGCGCCGCCGCGTCGCTGGTGCCACTGCCGACGCCGTAGCCGTTCGGCGACACCGAGGTGGGCCGCGGGGAGATGATCTCCTCGGAGGGTGCGGCCAGGACGGCCTCCGGCCCGGTGGTGCTGTCGGGGAAGATGCCACCGTTGCGGGCCAGCCCGGTCACGGCGATGACGCCGGGGATGCTGGCCGGATTGATCACCTTCGAGTCGCCCTGCCGCCGGTTACCGGCCGAGGCGACCAGGACGACGTTCTTGTCCAGGGCGTACCGGACGGCGGCCATCTCCTCGGCGGTCGGCGGCCGGTCGACCCCGAGCGACATGTTGATCACATCCGCTCCGGAGTCGGCGGCCCAGCGGATTCCCTCCGCGAGCTCCCGCGGGTCATACCGGTTGGCGGTGGAGATCGGCAGGATCTTCGCCTCGGGGGCGATGCCGAGGTGGCGCATCTCGCCGCCGCCCCGCGCGGCGATGAGACCCGCCATCCCGGTGCCGTGGCCGATGTCGTCGTCGGTGCCCCGACCGTCGGCGGTCGCGGCGGAGTTCAGGCCCCGCCCGCGCAGGACCTGGCCGCGCAGGTCGGGCACATTGGGGTCGACACCGGAGTCGATGACGGCGACCGTCACGCCCCGCCCCTTGGTGATCTTGTGGGCCTGGGGGATCTTCAGCGTGTCGAGGTACCACTGCAGGCCGCGCACGGTGTCCGCGCGGGCCGGCACGGGGGCGACCAGTGGACCGGAGCCGGCAGCGGCGACCACCGCCAACGCGGCGACGGCCGACCTCAGCACCGGCCGCGAACGCTTCCCCCTGCGCATGACTCTCCCAGGACCTCTCGGCTCACAACGCGCCGCGGCTCCGGCCCGGCCGAACCGGACCGGAGCCGCGTCGACGATTGTGTCAGCCCCACACCTTGGCGTTGCTCATCTCGGTGGTGACGTAGTTTTCGCGGGCGATGCCCACCGCGCCACCGATGTCGTTCAAGATCTTGTTGATGTCCCGCACGGCGGCGTCCCACTGCGCCTGGTGCTGCTCGTACGCGGCACGGTCCTGACCGTCCCACTGGAGCTTCGACAGCATCGAACGCAGCGTGTCGAGCTTCTCGTCGATGGTGCGCGAGATCGTCTGCATCTGCTGGTTCGCGCTCTCGAGGACCGCATAGTCAACCTTGATGCTCATCAGTTCCTCCCCTGCTCGTCTCGGCTGATCACGGGTTGAGCGCAGAGTGGAACTTGTCCAGCATCTGCTGCTGCTCTTCGTCGTTGACCTGGTGCGTCGTACCCGACTTGTCGAGCAGGTCGGCGATGCTGTCCATCGCCGTCAGCAGCTTGGCCGTGTCCTCGTTCCAGCGCTGCATGAGCGACTGGAAGCCGGTGGACGCCTGCCCCTTCCAGGCGATAGCCAGGTCGTCGACCACGTTCCACAGCTTCTTCAGCTCGCCGTCGACCTCGCTGCGCGTGGACCGCACGTCACTCGCGGCGGTATGCAGAGTCGCTGCTTCGACCTCGAACGCCATGCTTCACACCCTTCCGTCATCTTGTGGCGGCGGAACTGCCGCGCCCTCCCCCGCGGCAAGGCGAACACCCCACCGACGGACACTCCTGTGAAGAACGGTAGCGGACGGCATCCAACCCGCGCAGCCCTCCTCGGCGTCGCCCGGCCCACACCGTCCAATCAGGACCGTTGCCGGACGGCGTCACCGTCCGTCGACACGGCCACGGGGCGGCACCTCGGCCGGCCGGGGAAACCCGCTCCAGAGCACCGTCCACCACCGCGGCGGCGACGAGGGGCCCGGGCACCAGCAGACCGGTCGCGGCCGGCACCAGCAGCAATCAGGCCGGCTCGGACCACGCGGTCTGGATCAGCTGCTGGCCGTCGCGGCGGCGCACCAGCGTGCCCCGGCCCGGCGGCTGCGGGCTCGGGCGCAGGGTGCCGAAGACCGCGCCCTCCTCCCGGTTGCCGGACATCAACAGGCCGGGCGAGTCCAGCTCGCGCAGGCGTTGCAGCACCGGCTCGTAGAGCGCCCGCGCCACGCCGCCGACACGGCGGGTGACGATCAGGTGCAAGCCGATGTCCCGGGCCTGGGGCAGCAGGTCGTGCAGGGCACTGAGGGGGTTGCTGCCGCCCGAGGCGACCAGATCGTAGTCGTCGACCAGGATGTAGAGGTCCGGCCCCTTCCACCAGCTGCGGTCGCGCAGCTGCGCGGTGGTCACGTCCGGGCCGGGCAGCCGGTTGGACAGCGCGCTGCGGATCGAGGCGAGCCCCTGCGCGAACACCTGATTGGACGGGGCGTAGTCGAGCAGGTGGTCGCCCTCGACCGCGCCGAGCAGGCCGCGCCGGTAGTCGGCGATGACCAGCCGGGCCTGCGCCGGGGTGTACCGCTCGGTGATGCCCTGGGCGATCAGCCGCAGCACGTTGGTCTTGCCGCACTCCGCGTCGCCGAAGACGGTCAGGTGCGGTTCGTTGGCCAGGTCGAGGTAGACCGGGGCCAGCGCCGCCTCGTTGACGCCGATCGGCAGGCCCGGCGCCGAGCGGTCGACGACCCGGGCCAGCTCGCTGACGGCCAGCCTGCGCGGCAGCAGCCGTACCTTCGGCGCCGGCCGGCCGGGCCAGGCGGCCGCCACGTGCCGCGCCAGGGCGGCCGACGCCTCGGTCAGGTCGTCGATGTCGCGCCGGCCGTCGATGCGGGAGATCGCGGTGAGGAAGTGGAGCTTGTCCCGGGTCAGACCGCGGCCCGGCGATCCCGTCGGCACGTTCGCCGCGGCCCGGCGGTCGATCTCCGACTCGTTGGGGTCGCCGAGCCGCAGCTCCAGCTTCGTGCCGAGCAGATCCCGCATGTTGATCCGGATCTCCGCCCAACGCACGGCCGTCAGCACCACGTGGACGCCGAAGCCCAGCCCCCGGTTGGCCAGGGTGGTGATGGTCTGCTCCAGCTCCTCGTACTCCTGGCGCAGCGTGTTCCAGCCGTCGATGACCAGGAAGACGTCCCCGAACGGGTCGTCGGCGAACTCGCCGGCGGCTCGGCGCCGACGGTAGCTGGCCACCGAGTCGATGCCGTGCTGGGCGAACCGGACCTCCCGGTCGTCGAGGACCGCCACCACCTCGGCCACCGTACGCCGCACCGCCTCGACGTCCCGCCGCCCGGCCACCCCGGCCGTGTGCGGCAGCGCCTCCAGGCTGCGCAGCGCCCCGCCGCCGAAGTCGAGGCAGAAGAACTGCACCTCGCGGGGCGTGTGGGTGAGCGCCAGCGAGGCGAGCATCGAGCGCAGCATGGTGCTCTTGCCGCTCAGCGAGGCACCGACGATCACCACGTTGCCGCCCGCGCCGGCCAGTTCGACCATCATCGGGTCGCGGCGCTGCTCGTACGGGCGGTCCACCACGCCGACCGGCACGGTGAGCTGCCCCCGGCCCCGCCAGGAGGCGGTGCAGAGCCCGTACGTCTTGTCGGCGCTCAGTGGCGGCAGCAGCTCGCCCAGGCCCGGCGGTTCGGCCAGCGGTGGCAGCCAGACCTGGTGCGCCGGCCGCCCCCGCCCCGTGAGCCGGTCGATGATCACGTCGAGCATCGCCACGGTCTTGCCGTCGGCCGGCTGCTCCGGCTCGGGCGTGGCCGGCACCGGCAGCTGCGGGTTGCGCAGCGGAACGAAGGTCACCCCGTACGGCACGATCCGGCGCTGGACCATCGCCTGCGACGACGCGGCGGCCTGCCCCGGCGCCCGGTACGGCCCGGACACGTACGCGGCCCGGAACCGCAGCATGGTGCTGGTGTCGGTCTTCAGGTAGCCGTGGCCCGGCGCGTTCGGCAGCTCGTACGCGTCCGGTACGCCGAGCACGATCCGGCTCTCCACCGCCGAGAAGGTCCGCAGGCCGATCCGGTACGACAGGTGGGTGTCCAGGCCGCGCAGCTTCCCCTCCTCCAGGCGCTGGCTGGCCAGCAGCAGGTGCACGCCGAGCGAACGGCCGAGCCGGCCGATCATCACGAAGAGGTCGATGAAGTCGGGCTTGGCCGCGAGCAGCTCGCTGAACTCGTCACAGATGATCAGCAGGCTGGGCATCGGCTCCAGCGGCTCGCCGGCCGCCCGGGCCTTCTCGTAGTCGAACCGGGAGACGTAGTTGCCGGCGGCCCGGAGCAGCTCCTGCCGGCGGACCATCTCACCGGCGAGCGCGTCCCGCATCCGGTCCACCAGCGGCAGCTCGTCGGCCAGGTTGGTGATCACGGCACTGGTGTGCGGCAGCGCCTCCAGGGAGGCGAAGGTGGCGCCACCCTTGAAGTCGACCAGGACGAAGTTGAGTTCCTCGGAGGAGTGCGTCACCGCCAGCGCGCCGACGATCGTCCGCAGCAGCTCGCTCTTGCCGGAGCCGGTCGCGCCGATGACCAGGCCGTGCGGGCCCATGCCCTCGTGCGCGGACTCCTTGAAGTCCAGCTCGACCACGTTGCCGTCGGGACCGACACCGAGCGGGATGCGCAGCCGGTCCCGGTGGCTGCGCGGCCGCCAGGTCTGCTGCACCTCGATCGTGGCGGCGTCGCCGACGCCGAGCAGGTCGGGCAGCTCCATGCTGCGCGCCAGCGGCTCCTCCGACGTGGTCTGCTGCTGGGACAGCCGGTACGGGGCGATCTGCCGGGCCAGCCCCTCGGCGGCGGCGAGGCTGAGCCGGTCCGGCCTGCCGAGCCGGGACGAGGAGGCGCCGCGGACCAGGTCGAGGGAGCTGCCGTCGCCCACGTCGAGGCAGAGCAGCCACCGGCCGGCGTCCCGGGGCACGGTGCCGGAGAGGTCGATCACGGTCGCACCCAGGAGCCCCGGCCCCATCAGCTGGCAGGTCGCCGAGACCTCCCCGCCGTCGATCACCACCACCAGGTGCGGGGCGCTGGTCAGCGGCTTCGCCTCGGGGGCGAAGCGTGGCCGGTTGGCCAGCTCGCCGGCGAGTGACTCCTCCACCTCGGCCAGGCTGGCGAAGACCAGCCGGCGGGCGCCGGCCGCGTCCGTCCGGGCACTGTGGTGCGCGTGCGGCAGCCACTTGGCCCAGTCCCAGGCGCCCTGCCGGTCGGGCGCCGCGACCACCGCGACGACCAGGTCGTCCGGGGCGTGGAAGGTGGCCAGCTGGCCCAGCGCGGCCCGGGTCAGGTCGAGCACCGGCTCCCGGTCGCCGCGCAGCACCACCCGGCTGAACGCGCGGACCGACAGCGCGGTCGGCAGGTCCGGCACGGAGGAGTGCGCCCGAACGAAGCGGCGCAGCGCGATAGCGCTCATCGGTTCCAGGTCCTCGACCGGCTTGGTCTCCGGCGGGACGATTTCCACCGCGAGGCGCTGCGGCCCGGTGGCGATCCGGGTCTCGCCGAAGTCGTCCTCGGTGATCCGTCGCTCCCACAGGCGGCGGGACGCGGCGATCGACCAGAGCGCGTCCGGCTCCGGGTGCCGCCAGGCCATCGCCGCCCGCTGCTGCTCGGCCGCGCGCCGGGTGCGCTTGCGCATCTGGGCCAGGTAGCGCATGTAGTCGCGGCGGTCGGCGTTCAGTTCGGCCTTGTCGTTGTTGCCGTGGCTCAACGACCCAACCGCCATGCCCAGCATGGAGATGCCGAAGAGGCCACCCGCGATGTACGTCATCATGCCGCCACCACGGCCGGCGTAGAGGAACGCCATGGCGCCCACGCCGCAGAACATCGGCAGGATCATCAGCAGCTGCCCCATCCCGCGGGGCGTCGGTTCGGGCAGCTCCGGAGGAGACTCCAGCAGCACCTCACCGCGCGGCAAGGCCGGCCCCGGCTGACGCGGGAGCCGGCGGAACACCACCGTGCTCACGGCTGTCTCCTCCCCAGAAGCGGCCCGGACGAAGGCCTGCGAGCGACCGGAGTCGTCGGGTGGGCATCGTACGTGCCCGCCATCGTAGGTAATCTCCCGTGGGCGTCAGGGACCCGTGGGGCGACGCCGCCGGCCAGGGGTGATCGTAGAAGAGCGACGAGGAGGCCACTGTGGCGACGAAGACGGCGACCGGCGGCCTGAGCCGGATCACCATCGTGGCACCCCGCACCCGCATGGACCTTGCGCTGCCGTCGGACGTACCGCTGGCCGACCTGCTCCCGACGCTGCTGCGGTACGCCGGCGAGGACCTCGCCGACGAGGGCGTCCGGCACGGCGGCTGGGGGCTCGCCCGGCTCGGCGGGCAGCCGCTCGACGGTGGTCGTACCGTCGCGCAGCTGGGCATCCGCGACGGCGAGGTGCTCTACTTCAACCCCCGGTCCGCCGCCGCGCCGGAGATCGTCTTCGACGACGTGGTGGACGCCGTCGCCACCGCCACCAACCAGCGACCGGGCGCCTGGCAGGTCGGCACCACCCGGTCCTTCGCGGTGCTGTTCGCGGCCGCGGCGCTCGGCGCCGGCGCGCTGGCGGCGCTCTTCGCCGGGCCCCCGCAGCTGCCCGGCGCGCTGGCCGCCCTGGTCGTCGCGGTCGCCCTGGTGGTCGCCGCCGCGGTGCTGTCCCGGGCCGCCGCCGACAGCGCCACCGGGTCGGTGCTGGCGGTGACGGGTCTGGGGTACGCGGCGGTCGGGGGCCTGCTGCTGCTCGCCGGTGACCGCACGTTGACCGGCCTCGCCGCCCCGCACGTGCTGCTGGCCGCGACCGCGGTGGTGCTCTTCGCCGCGGTGGCCGCGCTGGCCGTCGGCGACCGGCTCCCGCTCTTCTTCGGCGCGGTCGCGGTGGGCGCCGCCACCGGCTTCGGCGCGCTGCTCTGCCTGACCTTCGGCATCGGGGCACCGGCCGCCGCCGCGGTGCTGGCCGCGGTGGCGTTCGGCACCGTGCCGGCCCTGCCGATGGCGGCCTACCGGCTGGCCCGGCTGCCCGTCCCGTCCATTCCGACCGGCCCGGACGACCTGAAGACCGACACCGAGTCGGTGGACGGCCGGCGGGTGCTCCAGCTCAGCGAGCGCGCCGACGAGTTCCTGACCGGTCTGCTGTGGACGGTGTCCCTGGTGGTGCTCGGCGCCCAGGTGGTGCTCGCGCTCAACGGCCGGCTGCCGGCGGTGCTGCTCTGCCTCGTGCTGGCGCTGCTGTCACTGCTGCGGGCCCGGCCCTTCCTCGGCCGCGCCCAGCGCAC
The DNA here is from genome assembly GCF_003236335.1 of Micromonospora deserti. GTDB lineage: Bacteria > Actinomycetota > Actinomycetes > Mycobacteriales > Micromonosporaceae > Micromonospora > Micromonospora deserti. The sequence goes on from NZ_POUB01000158.1 coordinate 9,442, forward strand.
CCCGGTGCTCTTCGCCGGCACCGCCGGGCTCGGCCTCACCGCGGCGGCCACGTTCACCGGCGGCTCGATGCCGATGCGTCTCGGCCTGATCGTCGGCGGGCTGCTGCTCGCGGCCGTGGTGAGCCTGATCTACGGGCTCACCGTGGCCGGCAAGCGGATCTCCCCGGTCTGGGGCCGCCTGCTGGACATCGTGGAGATCCTGCTGATCATCGCACTGGTCCCGCTGGCCGTCTGGGTCCTCGGCCTCTACGGCTGGATCGTCAACCTCCGCCCCTGAACCGGTATCCACCCGGCGGCACGCCGGGCCGGTCGATGGCGTTATCGCCGTCGTGCACGTCCCGTCCGGGCTCAGGGGGTGAGGGCGACGACGGTGGCGACCGGTGCGGCGGCGTAGACACCGGGGGCGTGCTGGCCGTCCAGCGGCCGGGCCGACGCGCCGCCCCGGCGGGCCACGTCCCGCACCACCTTGACCAGCGCCTCCACGTGGTCGTCCATGGCGGCCACCCGCAGCAGCGGCGGCGCCAACCGGCCGCCCGGGAGCACCACGGCCGCGAAGGTGTGGGACGGGGCGGAGGTCGCGGTCACCGCGTCCACCAGCGCACCGTACGGCGCGTCCGCCCGGGCCCGCAGGGCCAGGCAGCGCTGCGTCCAGCCACCACCGCGCAGCCCCGTCCAGGTCTCCGCAGGCGGCGCGGGCGCCAGGTCCAGCCCGGCCGCCGAGACCACCGCCGCCCGCAGCTCGTCGCGGCTGAGCGGCCGGTGCGCGAGGCCCGCCGCGTTCAGCGCCTTGCCGAGCCGCCCGATGCCGGCCGACAGGGTCCGGTGGACGCCGGGCATGCCGCCGCCGCGGCTGACCGTCTCGACCCGGGCGTCCCGCACGGTGAGCCGCAGGGCCACCCAGACCGTCCGGTACGCGGCCGGCGGCGCGCCCGGCGCCGGGTACCAGACCAGAGTGTGCGAGACCACCTGGGCCCGGGACACCGGGCCGCTGAAGTCGGTGAGCACCCGCAGCGCCCGGTCCACCACCGACGCCTCGACCGTGCCGGCCGGCGCGCCGGCCCGGCCGTGCAGCGCCACCGCCGCGAACCAGCCCTGGCCGTCCTGCCCGATGCCCAGCCGGGTGCCTCGGTCGGTGAGCTCGGTCACAGTCAGCTCCGGGGCCAGGGCGGCCAGCCGGGAATCGGCGGCGACACCGGCCGCGAGGGTGCTGCGGGCCCGCTCCCGGCGGCGCCGCAGCCGCCGGCGCAGCAGCAGGTCTTCGTACCACCAGCGGCCGCCCCGACGGGCGAAGGCCGCGACCACGACCAGCACCGCGGCGAGGGCGACGAGGCCGACCAGCCAGCCCGGCCCGCCCAGCGCCGCCCAGACGGCCAGCGCGCAGAGCTCCAGCACCACCAGCTGGCCCACCACGACCGGGCCGAGCCGGCCGCGCTCGCGCCGGTCTGCCGGGGTGACCGGCCGTTCCGCCGCGGTGGCCGGGGGTGGGGCCGGACGACCGGGTGGCGCCTGAACCTGCGTCATCGGTGGCAGTCCCTTCTGGATGGTTGGGCATCCCGTCGTGACCCGGGGGGCGGGCGCTGGTCCCGGCGACCCGTCGACGGCCCCTTATCGTAGGGAAGCCCGCGACACGACTCGGACCTGATCGTCGCGGACCCACCCCGCCGGAGGTAAGCATGCGGACCCGCCGCGATCAGGTGCAGGCGTACCGCTTCGTCACCCGCCGCATCGTCTCGGCGCTGTTGTCGGGCGACCCGGAGACCAGCAACCTGCCGATGCGGCGGCTCGGCATGGCGGTCTTCGGCAGCGTGATCGCCGCGGCGGTGGTGCTCGGCGGTGCCGGCGCGTACGGGCAGCTGACCGGGAACACCGCGCCGCTGGAGCAGAACACGCTGGTGATCGAGCGGGAGACCGGCGCGACGTACGTCTTCCTGGACGGCCAACTGCACCCCACGCTCAACTACGCCTCCGCCCGCCTGATCCTCAACGAGGCGGACCCGCAGGTCCGCACCATGTCCCAGCGGTCGATCCGGGACCGGCCGCGCGGGCGTACCGTCGGCATCGTCGGCGCGCCCGACGCGCTGCCAGACCGCAAGTCGCTGATCGGCCTGCCCTGGTCGGTCTGCGACGTGCCGGACCCGTCCGACCCGCGCCGGTCCGGCACCCGAGTGGTGATCGACCGGCCGCTGTCTGGCGGCACCCCGCTGGGCGAGCGGGCGGTGCTGGTCCAGGTCGGCGGCCAGCGTCACCTGCTCACCGGCGACGCCCGGTTGCAGGTGGTGGGAGGCGACTCCGCGCTCGCCGCGCTGCGGATGGCCGGCACGCCCACGCTCACCGTCGGCCAACAGCTGCTCAACGCGGTGCCGGCCGGCCCGGCGCTGCGCGAACCCGCCATCGCGGGCGAGGACGAGCCGACCAGCCGGACGATCGGCTCCGGCCCGGCCCGGATCGGCCAGGTGTTCCGGGCGGCGGGGCAGCACTACGTGCTCACCCGGGAGGGCCTCGTCGCGATCGGCGAGATCAGCGCGTTACTGCTGCTGCGCGACGGCGGCCAGGTCACCGACATCACCCCCGACCAGGCCGGCCGACTGCTGACCGAACAGCGGCTGGAGGAGGCGGGGATGCCGTCGGCCCTGCCCGCGCTGCATCCGGTCCGGCCGGGCCAGACGGTGCTCTGCGCGACCTACCGGGCGGGAGCCGGCGGTGCGCCGCCCAGCACCACGCTGGAGGTGTTCGACCGGGCCCCGGCGGAGCTGTCGGCGGGCACGTCCGGCCCGGTACCGGTGCGGCAGACCGCCCGCGACGGCGTCCGCACGGCCGAGGCCGTGCTGCTGCCCGGCGGCAAGGGCGTGCTGGTCCAGGCCGCCCCGGGGGCCGGCGAGAGCGGCACCGCCGCGCCCGGGTCCACGGTTCATTTGATCAGCGCCCAGGGGGTCCGCTACCCGCTCGGCGTCGGCGCGCTGACGGCGCTCGGCTACGAGGGGGCCACCCCGGTGGTAGTGCCCGCGTCGCTGCTGGCGCTCATCCCCACCGGCCCGACCCTGGTCCGCGAGGACGCGCTGTCCTATTTCGAGCCCGGTGCCCGGGTGACCGCGCCGGCGGCGACCGCCGGCGCCTCGCCGGGTGCCGGCGGCTGAGCCTCGCCGGGCGCCGGCGGCGGGCCGCCGGGCGGGTCGCCGGGCTCGCGCCGGTCGACTAACCTGAGCTACGCAACGGATTCGACCATGACGTACGGGGATGCTGCCATGACCGGGCGCACGACAGTCGACCTGATGTCCCTGGAGGACTTCCACCTGAAGCTGGCCGACCGGCTGACCGAGGCGGAGAAAACGTTGCGGAAGCTCACCACCGAGATGCAGTGCCGCCCGCCGGCCCTCGGCTCGTTCACCGACGCGACCAGCAACGCCCGTCGCTACTCGGAGATCCAGCAGTCCTATGTGGATCAGGTCGGGCGCCTGCGCGACGCGGTGGAGGCGGCGCAGAGCGCGACCGGCACCATCCTCGCCAACTACCGCACCGCCGAGGCGCGCAACGCGGCCAACTCCGCCGACATCGCCGCCGCCCTCAGCGGGATCGACGACGCGCTGAAGCGGAAGGGGGAGCCGCGTGTCTGAGTACATCCAGCGCTATCAGCACGTCAGCCATCAGCAGCTGTACGACGGCGTGATGGCCGGCAAGCCGAGCCAGGTCGATGGCGTCGCGGCCGACTGGACGTCACTCAAGGGCATCCTCGACGACCTGCGTCGCGACCTCAGCGGCGACCTCGACAAGCTCGCCAACACCTGGACGGGCGCCGCGGGGCAGGAGTTCCAGCGCCGGTTGACGCTCATCGCCGAGTACGCCGACACGCTGGGCCAGGGCATGGCGGACGTCAGCCGGGGGCTCACGCTGATGGCCGACCAGCTGCGCACGGCGCAGCAGCAGGCGGAGAGCCCGGCCGAGACCGACGACCACGACAAGGCGGTCTCCGGCGCGGTCAAGGGAGCCGTCTTCGGCGTGCCCGGCATCGTGGTCGGCGGCCTGCTCGGCCACCAGCAGGACAAGGCCGAGCAGGAGAAGGCGCACCAGCGCATGGTCAAGGTGGTGGCCGACCTGGCCGCCGGCTACGAGGTCTCCGCGTACGGCCGGCTACTCCCACCGCCGCCGCCGCACCCGGACACTCCCGGCACGGTCGACCGGGGCCGGTCGACGCCGCGCAGCGGTCCCGGCGCCAGCACCCCGACGGCGGCTCCGACCGCGACCGGCCGCACCGCGCACACGGGCGGCGCCACCACGGCGGCACCCGACCGGCCGTCCGCCGGGCCCGGCTCCGGCTCGGGCACCCCGGTCACGGTGGGCAACGACGCCGGGGGCACGGGTACGCCGGCCGGTGGGCCGGGCGCCGCGGGCGGCGGCACTTCGCTGGCGGGGGCCAATCCGCTGCTCGGCAACGCGCTGCCGACGGG
>NZ_POUB01000159.1 GCF_003236335.1 Micromonospora deserti
CCCGCCACCCCTGCCCGGTCCTGTCGCCCCGCTGCTCGACCGGGTCCGCGCCGGCCGGGTGTTCGGCCGGAACGTCTTCTCCACCATCGACGTGCTCTGGGTGCTCTACGACCGGATCCTGCGGATCACCCCCGAGACGGTCGAGGACCCCGACCGGGACCGGTTCCTGCTCTCCAAGGGGCACGCGGTCGCCGGCTACTACGCCGTGCTCGCCGCCAGGGGCTTCATCCCGGTCGACTGGCTGGACGACCAGGGCGGCCCGGCGAGCCGGCTCGGCGACCACCCGGACCGGCTGCTGGTGCCCGGGGTGGAGATCGGCTCCGGCTCGCTGGGCCACGGGCTCGGGCTCGGCGTCGGCACCGCGCTCGGACTGCGGGCCCAGGGCCTGCTCGCTCCCCGGGTGTACGTGCTGCTCGGCGATGCCGAGCTGGACGAGGGCTCCAACCACGAGGCGATCGCGTACGCCGGGGCGACCGGGCTGGCCAACCTGACCGCGATCGTGGTCGACAACTCCTCGGCCACGCACGGCTGGCCGGGAGGCGCGGCGGCCCGGTTCACCGTGAACGGCTGGACCGCGGCCACCATCGACGGGCGTGACCACGACGCCCTGCACACCGCCCTGACCGGGCAGGACAACCACCGGCCGCACGTCGTCGTCGCGGTCGTCGACTCCGGGGAGTGACCGTGCGGGAAACCTTCATCGACACCACCAGCGCGCTGCTGGCCGAGGATCCGCGTACCGCGCTGGTGCTGGCCGACATCTCCGCCGCCGCGTTCGCCCCGGCCGCCGGGGAGCACCCCGACCGGGTGCTCAACGTCGGCATCCGGGAGCAGCTGATGGTCGGGGTGGCGGGCGGGCTCGCGCTGACCGGGCTACGCCCGATCGTGCACAGCTACGCGCCGTTCCTCGTGGAGCGCGCGTACGAGCAGCTCAAGCTCGACCTGGACCACCAGGGCGTGGGCGCGGTGCTGGTCAGCGTCGGCGCCTCGTACGACCGGGCAGCCGCCGGCCGCACCCACCTCTCCCCGGCCGATGTCGCGCTGATCGACACGCTGCACGACTGGACCGTGCACGTACCCGGGCACCCGGGCGAGGTGCCGGCGCTGCTGCGCGCGGCGGTGGCCGCCGAGGGCTCGGCGTACCTGCGGCTCTCCGTCCTGCACAACGACCGGCCGCGCGGCGGCGACGGCGCGCTCCAGGTGGTGCGGGATGCCGGGCCGGGCGCGCCGTTGCTGGTCGCCGTCGGGCCGGTGCTGGACGCGGCGCTGGCGGCGGTGGCGGACCTGGCGGTCACGGTGGCCTACACCCACCGGCCCCGGCCGTTCGACGGCGCCGGGCTGCGGGCGCTGGCCGGCACCGAGGTGATCCTGGTCGAGCCCTACCTGGCCGGGACGTCCAGCCGGGTGGTGTCGGCCGCGCTGGCCGACCGGCCGCACCGGTTGCTCGCGCTCGGCGTGGGGCGGGCGGAGCTGCGGCGCTACGGGTCGCCGGAGGACCACACCGGGTGGCACGGGCTGGACGCCGCCGGGCTGCGCCGTTCGGTCAGTCGGTTCCTGGAGCCGGCGCTGGTGCCAGCCGGCGGCTGAGCTGTCGCACCCGACGCGGGATAGGTTCGCCGGGCGGGCGGGCCGGCGCGGCGCTCCGGTCGTCGCCGGTCGTCGGCCGGCGGGCGGTCAGCGGGCCGGGGCGCCGACGGGACGGCGGCGGGTGCGCTCGCGGCCGAGGATCCAGAGCGCCTCGACGCCGTCCTTCCAGGTGATTTTCTTGCCCTCCTCGCGGCCCCGGGCACGGTAGCTGATCGGCACCTCGTACGGGCGGATCCGGCGGCGCAACAGTTTGCCGGTCACCTCGGCCTCCATCCCGAAACCGCGGGAGCGGATGTCGAGCGAGCGGTAGAGGGCCACCGGCATCAGCTTGAAGCAGGTCTCCAGATCGCCGATGTAGGAGTTGAACAGCACATTGGCCGCCATCGTGACGCCCTTGTTGCCCATCACGTACCAGAAACTGTAGGCGCTGTGGCTGCCGAAGGTGCGATTGCCGTAGACCACCGTGGCGCGGCCGTCGAGCACCGGGTCGAGCAGCTTGGGGATGTCCTGCGGGTCGTACTCCAGGTCGGCGTCGAGGATGACCAGGTACTCACCCTCGGCGTTGTCGACCGCCGTCTTGATGGCCGCGCCCTTGCCGGCGTTGCGCTGGTGGGTGATGACCCGCACGCGCGCGTCGTCGGCCCGGCCGAGGATCTCCCCGGTGCCGTCCCGGCTGCCGTCGTCGACCACGACCAGCTCGATCTCGCACGGGTAGTCGACCGCCAATGCCTGCTTGAGGGCATCCGCGATGCGTTCTTCCTCGTTGTAGACCGGCATGAGGATCGAGAGCTTCACGGGAATCTCCACGGTGGCGACAATATGTCGGCCCTAGCCTAGCCTGGCTGGTCAGCGGCGCGGTGCCCGCCACCGTGGGCATCGACCGTCGCGGCGTCAGCCGGATGGTGTTTACTTCCCGCCATGTCGGCAGCCGGCTACCCGCTCGCCCTGGCCCCCGTCGCCGTGATCGGACTGCTCACCCTCGCGCTGCGGCCGTACCGCGACGAGGTGGTGGCACCGCTGCGCCTCGCCGTCGTCCGGGCGGCACTGGTCACCGGAGCCTTCGCGGTGCTCACCGTGGAGCTGCTCGGCGCGCTGCGGCTGTTGACCCTGCCGGCGTTCGCCACGGCCTGGCTGCTCCTGGTCGCCGTCGCGGGCGCGGCCGCCGGGTGGCGCCGCCGCCGGGACGCCGGCCGCCGTCCGGCCGCAATCGCCGCCGCACCACGCCAGGAACTGGTCGGCGCGGCCACCGGCCCGTCCGGCGACGCCGTAGCAGCCCCGCCACCCGGTGAGGAGTCGCCGTCCCCGGGCTCCACGCCGGTACGGCCCGGTCGCCGACCGGCCGGCTGGGCCCGGCTGGCGGACCTCTGGCGTACGGCGAGCCGTGGCGAGCGGCTGCTCGCCGGCTCGGTCGGCGGGCTGGTGCTGGTCGAGCTGCTGATCGCGCTGCTCGCCGAGCCGAACAACTTCGACTCGCAGACCTACCACCTGCCCAAGGTGGAGCACTGGGTGGCGCAGGGCGACCTGGACTTCTGGCCGACCGCCATCCACCGGCAGGTGACCATCCCGCCCGGCGCCGAGTACCTGCTGCTGCACCTGCGCCTGGTCACCGGCTCCGACGCGCTGCACAACCTGGTGCAGTGGGCCGCCGGGGTGGGCGTGCTGCTGGTGGCCGCCCGGATCACCGCCCAGCTCGGCGGCGGCCGCCGGGCCCAGCTGCTCACCGCGTTCGTGCTGGCCACCACGCCGATGGTGGCGTTGCAGGCGACCAGCACCCAGACCGACCTGGTCTGCGCCGCCTGGGCGGGGTGCGCGGCCACGCTGGCGCTGGACGGGCTGCGCCGGCGTGCCGGGGTGGGGACGATGCTCGGGCTCGGGGCGGCGGCCGGGCTGACCGCGGTCACCAAGACCAGCGGCCTGATCGCGGTCGGTCCGCTGCTGGTGCTCTGGGGGCTCGCCCAGCTCCGGCTGGCGTACGTCGGCCGGCGCGCGGTCCCGGCCGGCGTGGCCCGCACGGTGGGCGGGTCGGTGCTGATCCTGGTGGTCGCGGCGGCCGTGGTCGGGCCGTTCCTGGCCCGGGTGACCGCCGAGTTCGGGCACCCGCTCGGCCCGCCGCGGCTGCGCGAGTCCATTCCGATGGAGCGGCACGACCCGCCGTCGATCCTGGTCAACGCGCTGCGGATCGGGCATACCGCGTTCGACACCCCGCTGGCGCCGCTGCGCCGGGCCGGGGCCGAGGCGATCATCGCCGGCGCCGGGCTGATCGGGGTGGACCCGCAGGACCGGGCGACCACCTTCGGGCAGGAGACGTTCCCCGTGCCGTCCTGGTACCCGGACGAGGACCGGGTCGCCTTCCCGCTGGCCGGGGCGCTGGCGCTGCTCGGTGCCGGGCTCGCGCTGGTCCGGCCGGGCCGGGTCAGCCCGGCGCAGGCGGGGCCGCTGCGGGCGTACGCCGTGGTGGTGCTGAGCGCGGTGTTGCTGCATACCGCGATGATCAAGTGGCAGCCGTGGGGCAACCGGTTGCTGCTCTACGCGTTGACCCTGGCCGTGCCGCTGGCCGGGCTCTGGCTGGACGCGCTGTTCCGCCGGGCCGCCGCCCGGAACCGGGGTGGCCCGGTGGGCGCCGGAAACGCGGCCGCCGGCCGGGCGGTGCGCTCGACCGGCGGCCGGTCGGTGGCGGCCGGGCTGGCGGTGACCGTGCTGGCCACCTGCGCGCTCGCCGGGGTGCTCGCGGTCTCGTACGGCTTCCCGCGCCGGCTGGTGGGCGCCGGCTCGGTCTTCACCACCGGCGAGTGGGACACCCGCTTCCTGCGCCGTCCCCAGTGGGCGGAGGAGTTCCGCTGGGCGGCCGGGGCGGTCCGCGCCGCCGACGCCCGCCGGATCGGCCTGGTGCAGCAGAACGACAACTGGGAGTACCCCTGGTGGCTGCTGCTGCGCGACGCGGGCGGGCACCCGCCCGAGCTGGTGGCGCTCCAGTCGGTGCTGCCGGACCGCCCACCGGCCGACCCGGCCTCGGTGGACGCGATCGTCTGCACGGGCAGCCGGCCGGCGTGCACCCGGCTGGTGCCCCCGGGCTGGCGGCTGGAGTTCCGCGGGTACGTCGGCTACGCCCTGCCGCCCGGCCGCTGACGCCGGTCCTTCGCCGCCCGCTCGGTGCCGCCCACCGGTCCACCACACCCGGCTGCGGCCGGTTTGCCGGGATCACCCGGTTCGGCACACCACGCGTAACAATTCTGAGACGTATTCACATACCTGCATGACGCGCGTTACCGTCCGGTAACTCGATCGACGTTCAGCGATCGAGCCGAAAGGAGTGCGTCGATGCTTGGTTACCCTGCCAGGCGCGAACGGACGACCCGACGGCGGGCCCTCACCGCCGTGGTCGCCACCGCTCTCGTCCTGCCGATGCTCGCCGGGCCGGCCTCCCCCGCCGCCGCCACCGACCGCCCGACCGTCCAGCCACTCCCCAGCAACCTCGAGGCGATCCGCGCCACCGAGGCCACCGCCCTCTACGGCACACCCGCCATCCGCCCGCTCGACCAGCGCCGCACCGCGCTGATCACCATGGGCGACAGCGAGATCTCCGGTGAGGGGGTCGGCAACTACGTCCCCGGCACCCACCAACCCGGCAACTGGTGCGACCGCTCGTACGACCAGGCGGTGTTCCGCACCGGCATCGCCGCCGACGAGAAGTACAACATCGCCTGCTCCGGCGCCACCCCGTGGAACCTGATGGCCGGCGGTCCCACCCAGCACAACGAGCTCAACCAGGGTGACTACCTGGCCATCAAGGCCCGCAACACGCACGTCAAGCTGATCTGGGTGGTGGTCGGCGCGAACGGCGAGGGCACCATCCAGTTCGGGCCGGTCGCCACCGACTGCGCCATCCGCCGGGTCTTCTTCCAGGGCCCGTGCTACCCCACCTACACCGACCAGTGGACCATCCGCACCGACGGCAGCCGGCGCGCGGTCGAGGACGCGCTCAACGACATCCGGCAGACCATGACCAGGGCCGGCTACCTGCGCTCGGACTACGAGCTGGTGCTCATGTCGTACCCGAGCCCGGGCAGCCCGGACGTGGAGGACAACCCGAACTTCCCCGGCTGGTACGCCGGCGGCTGCCTGATCTACCTGGCCGACGCGGCGTTCGCCCGGAACAAGGCGGTGCCGATGTTCGAGTCGGCGCTGCGGACGGCGGCGGCCAACACCGGCACCCGCTACCTCGACGCCAGCCGACTGTTCCACGGCCACGAGGTGTGCACGGACAACACCGCCGTGCGCGGTCTCTACATCGAACTGGGCATCTGGGACGAGAACGCGGCGCGGCAGTCGTTCCACCCGAACTACCGGGGACACGGCATGTTCGCCCAGTGCATCACCCAGTTCCACGCCTCCGGCCAGGATCGGGCCACCTGCGTCGACCCGGCCAGCACCGGCAGCGGGGTGCTCTACCCGGGCCTGTTCGAATTCAAGCAGCTGCGCAACGATGCCACCGGCACCTGTGTGGACGGCAAGGGGTACGACTCGCGCAACAGCACCCCGCAGCAGTCGTACGGCTGCCACGGCGGGCGCAACCAGGGCTTCTGGTACGACCCGACGCGCCGGTCGCTGCACTCCGAGCTCTCCCACGACCGCTGCCTGGACGTGGCCGGCGGCTCGCTCAGCGCCGGCACCGCGGTGAACATCTACGACTGCCACGGCGGCGCCAACCAGAAGTTCGTGCTGGCCGGTAAGCAGATCAAGCCGGCCGGCAACACCAACCTCTGCCTGGCGTTCGACAACCCGTGGCTGGGCACGCCGCGGCTGCGGCTGGCCACCTGCTCGACCAGCACCCGCCAGCAGTGGTCGTTCGAGTCCCGCAACTTCGCCAACCCGGTCGGCTACGGCCACGACGACTTCATCGGCTCCCGGGTGTACTGAGCATGGGTGGGCCCGCCGTCCCCGGCCGAAGGATCAAGCCTGGCCGCCCGGAGCCGGGGACGGCGGGCCACCCCGCACCGCGCAGTCCCGTGCGGCCGGAACGGCCGTTCCCCGTGGGGACGGCCGCTCGTAACGGGTCGGTCAGCGGAGCACCACGGGGCGGAGCGGCGCGGGACGTGCGTCCGCCGGCGCCTCGCCGATGGTGGCGACGATCCGCTCCCGGTGCGTCCGCAACCGGGTGCGGAAGGCGTGGTTGAGCAGCGCGTCGAGCTGCCACACCTGCTTCGGGTGCCGGGTACGGATGACGAACCGTTCACGGATCCCGTCGATGGCGGTGGCGGCCAGCTCCACCGAGTGCAGCCGGGGGTCCGGGCTCCACGTGACGTTGCTGAGTTCACGCAGCTCGGTGTTGAGGTGCAGGCGCAGCCGGTGCAGCACCCGGGTCTGCTGGGTGACGACCAGCCGCTTGTGGGTCAGCAACAGCAGGTACTCGCCCCCCAGTGAGCGGTCCGGGCGGCTGCACCGGGTGATCAGGATGGTGGCGTCGCCGGAACCGACGCAGCGGCGGAACACCGGCATGTGTCTGCTGGCGGTCTGCACCGCGAGACCAGCCTCGGCGGCGGCCGGGAGGAACGTTCGGGAGAACACGTCCATGACCTGCCCAACGACGGCCCGGCCCGGGTGACGTGGGTCACGCGCAAATTGCAGAACGTGCACTCCCCCGCGTCGCACCACCAGTCCGTCGCGCCGCCGGCGGCCGATCAGCGGGTCGGGAACGCCCCGAGCCGGCGGAGCACCCGCGACAGGTCGGCGCGCCACCGCGGCGGCACCGTGGTCATCCGGACCGCGTACGGCGGCTGGGTCAGGTCGAGGTAGTTGCTGTCGATGTTGATCCGGACGCCGCCCCAGGTCTCGTGGTGGTCGCCCTGGTACTGCTTCATCCGGCGCCCGGGCCAGAGGTCGGCGGGCAGGGCCGGGTCGGACGTCGTCCGCACGCCGTCCCAGCGGGCGAAGTCGAGCACGTCCGGGCGGGCGTGACCGGCCCGGTGGTAGGCCGCCACCTGGTCGGCGAGGCCCGCCGAGGTCACCTTGGTGTAGAGGCCGGACAGGAATCCGTGCTCGTGCAGCCGGGTGGTCCACGCGCTCACGAACTCGTCGACCGCGGCCGTGCAGGCCGCGTTGCCCGCCGGGTAGTGCTCCATGTCCAGGATGATCGCGCTCCGGACGGCCAGGCCGAGGTTCCGGGCGTTTCCGGCCGCGTCGTCGGCCGCCTCCCGCCCCTGGGCGGCGGCCCGCGCCGGGTCGATCCGCCGCTGGTACGTCGAACAGGGCGCCTGCAGGCCGACGTAGAGCGGGAAGAGCCGCCAGCCCGCCGCCTGCTGGGTGCTGACCCAACTCCGGGTCAGGTTGGGCTGCGCGCAGCCCCGGTTGACCCCGCCGATATAGATGCCGACCGCCCGGTACGGCGACTGGAGCCACGCCTTCATCGCCGCGTTGGACGGGGCGGCGCAGGTGTCGAAGCCCAGGCCGGTGAAGGTGCCCGGCTGCGGCCCGTAGTAGCCGGCGGCGCGCGCCGGCCGGTCGGCGCCGGTCACCGCCGCTGCGGCGGCGAGGGTCACGGCCGCCAGGGCGGCGAGCACCCGCCGCGCGGCGCGCCGCAGGGCGCTGGGGCTGGTCGTCACGGATCTCCCCGATCTCGGCGAAGGCGGTTGGCCCGGCGGTCGCAGCTCGCCGCCGGCCGGGAGGAATCCTGCCCGCCCGGCCGCCGACTGTCCATCCCGTACGTCCCGTCGCCGTGCTGGCGGCGGGCCGGGCCGGTGTCGCCGGGTGGGCGGGTCGGAGCGGATCCGGCTCCAGGAATTCCGCCAGCCAGCCGGGGCACCGCGGCGTAATCGGCCCGGGCCGGGGCGAGGGAACTTCGGCGCCGGTCCCCGCCCGGGCCGGCGCACGGCTCAGAGGAGCTCGACGATGGTGGCGTTGGCCATGCCGCCGCCCTCGCACATGGTCTGCAGGCCGTAGCGGATGCCGTTGTCCCGCATGTGGCCGAGCATCGTCGTCATGATCCGGGCACCGGACGCGCCGAGCGGATGGCCGAGAGCGATGGCCCCGCCGCGCGGGTTGAGCCGCTCCGGGTCGGCCTCGGTCTCCGCCAGCCAGGCCAGCGGCACCGGGGCGAACGCCTCGTTCACCTCGTACACCCCGATCTCCTCGATGCCCAGCCCCGCGCGGCGCAGCGCCTTCGCGGTGGCCGGGATGGGCGCGGTGAGCATGGTGACCGGGTCGTCGGCGGCGACCACGGCGGTGTGGATCCGGGCCAGCGGGCGCAGGCCGTGCCGGCTGGCCCACTCGGAGGTGGTGACGGCGAGGGCCGCCGCGCCGTCGGAGATCTGCGAGGCGGACCCGGCGGTGACCACGCCGTCGGGCCGGAACGGGGTGGCCAACTCGCCGAGCTTCTCCAGCGAGGTGTCCCGCCGGATGCCCTCGTCGGCGGCGAACTTGCCGCCGTCGGCCAGGGCGACCGGGGCCAGCTCCGGGTCGAAGGCGCCGGCGTCCTGCGCGGCGGCCGCCTTCTCGTGGCTGGCCAGCGCGAACTCGTCGAGCTGGGCGCGGGAGAACCGCCAGCGCTCGGCGATCAGCTCGGCACCGACGCCCTGGTTGAACGGGAGCGGCGAGTCGCCGGCGAAGCCCTCGACGCCCCGGTAGCGGTCCCGGACCGCGTCGCTGAACGGGCTGGCACCGGCCACGCTGGACCCCATCGGCACCCGGGTCATCGACTCGACCCCACCCGCGACCACCAGGTCGACCTGGCCGGAGAGCACGGTGGCGGCGGCGAAGTGCAGCGCCTGCTGGCTGGACCCGCACTGCCGGTCGAGCGTGGTGCCGGGCACCGACTCGGGCCAGCCGGCGGCGAGCACGCCGTTGCGGGCGATGTTCCACGACTGCTCGCCGACCTGCGACACGCAACCCCACACCACGTCGTCGACCTGACCCGGGTCGATGCCGGTGCGCTCGGCGAGGGCGCGCAGCACGTACGCCGAGAGGTCGACCGGGTGCACGGCGGACAGGCTGCCCTTGCGCCGCCCGACCGGGGTGCGTACCGCGCCGACGATGACTGCGTCACTCATGACTACTCCCCGGTAACTTGAGCTGCCCCGATCCTACGTCGTTGTCGGGCCGGTCGTCCTCCCCCGGTGCCGCTGGCATGCTGAACGGATGCGTGCACACCCGTCCTCGTCCCGGCAGTGGCGGGTACCGGCCGCTCTGCCGGTGCTCAAGCTCGCCGGCGCGGTCGCGCTGCTCGGGCTCGGGCTGCTCTTCGCCGACGGCGCCCCGGTCCCGGTGGTGCTGGCCGGCCTGGCCGCCGCCGGTCTGGCCGGCTGGGCGGTACGCGACCTGGTAGCGCCGGTCCGGTTGGCGGTGGACGCGGAGGGCGTCACGGTGGTCCAGGGCTGGGCCGGCCGGCGCCGGCTGCCGTGGTCGGCGATCGAGGCGGTCGGTGTGGACCGCCGCCCCCGGCTGGGGCTGGTGAGCGAGGTACTGGAGATCGACACCGGAGAGTCGCTGCACCTGTTCGGCCGGTACGACCTGGGCGCCGACCCGGCCGAGGTCGCCGAGGCGGTCAACGCGGCCCGACCCGCCCGCTGATCAGCCGAGCAGGACCGCGGTGCGGACCAGTGCCAGGCCGACCAGCGCCACCACGACGACCGCCCCGCCGGCGAACTGGAACAGCGACCGCCGCATCCGCGGGGCGTACGCGAGCACCAGCGCCATCACCGCGCCGGTGACCAGGCCACCGAGGTGCCCGGCGATCGAGATCCCGGGCACGGTGAAGGTGAAGACCAGGTTGATGATGAGGATCGGCAGGATCGCCGAGGTGTCCCGGCCGAGCCGCCGCATGATCACGAAGATCGCGGCGAAGAGGCCGAAGATGGCCGTCGACGCGCCGACGGTCGGCGGCTGGTTCGGCGCGTTGAGCAGGTAGACCGCGACGTTGCCGCCGAGGCCCGAGATCAGGTAGAGCGCGAGGAAGCGCGCCCGGCCGAGCACCGCCTCGAGTTCGCGACCGAGCACCCAGAGCGCCCACATGTTGAGCAGCAGGTGCACCACGCCGTAGTGCAGGAACATCGCGGTGACCAGCCGGTACCACTCGCCGGCCGCGACGCCGTGCGCCGGGCCGAACGGCACGTACGAGGCGTGGCCGAGCACCCCGCCCCACTGGGTGAGCGGGGTGGTGCCGCCGAGCAGCCCACCGAAGCCCGTTCCGCCGGCGGCGGCGTCCCCGCCCCGGTCGGCGGCGATGGACAGCAGCATGACCAGCACGTTGAGCGCGATCAGGGTCTTGGTCACGTAGCCGTGCCGGCCGGCGGCACCGCCACCGAAGGCGGTACGCGCCGGCCGTACGCTGCGACGGCCCTCGTTGACGCACTCCGGGCACTGGAAGCCGACCGACGCCTCGCGCATGCAGTCCGGGCAGATCGACCGGTCGCAGCGGGTGCACCTGACGTACGTCTCCCGACCTGGGTGCCGGTAGCAGACCGGCGTGGTCGGCGGCGACTCGCTCACCGCGACCGCCGCCCGTCCGGGATCGCCGACCCCGCGGATCCACTCCCCGCCCGCACCGTGCCGCCGCAGACCCCGCGGCGGTTCCGCCCTCCGGAGCGCTCAGTCATGAGGGCAAAGGTACCTCGCGCGCCCGTCAACCAGCGTTGCGCTCGATCTCGACCCGCTCGATGACGACGTCCTGCAGCGGCCGGTCGCTCGGGCCGGTCGGGGTGCTGGCGATCGAGTCGACGACCTTCGCCGACTGCTCGTCCGCCACCTGCCCGAAGATGGTGTGCCGGTTGTTCAGGTGCGGCGTGGGCGCGACGGTGATGAAGAACTGCGAGCCGTTGGTGCCCGGCCCGGCGTTCGCCATCGCCAGCAGGTACGGCCGGTCGAAGCGCAGTTCCGGGTGGAACTCGTCGGCGAACTTGTAGCCGGGCCCACCGCGACCGGTGCCGGTCGGGTCGCCCATCTGGATCATGAAGCCGCTGATCACCCGGTGCGAGATGGTGCCGTCGTAGTACGGCCCGCTGCCCGGCTGGCCGGTGCGCGGGTCGATGTACTCGCGGTTGCCCTCGGCCAGGTCGACGAAGTTCCTGACGGTCTTCGGGGCGTGGTTGGGGAAGAGCTCCAACCGGATCGGGCCGGCGTTGGTGTGCAAGGTGGCGTAGAGAGCCTCAGCCACGGGTACTCCTCACTCGTTGGTCAGTTCCATGCGGATCCTCCCATGTGCCCGATCTGGTCATGCGGAGGCATCTGAAGGTGGAGGATGTCGGAGGAACAACTCCCAGGAGGTGGGACCGTGTTTGGAATCGGGCGGCGTAAGTCTCAGGGGCAGCTGGCCAGAGCGGAGCTGAACCAGGGCGTCGGTCACCTGATGCAGGCCGCCAACCATGCCGCGAAGGGCGCCGGCGCGACGGTCGGCCCGCGGGTCCACGCGGCCCGGAGCTACGTCGCGCCGACGGCGGCGAAGCTGCGTGACCGGGCCGCGACCGGCTGGGGGTCCACGCTCACCACGCTCGCACCGCTGGCCGCGGCCGCCCGCGACGGCGCCGTGCAGCCGGGTTCGATGACCAGGAAGGCCAAGTCGAAGAACATGCGGATCAGTGGAAAGAAGAAGCAGTCCCGCCGGCGCGGGTCCATGATGACCGGTCTGCTCGCGGCCGGCGTGGTGGCCGGCCTGGCCGGTGCGATGGCCATGCGTCGCCGTCGGGAGCAGCGGGAGTGGGCCGAGTACGACCCGACCCGCACGCTGGAGCCGATCGGCGACGAGGTCGACACCATCGAGGTGCGGACGGCCTCGCCGCGCGGCACCACGATGACCGAGACGTCGACCATGTCCAGCGGCTCCGGTGCGGTCGGTGGCCCGACCGCCGGCAGCTCGGCCGTGGCCGGGGGCGACAGCGCCAGCGCCGGCAAGCAGCCGGCGGTGCACGCCACGGACAAGGTCCCCTCGGTCGCCGAGGGCGCGACGGACGTCTCCGGCCGCCCGGCGGACGACCTGACCAAGGCGCTCGGCAAGGACACCGCCAAGACCAACGGGCGCCGCTGACCGGAGCACGCGCCGCGCCCGCCGGTCCCCGAGATCTCGCACGTCCTGCCCCGACGGCAGCCGCGAACGCCGGACGCGGGGCCACACAGTGCGGGATCGCGGGGATCCTCCGGTCAGAGCCAGCCGTTGCGGCGGAACCAGCGGTAGAGGGCGATCGAGATGGCCAGCATCAGGGCGAGCACGACCGGATAGCCGTACGTCATCTTCAGCTCGGGCATGACCTCGAAGTTCATGCCGTAGATGCCCGCGATGGCGGTCCAGACCGCGGCGATGGCGGCCCACGCGGCGATCTTGCGCATGTCGTTGTTCTGGTCGACGGTGACCTGCGCCAACCGCGCCTGGAGGATCGAGTTGAGCAGGTCGTCGTAGGAGTTCACCTGCTCGACGGTCCGACTGAGGTGGTCCTGCACGTCCCGGAAGTAGCGGCGGATCTCCTTCGGCACCTCGCGGTTCATCTGCGCGGTGAGGGTCATCAGCGGGCGCTGCAACGGCGTCACCGCCCGCTTGAACTCCACCAGTTCCCGCTTCATCTGGTAGATCCGCTGGATCCGGCCGGTGGCGTGCCGGTCGAAGACCTCGGCCTCCAGCGTGTCGAGGTCGTCCTCGATCTGGTCGGCGACCTCCAGGTAGAGGTCGACCACCCGGTCGGTCACCGCGTACGCCACCGCCCAGGGGCCGTGCAGCAGCAGCTCCTGCTTGCCCTCCAGGTCGGCGCGCACCGGGGAGAGCCGGCAGGCGTCTCCGTGCCGGACGCTGACCATGAAGTGCGGGCCGATGAAGAGCATCACCTGGCCGGTTTCGACGACCTCGGAGTTCTCGGTCAGCTCGGCGTGCTCGCAGTACCGGGCGGTGCGCAGCACCAGGAAGCTGACCTCGCCGAACTGCTCCAGCTTGGGGCGCTGCTGGGCCTTCACCGCGTCCTCGACGGCCAGCTCGTGCAGGCCGTAGGTGGCGGCGATGGCGGTCATCTCGTCCAGCTCCGGCTCGTGCAGGCCGAGCCAGACGAAGCCGTGCTCCTCCCGCCGGGCCGCGGCCAGCGCCTCGGCGTAGTGCCAGTCGCCGGGCTGCCGGCGGCCGTCGACGTAGAGGGCGCAGTCCACCACCGCGCTGCGCCGGGGATCGGCCGGTGCCGGGGTGCGCTGGGATCCGTCGGGAGTGAGCCGGCGGGTCATCGCCCGCACCGGCGCCGCCCAGTCCCGGGGCCGGAGCACCCGACCGCCGTTCGGCGCCACCGCCCGCCCCCGCTC
>NZ_POUB01000015.1 GCF_003236335.1 Micromonospora deserti
CGTCGGCAGCGTCAGATGGGTATAAGAGACAGCGGGGTGGTCGTGGGCGGGGTGGTCGAGCCGCCGCCGTTGACGTTGGCCGAGAAGGAGGTCACGCCGAGGCCGGCGCCGCCCTGCCACGGCTCGAAGCCGGCCTGGATGCTGGTCAGGTACCAACTGTCGGTGATCGCGCCCCGGTTGCGGTGTCGTTGATGAAGGCCAGCAGGTTGAGGTTCGCGCTGCTGATCGCCGACGGGGCCAGGTACGAGATGACGTTGTTGGCGCCGTTGCTGCCGCGCCAGACCTCCCAGCTACGGCCGTCGACGGTGGCGGTGCCGACCGGGGAGCTGATGGGCTGGATCGGGCCCTGGCGGCGCCACCCTCGGCATCGACGTCGAGGTCGTCCCAAGGATCCCCAGATCAGAGGGCTCTCCGTGGTCAAACGGCGATGAGTCATCGAACGCACCCTCGGCTGGATCATGCAGCACCGACGCCTCGCCCGTGACTACGAGGCCCTACCCGACAACTCCGCCAGCATGATCCACATCGCGATGATCGACAACCCACCAAACGCCTCACCGACGAGGTCCGATGAGCGCCATCGGGATCTGCAACGATGAATCATGACCTCCGGATGGCGGAACGGTTGGGATCTTCTGGCAGCGCTTGCGGCTGTGATTGCCCTGATCATGATCGTGCGCCCACTGCCGGCCCGGTCGGCCGTCGGCGATCGTGTCCCCACCGCCCTCGGCCGACCAGCCGGACCAGCCGGCGAAACTGGGTTGGCTGCAGGCCAGTGAACGGAAAGATCCACTCGACGCGTGCTGCGGACATCACGTGCATCCAGGCATCCTCGGCGACCGTCCTCATCGGACAGGCGCCGGGGTTGCGAGACGTCCCATAGCGGCACCGCCAATTAGGGGTCGAGTCGGATCTCTCGGATTGCCTGCCGAATCCAGTAGTTCCCGTCGGATGCTTCCAACCGGGCGAGCTCTCGCTGGAACTCTGGTGGACCGGAGCTGGCTCCATGCCCGCAGCGCCGAGGCCGTGGGCGCCGGGCGGACACCCGCGACCGTGTCGAGACCGGCGGGTACCTGGAATGGTGTCGCGTTCGCGTACACCGGCTCCGCCTCGCGCGCCCTGCGGATCGCCCAGCAGGTCTCGCGCAGCTTCGGCCTCGGTGCCATGCCGGCCGGAGCCCTCGCGCTCGGCCTAGTCGCCGACCCGGAAGAGCGCCGCGACCCAACGCCTGGATCGGCTTCGGCGCGGCGCATGCCCACGTGCTCACGTGCTCACGCCGGCGCCGCCGGCCAAGACACCGCTGCACGCAGCCGCCGCACCGCCGCGCGTCGCCAAGTTGGCGATCCTCATCGGCGTCCTCGCGAGCTTGCTCAAACCGGCTTCCGCCCTGCTACTGGGCTGAGCCCGAAGCGACCCCGCCCTTTCGCCGCGCGACGTGTTCGGCCGCTCCGGCGATCGCGACGGCGTAGGCCCAGTCGGTGCGCCGAGCCGCGTGATAGCCGTGCCACCGGTCCTCTCCATCGGCGAGGACAAGCAGCCTGTCGAGCTTGTCGTCAACGCTCCCCGGAATCGAGATGTTACCGCTCATCTGCCTGAAGCGTGCCCACCTAGCGGTCAGTTCCTCGCGAGGGTACGGGGGGATGACGAACAGCGTTCGTGACACGGCGCCCAGCGCGGACAGCTGCGCCAGCTCCCAAGCAAGCCCTTCGGTTACCTGGTCGGGCGCCGCCGCGACGACGATCATCGCACTGGAACCGACGTAGTCGCTCACCGTCTCGTGCCAGGACTCCATGGGGAGTGTTTGACGCGCCGCGCCCAGCGGGGCCCTCTTCATCGGGTTGTTGATCGCGATGACGGGCCCGTACACCGAGAGGTAACGCACCAGGATCTCCTCGAAGCGTTCGAACTGTCGCAGCCCGAGCTTGTCGACGATCGCCTTGCGGGTGAGCGGACTGGTGCGGATGGTCACGTCGTCGTCGGAGAAGTTCCGCAGGAACAGGATCGGCGGCCGGCCGTCGGCGGCGAGCTTGCCGGGCGCGTCCAGGACGGCCCGCCGGCGGGCCTTCGCGTGAAACACGACGCCCAACTGCAGGATCGCGGCCGACACGACCAGCAGGTCCACGGCCAGCAGCGCCGGCGGAACGAGTCGCCAGAGGTGGAAATGGTCCGCCATGACGGCAGGGTTCCAGCGCCAGTCCGGGCCGACGTACTCGGTGGTCGCGAGCGCGAGCAGAACGGCCGGTGCGATCAGGCTCACGATCCCGACGACGAGGAGGATCGCCGCGAGCGCCGAATACGCACCGGCTGCGCCGCGGTTGCGTCCTGTCCACACCTGCCGTTCGGCGTGCCGCCCCCAAAGCTGGCGGCTCGCGGGCGTATGCCACCGGTTGAGTACGAACCAGATAGTGGCTACACCCGACACGGCAACGCGTACGGCGACGGGGCCGGGAATGAGTCCGGCGCAGGCCCACGCGACGATGACCAGCCAGAACCGGGCCCGGGTCACCCCGCTGAGGTACCGTGCGCGGCCGGTGACGTCGGTCCATCGCAGGTCGCCGTCGCGTGGTGCCGGGGTCGCGGCGCGCAGGCGCCGGCGGGCGGCGCGCACGCCCGCTACGACGTTCGCCAGCAGGTAGAGACCGAGGAGTACGAGGGCGTACGCCCACGCCGTTCGCGCAACCAACGTCCTCAACTCGAGCAGGTGCACGCCAGCACCGAAGTCGCCGTCGATGACCGTAGACTGCCCGACGGCCAACGCCTCGGCGGTCGCCGCATCCGCCGGGAGCGCCGCGGTCGTCGTCGCCACCGAAACCTGCACCAGGTAGGGGCCGCGCCGAGCCACGACCTGAACGAACGGAACGGGAATGTCGACCCGTCCGGTGGGGCGCATGATGGAGACGCGCCGCCCGTGCGGCAGGGCGTGGACCGGGCGAACGTCCGCGTCGAACCACGCCGCGTCGTCCAGGACCCGAGCCTGTCGATGGGCCACCCACTGAAACGAGCCGCACCGCACGACACTGACGACGAACACGGCGCGCGCTTCATTGGTCCACCGGCTTCGGGCTCGATCACATGGTGAGCCGTCGGGCGCCGGTGGGTAGTCGCCGGGTGGCTGGTCC
Source organism: Micromonospora deserti (assembly GCF_003236335.1). GTDB lineage: Bacteria > Actinomycetota > Actinomycetes > Mycobacteriales > Micromonosporaceae > Micromonospora > Micromonospora deserti. The sequence goes on from NZ_POUB01000015.1 coordinate 3,120, forward strand.
TGGGGTTCTCGTGGTGCCGCTCGGAGGCCGGGAACCGGCGAATCCGAGCCGAGAAGCACGTCCGATGCCGGCGGCGCGCTCCTGGTGGGGCGTGCCGGAGCCGTGGCGACGGCCCAGACATTGGCGAGGACGAGCAGCGCGGTGAACGCGGCTACCAGCGCTGTCCGCCGAAGTGCTCCGGGTGTCGACACCGGCGATACGGTAGTCGCGCGGAAGATGGGGCACTGTCGGGTTGTCGACGGCACACGGGGTGTCCGCCCGTCAGGCGATCAGGGCGATGATGAAAGCGCCGAGGTACACCAGCGCGAACGACACGGGAACCCACTGCTCGAGGTGGGTCAGCGGCCAGTACCTCGACGGGTCCTTGCCTTCACCGAGCGCCTTCCACTCGGCGCGCCAGTACGGCGAGGCGGGCAGCCGCTCCTCCAGTGCGCCGATCACGATGTACTTCGCCGAGTTGAGCTGCCGGTATGACCGCAGGAGCCAGAACCACGCGGCGCACTGCATCAGCAGTACGACCGCCGGAGCGGTCAGGTACCACACGGGAGCTGTGGGAGGGTCCTTCCAGAATGCTCCGAACGCCGTGACGATGACCGTGTTCAGCGTGAGGAAGAAGGTGTTCATAAGTCCACGCCGGGCACTGATCCGGTCCGCCATCTCGACGTAAAGCTTGTACTGGTCGAGGAGAGCGGCCTGGTACTTCTCGGCGGCCCATGTGTGTGGTTGATCGTCATCCTTGATCCATATCGTGGGACGTACTTCCTCGATGCTCGCCGTCGTCGCGCGAAGGTACCTACCTAGATCCACCCCTACAGTGTGCGGGAGTCGGCTACCCGAGCAAGGGCTCGCCGCGGTGCGGCGCCGCTGCGGACGTCGACGTCTCCGAGTTGGAGTCAGAGCAACGGCAGGCCACTGTAATCCCGTTTCGGTCCGGCTACTTCCGGACGCATTCCGGCACCAGCTTGCCGGCTTGTTCGTGGTCCTGCTCGGCGACCAAGAGAAGCGGAACCGTCACCAGGCGGTAGCTCAGATTGTCGGTGACCCGGCCAGGCCTCACCGCCAGGGTTCTCGCGGCGGCGACGGAGTTGGCGCTCGCGGACCGCCGTGCTTTTCGGGCCGGCCGCGGAACCGACGACGAACCCCGAGGACGAAGCGTACGAAGTCTGCCATCCGGGCGCTCGCTGCCCGTCGCGCGGCCGATGAGGACACCGTCCTTGCCCGGTGGCTCATCCCCGCCCTCTTGAGGATCGACCTCGTCGGGGCGATCCAGGCATTGACCCCGTTGGACACGACCGAGATCGGCGCCCGTCGCCGCTTGGCGGTGGCACTCGCGGCCGCGAAGACGCAATCGTGCGGATGAACCTGTCGGCCGAGGCTGTCGCCGCCGAGGGCAGCTCCCTACACGCCTACATCGTGCTAGCCGTGACCGGTAGGCCGTTCAAGGAGTTCTCGGCACCGGGCCTTTCATCCCGCTTCGCGTGAGTCCTGAGAAGGCATCGGTGGAGCAGTTGGTGGACCAGTGCGACGAGGTGGGGTGCGTTGACAACTCGCCACCGGTCCTGGACGGCTTCGTTGAGCTTGAATGCCATCGCGAGGCCGGTGGCGCGGTTCGCGGCCAGCTGGCCGTGGGTCTTGTCTTCGGCGCCCCAGATCTCGGCCAGGGCGGCCTTCGCGCCCGGATCCGTGGACTTCGCTAGCGCGGCGAGCACGTTTGGCGGTCTGTGCACCCAGTCCCGCTGTTCCCGGGAATCAGGGAACACCTCGCGCAGCGCGGCCCAGAACCCCAGCGCGCCGTCGCCGACGGCCAGGAGCGGGGCGCGCACGCCACGCCGGGCGCAGTCGCGCAGCAGATCGCCCCAGGAGCCGGTCGACTCGCGGTATCCGTCGGCCAGGGCCACCAACTGCTTGGTTCCGTCGGCGCGGACCCCCACGATGAGCAGCAGGCAGAGCTTGTCCTCGTCGAGGTGCACGGTGACGTGGATGCCGTCGGCCAACATATAGAGCGATAACGTGGTCACGTTCGCCCTTCGGTGAGCGGTTGCCTTCGACCAGCGCTGAGCGGTTGGGAAGGGCCCCCTCCTAGGCGAAAAGCGATAGGAGGGGGTTCCTCCGTTGTTGTCGGACTGCCGACCGCACCACCACCGCCCGCGCTCTGCTTGCCCACCCCGGCCTCACCGCCGCCGACCTCACCGACCCGCGCACGGTGCCAGCACGTAGTGCTCCCGCACCCCGGACGCGTTCACGTCACACCGCGGTGCGAGACCATTGCTGGTGGGTGCCGTTGCCACAGGTGTATTGCTGGATGTCGGCACCGTCGCCGGTGCCGGCGTTGACGACGTCGAGGCACTTGCCGCTGTGACGGGCCCGCAGTTGGAAGTAATCACCGCTCGTCGCCCACTGCCATTGCTGGTTTGTGCCGCTGCCGCAGGTGTACTGGATGATGTTGGCTCCGTCGGCGGTCGAGCCCGAGGCCACGTCGAGGCACTTGCCGCTGTTCTGGTTGACGACGCGGAAGTAGCCACCACCGGCGTCCTGGAACTCCCAGCGTTGGTTCCCACCACCGTTCCAGCCGTACTGCTTGACCTCGGCATTGTTGGCCGTCGAATTGCTCACCACGTCCATCACCCTGCCGCTGTTGCGGTTCGTCACCCGGTGGTACGTCGGCGGGTTTGCGGTGATGGTGCCGGCGACCGTGTCGATGGTGATCGACGGAGCCCAGTTCAGGCTCATGCTGGTGCTGGACGGGAAGGTGATCGGCAGCCAGACGTACTGCGAGTCGTTGACCGGCCCGCCCCAGGCGCCGGCCCAGCGGTCGCCCATGTACAGGTAGCTCGTCGTGGAGGTGCCCTGGATCGGCAGGACGAACGTGGGTTGGGAGCGGAAGGTGGTGGAGTCACCCACGTTGGTCCAGCCGGTCCACGGGCCGGAGATGCTTGACGCGGTTGCGTACCTGGCCTGGTTCGGGCTCCAGCCGGTTGCTCCCGAGGTCAACATGAAGTAGGTGCCGCCGCGCTTGAACAAGGCGGGAGCCTCGCGGTGGGCGTCGTTCCAGAAGTTGCCGACGAGGCTGGCGACGGTGCGGTAGTCCGGGGTGAGCCGGTAGATGTGCAGGTCGTAGTTCTCGTCGGCAGCCGAGATCATGTAGCCGGTGCCGTTGTCGTTGTAGAGGGTGATGTCCCGGGACATGTGCCCCAGCGGGCGGAAGCTGCCGTGGTAGGTGTAGTCGCCGTCTACGGTTGCCGACGAAGCCACCGCGGCGCGGGCCTCACTGTAGTTCGTGCCGTTTTCCTTGTGCATCCACATGACGTAGCGTCCGGTGCTGGCGTTGTAGATGACCTTCGGTCGCTCGATGTTGGCGACCTGCAACTCGGCGGCCGACGACTGGGTGAGAACATTGTTGCGGAACTCCCAGTTACGCAGATCGGTCGAGCGGTAGACCGATACCGCCCGGAACGTGTTGTTCGGGTTGCGGTTCTCGCCGAACCAGTAGTAAAAGGTGCCGACCTTGAGCACGCCGCCGCCGTGGGCGTGCAGGGGGTTACCGCTGGTGTCGGTGAACTGGGTGCCGTTGGTGATGGTGACCGGTGCCGCCTGGGCGGGCCCGCCGTAGCCGGCGACCGCCGCTACGACCAGGCCGGTCGTCAGGGCGAGCACCATCGCGAGCGGCAGGAGCCGTCTGCTCGTTGTCACTGCGTTACCCCTTCTGTAGGACGGGAGACCGTCGCGGGGGCGGCGGGAACCGGGCGCCCGGTGACAATCCCGCTGTCCGGTCCTGCGACGATGCCGTCGGGCCGGCGCGGCAACGCCCGCCCATCGACGGTTCACACGTGGGCAACCCCTTGGTAATCGAAGCCGAATCGGGGCGCCATAGCTCGAACCAATCCATTCACGAACATTCATAAACGAACCTTGCTGGAGGGCGAGGAGGATCCGGTGCGCCGGGCGGCGTTCCGTCCAGCGGGCGCGAGACCATGAGCTCCAGCGCGAGCCGGCCGAGATGACTCTTCGGCGGTCGGATCTCGCCCACCGCCCGGATCGTGGAGCGATCCACCCCGAACCATGCCACCAGCACATCGTGGGGTCGCGCCGTGGTGCAGGCAGGCCAGGGTGGCCAGCAGCCGGCCGACGAAGACCAGCCCGGTAGCGGGCGCCGGCGACACCGCTCGCCGCCGGGTCCGGACGGTCAACCGGGCCTCCTGCCGGTCCTGCCACACCGGACCCAGCTCGGCCACCAGCTCGGCGATGACCTCGAAGAGCAGATCGCACGACGATGACGCAACACAGTGGATTGAAACACCGGAAGGCCGTCCATCAAGCACCCACAACCATGCGCGAGCTCGTTAGCCCTGACCTCAGAGACCTTGACAGGCTCTGATTCGCTGATGTGTATCCGTTCGGACGGCTATGTGGGGAGCGCCGTGAACATCCTGCGGTGGATGGTCGTATCCGCCCTCGTTCCGTTTGCCTTGACCGCCTGCGGGTCACCGCCCGAGCCGACGAGGTTCGACGGCACGGACACCATCGTTGAACAGTCGGCCAGCGCGGCACCACCAGCTGGTAGGGCGTTCGACCAGGCGCGCAGGGTGATGGGAGGCGCGCATATCAGTCCGGATGGGCGATTTGAGGCACGTGTCGATGCTGATGGCCGGGTCGAGATCACGTCGACTGCTGGAGGCCAGTTCGATTGGTTTGACAGTGGCTCGGGCTGGGGTGGTATGGACTTCTCGCCTGACGGTCGGTTCCTCGCGGTAGGGGTTTTCGATTCGGTGATCCTCTATGATTTCACCACCAAGAATCCTACGGCCATGCACAGCCAGCATTTGGTGAAGGTGAGGTTTTCGGCCGACAGCTCATACCTGGTCACGGAGGAGTTCATCGAGGACCGGAACGGGAAGTTCGTGCTGTTCGACGTACGGACTGGGCGGCGACTGACGTCGCCGCAACCGCCGTACATTGAGGTTCAGAGTGACCCGGGCCGCATCTGGTGGGCCGACGAGCTCGCGGTGTTCGACGGCGGTAAGCACGTGGTGGCCGCCGGTGATGACGGCTTTCTGCTGTGGTCGACCCGGGGTAAGACCTTCGAATGGGTGCCGTGTGGTTGCCTGCCGACGTCGGCTGCCGTTGACCGCGAAGCCCGCCATGTGGCGTTTGTCATTCCGGAGGGCGAAGTCTCGCTCTGGGACGTGGCCAGCCGCCGCGAAATTTCGAGATGGCGGCTGCCCAAATTGGATCCAACCGAAGGGCCGAGCTATGCCGGTGCGGACGTGATGTTCACGGAAGACGGCAAGTGGCTACTCACGCATTTTCTTGAGGACGGCCAGGTGTGGTCCGTTTCCGGTGGCACGCAGGTGGGATCGTGGGAGGGCACCAACAAGTGACGACAGAACCCCTGACGCCCAAGCGTCGGCTGCTTGCGTCAATAAACAAGGGATGGTGGTTCCTTGCCGGTGGTGTGACAAGTGCCGTGATCGGCGCCGCAGTCGGGATCTACGTGCCGAAGGTGCTGGACCCGCCGGACACCCGCCCTATCGCGGTGAACGTCGTGAGTAATCCTGCCACGGTGGACACCTGGGGTAGCGACGAGTTTGGCCTGGTCATGCCGAAGGACGCCAAGCCCGCGGGTCAGCCACCCATAGGCTGCAGCGAGATAGTCGACTGGGCGCGCCACAACGGCGCCGTCGACCGCGACGTGAGCCGGGTTCGACTCGTTGTGCAAGGCGTTACCGACCAGGGCGTTCTGATCGACAACCTACGAGCCAAGGTCATCCGCCATACTCGAACGCCCGAGCCGGCCGGCGTCGAGTTGCGCTGCGGCGGAGCGCAAGGAGTCGCCACCCCTAGGCGAGTGGTCATCGATCTAGATGCTGAGGAACCGGCTGCCGCCTATGCCGAAGAGATAGCTGGACGGATACCGCTTTTCGGGTTCACTCTCCAGAAGGGAGAGACTGAGATTTTCGACCTGACGGCCACCACCAAAGGCACCGTAGAGTGGGTGCTCGAACTAGATCTCGTGGTCGGCGGCGAGCGGCAGACGGTCGAGGTAACAAACCGCGGTGCATCGTTTATGACGACGGCATGGAGGAGCTCACGGACTTATCAAGTCCCGGCGGGGACTGACTATTGGGTTGAGTGCTCGGCATCAGTTGGCACCGAATGCAAGGAAAATGTCTCGCCGGTGGACTTTCGTTACAGCTCCTGAATCGTGATGCCGCGCGTGCCACGAGTGTGCCGGCGGCGGGCACCGCCGGCGCAAGCCGGGCAGTTGTGTCAAGTCGAAGACGCACCCTGCCGGGGCGGGTTCAACCGGTCAGCGCAACGGTCTCGGTGGGTCAGCGAGACCGTCGTTGATCTATGAGGGAGACGTCCCCGGGTGCCGTCCAGCCAGAGCCGCAGCGCCAGTCGCGGCTCCGGCTCCCGGGTGACCGCGTACCGCTGACCGGGCGCCCCCAGATCGAGCTGGCAGGTCAGCCGGTAGCTGCCGGTCGCGGGCGCGACGAAGGTGCCGGTCCAGGTCTACAGGGTGTCGTCGGTGGCCACCTCGACCCACCGGATGGTCCGGGCGGCGCCCACGGCTGGCTGCCGCGTTCGGATCGCGGTGGGTGGACGACCGGGCCGGGGTCGGGGTGCACAGGCTCAGCCCCGCGCGTTGGGTGATCCGATCGGGGCCACCCGGAGCTCGCCGGGTGGCCGCGTCACCCGGCCGGATCGGGGGTGGCTGGTCAGTCGCGCGGGGTGGGGCCGGTCGAGTCGCGTACCACCAGCACGTGCCCGGTCGAGCGGCGCCGGGGGCGGGTCGACCGGGGTTTGAGCGCGAGGGTGAGCGCCATCCGGCCCATGTCGGTCATCGGCAGCCGGATGGTCGTCAGGCTCGGCGCGAGGTCGGCGGCGACCGAGACGTCGTCGAAACCGACGACCGACATCCGTTCTGGCACGGGGATGCGGTGCGCGCGCATCGTCGAGAGCACCCCGATCGCCATCGCGTCGTTGAGCGCGATGATCGCCGTGGTTCCCGGGTGGTCGCGCAGGATCTGCTCGGCCGCGACCCGACCGCCGTCGCGGGTGAAGTCGCCGTGCACGACGGGGAGGGTGTCGAGGGAGAGTCCGCGCTGGCGCAGGGCCGACGAGACGCCGGCGAGGCGGTCGGCGACGGTGGTGAGCCCGGCGGTGCCCGCGGCGACCGCGATGCGCCGGTGCCCGAGTTCCAGCAGGTGCTCGGCGAGCGCCCGGCCGCCGGCCTCGTTGTCGGGCAGGACGGCGTCGACGCCGAGCGCGTGCCGCCCGATCACCGCGACCCGCCCGCCGAGGGCTTGGAACTCCGACAGCTGGGCCCGAGCCTCGGCCTCCACCCGCGGGTCGCTGTAGCCGGATCCGGCGATGAGGATGATCCCGACCCGCTGGGTGATGAGGTGTCGCAGCTGGCGCAGCTCCTCGTCGGGGTCGCGGCCGGAGTGGCAGATCTGCACGAGCAGCCCCTCCTCGGCCGCCACCTGGATGACGCCGCCGGCGATCTCGGAGAAGTAGGGGTCGTCGACCTGGTGGACCACGAGGCCCACGGTGGAGCTCGTGCCGCCGGCCAGGGTGCGGGCGTACGGGTTGGCGACGTACCCGAGCTCCTTGGAGACCTGCCGGACCCGGCTGGCCACCTCCTCGCTGACGCCTTCGCGGCCGGAGAGGGCGCGGGAGGCGGTGGCCAGTGAGACCCCGGCGCGTTCCGCCACGTCGATGAGGCGCAGCCTCGGGCCAGGCTTGGGCATCCTGCAACTCCCCAGAAACATCGATGTCATCAGGCTATTGCCAGTGACGCTGGACACAGCCTAGGCTACGAAAGCGCTTTCGTAAGCGCTTCCGTCCCGGCAAAGGAGCGTCACGGGATGACAACCCGTTTCAGGCGAATGCAGTGGATGACAGCACTCGGCGCGACCATGACACTTGCACTGGCTGCGTGCAGCGGTGACGGTGGTGGATCGAACACTGCCGATGATCCGATTGTGATCGGGATCTCCCTCCCGCTGACCGGAGACTTCTCCGAGCCGGGCAAGGGCGTCCAGCGCGGCTACGAGGCCTGGGCAAAGATCACCAACGACAAGGGTGGCCTGCTCGGCCGTAAGGTCGAGCTGAAGATCCTCGACGACCAGTCCAACGCCGACCGCGTGGTCGCCGACTACGAACAGCTCATCGGCTCCGACCAGGTCGACCTGGTGGTGGGTCCGTTCTCGACCCGGCTCGTCGTGCCGGCGGCCCGCGTCGCCGAGGAGTACGGGATGCTCTTCGTCGAGCCCGCCGGCGCGGCGAAGGAGGTCTTCGAGCAGGGCTTCAAGAACCTGTTCTACGCGGCCCCGGCGGTGGCCAACGACCACTACAACCACCTGGCCGACTACCTGCTCGCGCTGCCGCCCGACCAGCGGCCCAAGACCGCGGCGTACGCGGCGATGGACGACCCGTTCGCGCAGGGCACGGCGTACGGGCTCAAGGAGAAGCTCGCGGCGGGCGGCATCCGTACCGTCGTCGACGAGGTCTACCCGCCCAACACCACCGACTTCGGCAGCATCGCCGCGAAGATCGCGGCGTCCAGGGCCGACCTGGTGGTGGGCGGCTCGCAGTACCAGGACGGCGTGAACCTGATCGTCGCCCTGCAACAGCTCCAGTACCAGCCGAAGTTGGCGGCCTTCTCCACCGCCCCGACGAACCCGGAGTTCGCCGCGGCCATCGGCAACAAGACCGAGGGGATCCTCGCGCCGACCGGCTACACCCAGAAGGCGCCCTACCCCAGCAACAAGGAGTTCGTCGAGAAGTACACGGCGCAGTTCGGCACGCCGCCGGAGGAGGACGAGGCCAACGCGTACACGACCGGCCAGGTCGTCGCGGCGGCGGTCACCGCGGTGGGCTGCGCCGAGCAGGGCGCGTGCCAGCAGAAGCTGGTCGACTGGGTACGCAGCAACACGGTGGAGACCGTCGTCGGCCCGCTCTCCTGGGACGCGACGGGCAAGCCGAAGGGCGCCCACATGATCCAGCAGTGGGTGGGCGGCGAGATCCAGATCGTGCTGCCGGCCGACGCCAAGGAGGCCGACCTCATCTACCCGAAGCCGGCCTGGTAGGCACCGATGCCCTCCGGTGCGCTGCTCTTCCAGAGCGTCATCCTGGGTCTGCTGCTGGGCGGGCTCTACGCCCTCCTGGCAGCCGGCCTGACCCTCTACTTCGGCATCATGCGGGTGGTGATGATCGCCCACTCGGCGTTCCTCATCCTCGCCGCGTACCTCGCCTGGTGGTCGCACTCGCGGCTGGGCGTCGATCCGCTGCTGTCGATGGTCGTCACCGTGCCGCTGTTCTTCGGGTGCGGCGTGCTGCTGCAACGGCTGCTCCTGGCCCGGCTGCGCCCGGTCACCCTGACCATGATGTCGGTGCTGCTGACCTTCGCGATCGCCGTCGTCATCGAAGGGCTGCTCGGGTACGTGTTCACCGGCACCCAGCGGCGCATCCAGCTCGGCTACGGCTCGGCGAGCTTCGGCCTCTTCGGGGCCCGCATCGCGGTGGTCAAGCTGATCGCGTTCGGCCTCGCCGCGGTCGCGCTGGCGGCCCTCTACCTGCTGATGAAGAAGACGACGTTCGGTTGGGCGCTGCGCGCGACGATCCAGCACCGCGACGCGGCCCGGCTGGTCGGCATCGAGACCGACCGGGTGGCCGGGTACGGCTTCGGGATCGGCCTGGCCACCGCCGCGGTCGGCGGCACCGCCCTCGCCCTCGACACGACCATCTATCCGTCGCTGCACTGGCACTGGATCGGCCCGCTGATGGCCATCATCGTGGTCGGCGGCCTGGGCAGCGTCCCCGGCGCCGCGATGGCCGCGATGGTGCTCGGCCTGATGCAGAGCCTGCTGCAGATCCCGCTCGGTACCACATGGGCGCAGACCATCTTCTACCTAGCCCTGTTCGCGACGCTCGCGTTCCGGCCACAGGGATTCTTCGGAGGTCGCCTTGCCCAGCGCTTCTGAACCGACCACGGCGCCGACGGCGGCCACCGCGCCGGCGGTGACCCTGGCGCGCCGGCCCGTCGGCCGGATCGTCCCGGCGGTCGCGGTTCTCGTGCTCGCCGCCGCGGTGCTGTCGTTCCCGTCCCTGGCGCCCAACCCGTACATCCTGTCGGCGGGCGTCGTCGTACTGAACTACGCGGTGCTCTCCACGTCGTGGAACTTCGTCGGCGGGTTCACCGGTTACATCTCCCTCGGGCACGGGGCCCTGGCCGGGCTGGGCGCGTACGGCACCGCCCTGCTGGTGACCAGGGCCGGCCTGCCGAGCTTCGTGGCCCTGGCCGTGGCGGCGCTGCTGGTGGCCGCCCTCGCGGTGCCGATCGGCTTCGCGGCGCTGCGGGTACGCGGCGCCTCGTTCGTCATCGTCTCCATCGCGCTGGTGCTGATCCTGCTGCTGGTGTTCCAGAGCTGGGCCTCGCTCACCGGCGGGTCACGGGGCCTGGTGGTGCCGCGGCCGTTCCCCGGGCTGCTGCGCCCCGAGCACCACCGCGTCTTCTACTTCCTCTTCGCCGGACTGCTCGGCCTCGCGCTGCTGGCCTGGTGGCTGATCGACCGCTCGCGGTTCGGGCTCGGGCTCAAGGCGATCCGGGAGGACGAGGACAAGGCGGAGGCGCTGGGGACGCCGACCTTCGCGTACAAGCTGGTGGTGTTCGTGGTCTCGGCCGGCTTCACCGCCCTGGCCGGCGGGCTCTACGCGCTCTGGTTCGGCGATCTCGACCCGGTCTTCCAGTTCTCGATCCTGACCGGCTCGTACATGGTGCTGATGGCGCTGCTCGGCGGGGTCCGGCACCTGTTCGGGCCGGTGGTCGGCGCGCTCGTGGTCGGGTTCGCGCTGGAGTACTTCAAGGTGGAGTTCGGCAACACGCCGCTGCACCTGGTCGCGACCGGCCTGCTGCTCGCGCTGGTCGTGCTGTTCATGCCCGACGGTGTCCTGCCGGCGATCGGCGGGCTGCTCAACCGGCTGTCGCGGCCGACGCAGAGCTCCATCCGCGAGGTCACCGCGGCGCAGCTGCGCGACGAGCGGGCCGCCGCGAGCGCGGCGGAGGGCACCCGGGACCGGGGCGACGCCGCGGCGGCCACCGCCGGCGGGCGCCCACAGTCGACGAGGGAGCGGGCATGACCGAGGTGCGCAGCCTGGCCACGGCGAACCTGACCAAGGCGTTCGGCGGCGTGGTGGCGCTCGACGGTGCCACCGTGACGTTCCGGCACGGGCAGGTCAACGCCCTGATCGGGCCCAACGGGTCGGGCAAGACGACATTCTTCAACTGTGTCACGGGGATGATCCGGCCGGACAGCGGGCAGACGACCTACCGGGGGCAGGACATCACCCGCAGGGCGCCGCACGCCATCGTCCGCGCCGGCATCGGCCGCACCTTCCAGCTGTGCCGGGTGTTCCCCCGGATGTCGGCGCTGGACAACGTGCTCGCGGCGGTCCGCCCGGCCGGCCTGGTCGGCCAGCTGCGCGGCGCGAGGGCGCGGGTCGAGGTCGACCGGGCCTGGGGGTGGCTCACCCGGCTGGGCATCGAGCACCTCGCCGACGTCGAGGCACGCACCATGTCCTGGGGCCAGCAGAAGCTGCTGGAGCTCGCCGGCGTGCTGATGAGCGACCCGGAGACGGTGCTGCTCGACGAGCCGGCCGGCGGGGTCAACCCGGCGCTGCTCGACCGGATCGGCACCCTGGTCCGCGAGCTCAACGCCGAGGGGAGGACCTTCGTGATCGTCGAGCACAACATGGACCTGGTGATGAGTGTCAGTGACCACATCGTGGTGTTCGACCGTGGCCGCCCGATCGCCGAGGGGCCGCCGTCGCTCATCCGCACCGACGAACGCGTGCTGGGGGCATACCTTGGCGTCTGAAATCGAACTCGTCGACGTCCAGGCCGGCTACGGGCGCGCCGCGCCGGTGCTGCGCGGTCTCACCGTCTCCGTGCCCGCCGGCACGATCGTCTGCCTCGTCGGGCCCAACGGCGCCGGCAAGTCGACCGTGCTGAAGGTGGCCAGCGGGCTGCTCAAGCCGCGCACCGGGCGAATCCTCGTCGGGGGTGTGGACGTGACCGGCCAGGGCCCGCAGCGGATGCTCGCCTCGGGTGTGGCGCACGTCCTGCAGGGGCACAGCGTCTTCCGGGAGATGACCGTGGCCGAGAACGTGCTCCTCGGCGGCTACACGCTCAAGGACAAGGCGCTCGTCGCCGAGCGGACCGCGTTCGTCAAGGAACTCTTCCCGGTGGTCGCGCAGCGCTGGGGTTCGCTGGCCGGGCTGCTCTCCGGCGGTCAGCAGAAGCAGGTGGAGTTCGCCCGGTCGCTGATGGTCAACCCAAAGGTCGTGCTGCTCGACGAGCCGTCCATGGGCCTGGACCCGAAGGCGACCAGCACGGTGTTCGAACAGGTCGTGCGGATGCGTGACGCCGGTACGGCGGTGCTGCTCGTGGAGCAGAACGCCCGGCGGGCGCTGGAGAACGCCGACCTCGGATGCGTGCTCGACCTCGGGCGGGTGCACATCTCCGGGCCGGCGGGGCAGCTGCTGGCCGATCCTCAACTCGGCGAGCTGTACCTCGGCGGCCGGCCCGCCGAGCCACCGGTCTCGCCCAAGCGGTAGTCACCTCCACGACAGGGTTCACCGCGGGCCAGTAAGCGCTTACGAAAGCGGTTACGTCCCGCGCCGACGCGAAACGAGGTCTACGCGATGTCCAGAGCCAGACGCGCCGCCGCCGCCACCGCCGCTCTGCTGGTGGCCGGTGTCGTGGCCGGCGCCGGGGCCCCACCGGCGCAGGCGGACCCGGACCGCCCGCGCGACGTCCACCCGCACCTGCGATCGCACCTGGTCGCCTACTACGACTTCGACCACCCGGTGGAGGGCGACGTCGCGCTCGAACGCGACCAGGGCCGCTCCGGCACCGAGATCGAACTCGTCAACGGCGGCGCCGCCATGCGCGTGCCCGACCGGGCCTACAAGCGCAGCGGCGACGCGCTGCAGACCCGGCAGGTCAACCCCGCCCAGGCCGGCAACGACGACTGGAAGGCCGGCATCTTCTCGGCCAGCGGCGTCCGCACCCTGCGCGCCTTCAGCGGCGTGGAGGGCACCACCGTGATGGGCTGGTTCAAGTTGGAGATGGACCAGCCCGCGCTGAACTCCACCACCGCCAACCCCACCGACCGGTTCAACGCGATCGGGCTGGCCGGCGTGCTGACCGGCGACTCCGACGGCCACGGGGTGCGGGCGCTGCTCGAACTCATCGACGTCAACGGCGAGCTGCGCCTGGTCGCGCTCGGCCGGCGTCTCGACGGCGGCAACTCGCAGATGTTCGCCGCCGGCGAGGACTGGCGGACCCTGCTGCCGAAGGGGCAGTGGGTGCACCTCGCCGCCACCTTCGACTTCACCACCGGCGCCATGGCGCTCTATCGCAACGGCCAGCCGGTGGACGGCTTCTACACCCGCACCGGCGACCCGTGGCTGGTGTCGGGGCCCGGCCCGCACGTGACCACCGCCTCCGACCCCCGGGGCATCAAGATCGGCGGGAGCTTCCCGCAGGACACGCTGGAACGGAACCCCTGCGACTGCCGCATGGACGGCCTCATGTTCCTCGACAGCGTGGTCTCGGCGAGCGACGTCGAGAAGCAGTACCGCTACATGGCCCGCTGACCACCCTCGGCACCGTCCCACCGAGAAGGAGATTCGCGTGCGCAGTAACGGCAGGATCCGCAGATCCGCCCTGGCGGCCGGGCTGACGGCCGCCACCCTCGTCCTGTCCACCCTGGTCGCCGGCCCCGCCCGGGCCGCCGACCCGGTCTACGACCCGATCCCCGAGATGCCGACCCAGTCCCGGCTCGGGCTGGTCCTCACCGAGTACGTCAGCTTCCCGCAGTCGTTCCCCAACCCGGCCCCGGTCGACCAGCGGCTGATGCGGACCGCCCGGATCAACACGATCATGGAGCTGCCGGACGGCTCCGGCCGCCGTGCCGTACCCGACCTTAACGGCAACCTCTACCTGGTCGAGGACGGCGTGCCGCACGTCTACCTCGACGTGGCAGCCACGTTCGCCCCGCAGTTCTTCTCCGGTCGCGGCCTCGGCCAGGGCTTCGGGTACGTCGCGTTCCACCCGGAGTTCGGCACCAACGGCCGGTTCTACACCATCCACACCGAACGGGCCTCGGCCACGACCAAGGTCCCGGACTTCGCCCAGACGAACACCGTCTACCACGGCGTCATCACCGAGTGGACGGCGACCGACCCGGCCGCCGACACCTTCGCCGGCAGCCGCCGTGAGGTACTGCGCATCGGGTTCGGCGGCCAGATCCACGGCGTCCAGGAGATCAACTTCAACCCCACGGCGGAGCGGGACGACAGCGACTACGGCCTGCTGTATCTCGCCGTCGGCGACGGCGGCCTCGGCGTGCGTAACACCGACCCGCAGAACATGGCCGTGCCGCACGGCAAGCTGCTGCGCATCGACCCGCAGGGCACCAACTCCGCCAACGGGCGGTACGGCATCCCGCCGTCGAACCCCTTCGTCGGTCAGGACGGCGCGCTCGGCGAGATCTACGCGGTAGGCTTCCGCGACCCGCACCGGTTCAGCTGGGACCGCGCCACCGGCCGGATGTACCTCGGCCACATCGGTGAGCACTCCGTCGAGGCGATCTACGAGGTCCGCCCCGGAGACAACTTCGGCTGGAGCGAGCGGGAGGGCGCCTTCGTCTTCGACAAGACGGCCACGAACCCCTGCAACAAGCTCTTCCCGCTGCCCAACGACGACGAGCGGTACGGGTACACGTACCCGGTGGCCGCGTACGACCACGACCCGGCACCGGGGTGGAACTGCACCTCGGACGTCGGTGTCGCGGTGGCCGGCGGGTTCGTCTACCGGGGCCGGGACCTGCCCGCGCTGCGCGGCAAGTACGTCTTCGGTGACCTCGTCGACGGCCGGGTCCTCTACACCGAGGCGCACCAGATGCGCCGTGGGCGTGGCCTGGCCCCGACCCACCGGCTCGCGTTGTTCGACGCCGCCGGCAACCCGGTGCGGATGCAGGACCTCTCCGGCCCTGGCGCGCCGGGCAACCCCGAGCGGGTCGACCTGCGCTTCGGCACCGACGCCGCCGGTGAGCTCTACATCCTCGCCAAGGCCAACGGCAAGGTCTGGAAGGTCACCGACACCCGCGAGTACGCCGGTGGCGATGTCGGCGACACCCGCCTGTACCGGACCGCGGGCGCGGAGAACTGGGCGCCGGTGACCCCGTCGAAGTGGCAGTTCACCAACGACGAGGTCATCCTCGCCGAGGCGGGCGTCAGCCGGCCCGGCCCCCGTCGGCCGTTCGAGTACGCCGTCCTGACCGCCGGGCCGCAGTGGTCGTCGGTCGAGGTGGAGGCGCGGGTACGGCTCGACACCCCGGTGGAGGTGACCAACCGGGACGTGATCATCGTCTTCGGCTGGCGGTCGGACACGGAGTTCTACTACGCGCACCTGTCCACCGACAACACGATCTACCCGCACAACGGCATTTTCAAGGTCAACAACGCCGACCGGGAGCGGATCGACCACCAGTGGAACGGCCGGTCCCGCGGCGCGAACCCGGCGATCACCGACGCCGACTGGCACAAGGTTCGGGTGGTGCACCTGCCGGCCACCGGCGAGATCGCGGTGTATGTCGACGGGCGCAAGGACCCGGTGATGACCGCGAAGGACACCACGTTCGGCTCCGGACGGGTCGGCTTCGGCTCGTTCGACAACGTCGGCCGACTGCGTCACCTCACGGTGACCGGGACGCCGGCCTGACCGGGCCCGGCGGGGAACGGCGGCGGCGCTGCCGCCGTTCCCCGCCGGCGTACCGGCACCCGGGAAGACCGGGACGAGGTCACGGCACCCGGCAGTCGGGTGCCCGTAGGACGCGCTTACCTGGAGGGTGGCGATGACGGCACGTGTCCCGATAGGGATCGTCATGAACGGCGTGACCGGGCGGATGGGCTACCGGCAGCATCTGGTCCGGTCCCTGCTCGCGATCCGCGAGCAGGGCGGCGTCCCGCTGCGCGGCGGTGGTCGGCTCTGGCCGGAACTCGTCCTGGTCGGCCGCAACGAGGCCAAGCTGCGCGACGTCGCGGCCCGGCACGGGCTCACCGAGTGGACCACCGACCTCGCCGCCGCCCTGGCCCGTCCGGACGTCTCCGTCTACTTCGACGCCCAGGTCACCAGCGAGCGGGAGAAGGCGATCCGACTCGCCATCGACGCGGGTAGGCACATCTACACCGAGAAGCCCACCGCGACCACCCTGTCCGGCGCGGTCGAGCTGGCCCGCGCCGCCGACGCGGCGGGTGTGCGGCACGGCGTCGTGCAGGACAAGCTCTTCCTCCCCGGCCTGCGCAAGCTCGACCGGCTGGTGCGCGGCGGGTTCTTCGGCCGGATCCTGTCGGTGCGCGGCGAGTTCGGCTACTGGGTCTTCGAGGGCGACTGGCAGGAGGCGCAGCGCCCGAGCTGGAACTACCGGGCAGCCGACGGCGGTGGCATCGTGGTCGACATGTTCCCGCACTGGCACTACGTGCTGGAGCAGATCTTCGCGCCGGTGCGGGCGGTCACCGCGCACGTCACCACCCACATCCCGCAGCGGTGGGACGAGGACGGCCAGCCCTACGACGCGACCGCGGACGACGCCGCGTACGCCATCTTCGAACTCGACGGGGGAGTGGTCGCCCAGATCAACTCGTCCTGGGCGGTCCGGGTCAACCGGGACGAACTGGTGGAGTTCCAGGTGGACGGCACCGAGGGCAGCGCGGTCGCCGGCCTGCGCCGCTGCCGCGTGCAGCACCGCGCCAGCACGCCGAAGCCGGTCTGGAACCCCGACCTGCCGTCCACCGACGACTTCCGGTCGCAGTGGCAGGAGGTGCCGGACAACGACGTGTACGACAACGGGTTCAAGGCGCAGTGGGAGATGTTCCTGCGGCACGTCGCCGAGGACGCCCCGTACACCTGGGACCTGTGGTCCGGGGCACGCGGCGTGCAGCTGGCCGAGCTGGGCCTGCGGTCGGCGCGCGAGGGCCGGCGCGTGGAGATTCCGGAGCTGGCGCCGTGAACACCACGCTCAACCTGCCCGACGGCACGATCACCCTGTCCGGCCAGGGTGGCGAGCACGCCGCGCCCGGCGCGCGCTTCACCGGCCGGGTCGCGTACGCCGCGGCGCACGTCGTCGCCGACCCGCGGGCCGAGAACGTCCCCGGCGCGCCCGCCGCCGTCGACTGGGACGCCACGCTCGCGTTCCGCCGGTACCTGTGGTCGCACGGGTTCGGCGTCGCCGAGGCCATGGACACCGCCCAGCGTGGCATGGGGCTGGACTACCCGACGGCCCGCGAACTGGTGCGCCGCTCGGCGGCGGCGGCCCGGGCCGAGGGGGGCGCGATCTGCGCGGGCGTGGCCACCGACCAGTTGCCGGCCGGCCCGGCCACCCTCGAGGAGATCCGCAAGGCGTACGCCGAGCAGCTCGCCGACGTGCAGGACGCCGGCGCCCGGCCGGTGCTGATGTGCAGCCGTCACCTCGCCGCGGCGGCCCGTTCCGCCGACGACTACCTCGACGTGTACGGCCGGCTGATCGACGACGCGGACGGCCCGGTGGTGCTGCACTGGCTCGGTCCCGCCTTCGACCCGGCCCTCGCCGGCTACTGGGGCGACCCCGACCCGGCCCGGGCCGCCGACACCGTGGTGGCGCTGATCGCGGCGCACGCCGGCAAGGTCGACGGGATCAAGCTGTCGCTGTTGGACGAGGACTTCGAGGTCGCGCTGCGCCGGCGGTTGCCGGCCGGGGTGCGCCTCTACACCGGCGACGACTTCAACTACCCGGCGCTGATCCGCGGCGACGACCAGGGCCACTCGGACGCGCTGCTCGGCGTTCTGGCCGCCATCGCGCCGCCGGCCGCCGCCGCGCTGCGCGCTCTCGACGCCGGTGACCCGGGGACGTA
The DNA here is from genome assembly GCF_003236335.1 of Micromonospora deserti. Lineage (GTDB taxonomy): Bacteria > Actinomycetota > Actinomycetes > Mycobacteriales > Micromonosporaceae > Micromonospora > Micromonospora deserti. The sequence goes on from NZ_POUB01000015.1 coordinate 21,081, forward strand.
CGACCGGCTGCTCGCACCGACGCTGCCGTTGGCCCGGCACCTGTTCGGCGCGCCGACGTTCTACTACAAGACCGGCATCGTGTTCCTGGCCTGGCTCGCCGGGCACCAGGACCACTTCACCATGGTGGGCGGGCTGCAGTCCGGCCGGTCGCCGGCCCACCTGGCCCGGCTGCTCCGGCTGGCCGACGCCGCCGGCCTGCTGCCCGACGCCGAGCTGGCCGCGCACCGGGCGCGGGCGTACCTGATTACCGCAGGGGTGGCGCAGTGAAGCGGTTCGCGCTCAACTCGGCCACCACCAAACGGTGGCCGCTGCCCGAGCTGGTCGCCGGCTGCGTCGACGCCGGCGTTCCCGGGGTCGGGCTGTGGCGGGAGGACCTGGCGGCGTACGGCGTCGACAACGCCGCGGCACTGGTGCGCGAGGCCGGCCTCGCCGTCACCTCGCTGTGCCGGGGCGGCTTCTTCGACGCCCCGGGCTGGCTGGAGGAGAACCGGCGGGCGATCGACGAGGCGGCCGCGGTCGGCGCGCCGGTGCTGGTGCTGGTCTCCGGCGGGCTGCCGGCCGGCAGCCGCGACCTCGACGCCGCCCGGGCCCACGTCGGCGAGGCGATCGGGGCGCTCGTCCCGCACGCGCAGGCCGCCGGGGTACGGCTCGCCGTCGAGCCGCTGCACCCGATGTTCTGCTCGGACCGGTGCGTGGTCGCGAGCCTCGGCCAGGCGCTCGACCTGGCCGACCCGTACCCGCCCGAGGCGGTGGGCGTCGTCATCGACACCTACCACCTGTGGTGGGACGACCAGGTGTGGACGCAGATCGCGCGGGCCGGGCGGGAGAACCGGATCGCCTGCTTCCAGGTCGCCGACTGGGTGACGCCGCTGCCGGCCGGGGTGCTGCTCGGCCGGGGGCTGCCCGGGACCGGCTGCGTCGAGCTGCGCCGCTTCCGGGAGGCCGTGGACGCCGCCGGGTACGCCGGCCCGGTCGAGGTGGAGGTCTTCGCCGAGCAGGTGTGGGCGCGTCCCGGCCGTGCGGTGCTCGACGAGGCGATCGCCGGCTACCTCACCCACGTGGCCTGACCGGGGCCGCGTCCGCCCAGGGGTGCCGCGGTGGCCCGGATCGGCCACCGTGGCACCGTGGGCGGCGTGGCGCTGTGGGGGGCGTGGCGCTTGGGCGGCGTGGCGCACCGTGGGCGGCGACCGGGCCGGCGGCGGTCAGGACACGCCGAGGCGGGCGATCGGCTCGACCAGTTCCCGCTCCTCGTAGGACAGGTGGGATAGCAGCGTGTCGCTGAGCAGGTCGACCGCGGCGCGCAGCTCGGCCATCCCGTCCGGCACGGAGACGAACGCGACCAGGGCGCGGTCCACCCGTTCCAGGACGTCGTGGATGAGGTGGTGCTCCTGTTCCAGCCGGTCGATGACCGGGGCGAGCCGGGCGTCGGCGCGGCGCAGGTGCGGGAACAACGACCGGTCCTCGAGGGTGTGGTGGGTGGTGACCAGCCGGCAGTACGACTCGCAGTAGGTGCCCAGCGTCCACTTGTTCTGCCGCATGGTCATCGTGTTGATGTGGGAGCGGGCGGTGCCGGCGTCCATCGTCCCGGCCGCGACCTGCTCGATGAGGTCGTAGATCTGCGCCAGCTCGGCGCGCAGCCCGTCGTGCACGTCGACGAGGTGCTGGCCGCTGGCCAGATCGTGCGGGGTGTAGGTGCGGTCCGGGTCGCGCGCCGGGCCGGTGGGGCGGGCGGACTCGTCCCAGACCCGGACGCCGCTGCGGCGGATGCCGTCGTCGGGGGTCGGCACGACGGTGAAGGCGCCGGGACTCACTGACGTGGGCCGCTCCGCCGGCCGCGCGGTACGGGCCGGCACCGCTGGCTCCGCCGGCCCGGCTGCGGCGGTGGCGGCGGTGGACTGTTCGGCGGAGGACCGTTCGGTGGCGACGAACTCGCGAACGGCGGGCGCGACCTCGGCGGCGAAGCGGCGCAGGTCGTCGGGGTCGTCGCTGGCCAGGATGAAGGTGCTGATGCCGTCGGTCAGGGCCAGGTCGGCCAGCTCCTCGGCCCACTGCTCGGCGGGCCCGTGCAGCGGGCCCCGGCCGGCCGGGGTGAACCGGCCGTTGATGTTGAGCAGCCGGCGTACGGCGGCGGGCTCACGCCCGGCCTGCCGCGCGGCGTCGTCGATGATCGCGTTGCCCTTGGCGAGGTCGCCGGGTTGCAGGTAGCCCAGCGACGGCAGCCAGCCGTCGGCGTGGCGGCCGGTCAGCGCGAGCATCCGGGGCTTGTAGGCGCCGAGCCAGATGCCGATGTCGTGGGCGGGCGCCGGGCCGCGCTTGGCACCGACCACGCGGTGGAATTCGCCGTCGACGCGGACACCGCCCCGGGCCTGGGCGTCCCAGACCTGGCGGATGATCTCGATGGCCTCCTCCAGGGCCTGCACGCCCTGGCCGGGAGAGAGCTTGCGCCCGCCCATCGCCTCGATGGCGTCCCAGAACGCTCCGGCGCCCAGGCCCAGCTCGATCCGACCGCCACTGAGCAGGTCGAGGCTCGCCACGCCGCGGGCGAGCACCGCCGGCGGCCGCAGCGGGAGGTTCGTGACGTTGGCGGACAGGTGGACCCTGCTGGTACGCGCGGCGACGAAGCTCAGCAGCGTCCAGGTGTCCAGGTGGGCCGGCTGGTACGGGTGGTCCTGGAAGGTGACCAGGTCCAGCCCGACCTGCTCGGCGAGGGCGGCGAGCGCCACCACCCGGGCCGGGTCGGCGTTGCCGGGCGTCAGGAACGACCCGAAGGTCAGCGGGTGGCCGTAGTCGCTCATCGAAGTCCCTTCCAGCTCCCTGAAGTGTTGCCAGCCAGATGTTATGTCATACAGAACATCTTTTGCCAACATGGTCTGTCGCGCTCGGCTATTCTCGACGGATGACCGGTGCGACCGCGGCACATCCACGGCCGGATCCGCTCGACGACGACCTGGGTTGGATGCTGGGCGTGGTCTTCCGCGCCTACGTCAAGGCCGCCGACCAGGCGCTGGAGGGCATACCCGGTGGGCCCCGCGGCTACCAGGTGCTGACCGCGTCCGTCCGGGAACCGGCCCGCAACCAGGGCGCGGTCGCCGAGGATCTCGGCATCGACCGCACCGTCCTGACCTACCTGATCGACGATCTCGAACGGCGGGGCCTCGTGCAGCGCCGCGCCGACCCCGCCGACCGGCGCAGCCGTCTCGTCTGCGCCACGGACGCGGGCCGGGCCGCGTGGGAGCAGCGGCAGCAGGCGCTCCAGCGCGTCGAGTCACACCTGCTCGGCGCGCTCGACCCGGCCGACACCGCGACCTTCCGGACGCTGCTGCAGCGTGTCGCCTGCACCGTGCAGCGGCTCGACCCGCTGACCGACCTGTGCGAGGCGGTGGCGCAGGTACGGTCCGACGACGATCCCGCGCCGGGGCGACGCCGGACCCGGCGCGGCCCCTGACGCCGCCGGCGGTGGCCGGCCCGCGCGTGCCGGCGATCCCCGCGCCGATCGCCCGTGCGGCCGGCGAACGGCGCGCCCCGATGCGGACCGACGTCGGGACCTGACCGGTTCAGTCCGATCCCCGCGGCGGGACGGCCAGGGCGACGGTCAGGTCGAGCACGGTGGCCGGGTCGTGGAGACGGTCGCCGTACAGCTCGCGGAGCTGGCCCATCCGGTAGCGCACCGTCTGCGGATGGACGAAGAGGTCGGCGGCTACCTCGTCACGCCGGCCGTGGTGCAGCAGCCAGGACCGCAGCGTCTCGGTGAGCCGGTCGGCGGTGGTGCGGGGCAGCGACGACAGCGGCTCCAACACCCGGGCGCGCAGGTCGGCGAGCCCTTCCGGGTCGGCGCTGAGCACCAGTTCGGCCAGGTGCCGCTCGGTGTCCAGCGCGGCACCGTCGGCGCCCGGGGCCAGGTCGAGCGCCGACGCGCGTACCGCCCGCTGGTAGGACGAGGCCACCCGGGTCCACGGGCGGGCGGGGCCGACCACCGCCCGGCGCCCGCGCAGCACCCGGACGAGCTGCCGGCGCCGGTCGCCGTGCGCATCGGGCACCACCAGCACCGCCAGCTCCTCGTCGGGCCCGGCCGGTAGGTCGTCGCTCTCCAGGGTCTGCGGGGGCAGCAGGGCGAGCGCCGCCCGCAGGTTTGCCCGCGGCAGAAGGACGACCGTGAGGGTCTGCGGCGGCGGCCAGTCCGCCCGCTCGGCGCTGCGCAGCAGCACGTCCTCGGGTTCCCCGGTGAGCAGCTGCCGGGTGAGCCGTTCCAGGTTGCGCCGCCGGGCGCGGCCCGCGCTGGCCAGCTCGTCGGCGTGCCCGGCCACGCTGGCGGCGGAGAGCTCGTCGATGTAGGCGAACATCAGCTCGGCGAACTGGGCGACCGTGGCGGCGGACAGCCCGGCCTGCACCGTGGTGGTGGCCATCTCCCGCCAGGAGACCCGGGCCCCCACCCGGTAGGCCGCCAGCAGCGCGTCCATGCTGCGGCCGGAGCGCGCCTCACCGCTGCCCAGGGCGTACGCGGCCTCCAGGGCCGGCGCGAGCGGGGTGCTCGGATCGGCGGCCTGGGAATGTTCGACCAGTTGCAGGAATGTGCCGAGCGCGATCTGCACCGCGTTCTCGATCTTGTCGCGCATCTGCCCGGTGAGCGTGCCCGAGTAGCTGGGCACCTCGGCGGTGATGGCGGTGACCGTGCGCTCGGCGAGCAACGGCAGGCGCTCGCGCAGGGCGCCGGCCACCGGCGCGTCCAGTTCCAGGCGGGCCGCGCGTCGGGTGGCCTCCGAGCGTTCGGCCATTGTTCCCTCCGCACAAAGTGACTCGGCCGGTTCACCTTCCCAGGCCAAGATTCTATGCGCTGCCGCGGGGAGCATCGACTTATGACCACCACCGCCCCGCGCCCACCCGCGCCGGCGTCGCTGCGGCGCCGGATCCTGCGGCTCGCCGCGGCGGTCACCACCCCGCTGCTGCCCGGCGACTACCTCGACCTGGTCGCTCCGCTGCGCTCCGGCGCCGACCTGCGGGGCCGGATCCTCGCCGTCCGCCCGGAGACCCCGGACGCGGCGACCGTGGTGATCCAGCCTGGCCGCGACTGGCGTGGCCACCGGCCGGGGCAGTACGTCCGCCTCGGCGTCGACGTCGACGGGGTACGCCAGTGGCGGGCCTACTCGGTCACCTCGGCCCCGGGACGCCGGGGCGACCCGATCTCGATCACCGTGAAGGCCATCCCGGACGGGGTGGTGAGCAACCACCTGGTCCGGCGGGTCCGCCCGGGGGCCATCGTCCAGCTCGACCAGGCCCAGGGTGACTTCGTGCTGCCCGGAGACCCGCCCGCGCGGGTTCTCTTCGTGACCGCGGGCAGCGGGATCACCCCGGTGATGGGGATGCTGCGCGCGGGTGCGCTCGCCGGCGCCGACGTGGTCCTGGCGCACTCGGCGCCCACCCCGACGGACGTGATCTTCGGCGCGGAGCTGCGCGACCTCGCCGCGCGGGGCGCGATCCGCCTGGTGGAGCGGCACACCGACACCGACGGGCTGCTCGGGGTGCGCCAGCTCGCCGAGCTGGTGCCCGACCACCTCGACCGGCAGACCTGGGCCTGCGGCCCGGTGGGGTTGCTCGACGCCCTGGTGGAGCACTGGGCGACCGGCGGGCAGGCCGACCGCCTGCACACCGAGCGGTTCCGGCCGACCATTATCACCCCCGGCGAGGGCGGCACGGTCACCTTCGGCCGGTCGGCGGTGACCGTCCAGGCCGACGGGGCCACCCCGTTGCTCGACGCGGGCGAGGCCGCCGGGGTGCTGATGCCCTCGGGCTGCCGGATGGGCATCTGCTTCGGCTGCGTCCTGCCGCTGCGCCAGGGCGCGGTGCGCGACCTGCGCAACGGGGCGCTCACCACGGCGGTCCCCGGTGACGGCGTGCTGATCCAGACCTGCGTGTCGGCCCCGGCCGGCGCCTGCGACATCGACCACTGACCGGAGTACCGACGTGACCGTGATCCAGAAGAAGCCCGTCAACCCGATCGCCCACCTGAGCGCCGAGGACATCGAGGCCCTCGGCGCGGAACTCGACGCGATCCGGGACCGGGTGATCGCCTCCCGGGGCGAGCGGGATGCCCGGTACATCCGCAAGGTCATCTCGACGCAGCGCAAGCTGGAGGCGGGCAGCCGCGTGGTGCTGCTGTTCTCGCTCTTCCCGCCGGCCTGGATCGTCGGCACCGCCGGCCTCGCGGTGGCGAAGATCCTGGACAACATGGAGATCGGGCACAACGTCCTGCACGGCCAGTGGGACTGGATGCGGGACCCGAAGATCCATTCGACCAGCTGGGAGTGGGACCACGTCTCCCCGGCCGACCAGTGGAAGCACTCGCACAACGAGCTGCACCACCGGTACACCAACGTGATCGGCAAGGACAACGACCTCGGCTACGGCATCATGCGGGTCGACGAGGACCAGCCCTGGCACCCGGTCCACCTGGGCCAGCCGCTGTGGAACCTCCTCAACGCCTGCTTCTTCGAGTACGGCATCGCCGCGTACGACCTGGAGCTAGGCCGCAACCTGCGCAAGGGCCGGCACAAGGCCCCGGAGTTCCGCGCCCGGGCCCGCGCGGTCGGCCGCAAGATCCGCCGGCAGGTGCTCAAGGACTACGTGCTGCACCCGCTGCTGTCCGGACCGTCCTTCCTGCACACCCTCGCGGCGACCTTCACCGCCAACCTGATCCGGAACGTGTGGAGCCACTCCGTGATCATGTGTGGGCACTTCCCGGAGGGCGTGGAAACCTTCGCGAAGACCTCGATCGAGGGCGAGACCCGCGGCGAGTGGTACCTGCGGCAGATGCTCGGCTCGGCCAACATCAGCGGCAGCAGGCTGCTGCACCTCATGACCGGCAACCTGTCGTTCCAGATCGAGCACCACCTCTTCCCGGACCTGCCGAGCAACCGCTACCAGGAGATAGCCCCCGAGGTGCGGGCCCTGTTCGACCGGTACGGGCTGTCCTACACCACCGGCTCGCTGCCCCGGCAGGTGTTCTCCGCGTGGCGGAAGGTCGTCCGGCTTTCCCTGCCCAACCGGGAGAAGACCCGCCCGGCCGGCGACCGGCCCGCGCCCGCGCTCGCGTCCGCGGGCGCCTGACCGTCCCGACGCCGCCGTCGGCGCGATTCGCGCTGGGCGGTGGCGTCCTGGTGCGCGTACAGTCGACGGCATGGAGATCAGGCACCAGCACGCCGCCGCGGCCGCGCGAGCTTCGCGCTCGTCGGTCGCCGCCGCCTGACCTCCCGACCACCCGCCGGCGACCGGAAACGGTCCGCCGGCCCTCCCGTGGCCCCAGCCCGCCGGTCCCGGCGCGGACCCTTTCCGGTCGCCCACCCGGAAGGGCCACCGCCATGACGTACGACCCGATCAGCCGCACCTTCGTCGACTTCTTCCGCAAGCGTGGCCACCAGCCGGTGCCGGACGGTTCGCTGGTCCCACCACCGGGCGACCCGGTGCTGTTCACCACCTCCGGGATGCACCCGCTGACGCCCTACCTGCTCGGACGCCCGCACCCGCTCGGCCGGCGGCTGGTGAACGTGCAGCGCTGCCTGCGCACCACCGACCTCGACGAGGTCGGCGACCGCACCCACCTGACCCTGTTCCAGATGCTCGGCTCGTGGTCGCTCGGCGACTACGACATCTCCCAGAGCCTGCGCTGGGGCTACGAGTTGCTGCGGGACGGCTTCGGCGTCGGGCCCGACCGGATGCACGTGACCGTCTTCGGCGGCGACCACCAGGTCGGGCCGGACGAGATTGCCCTGCGGACCTGGGGCGAAATCGGCCTGCCGGTCGAGCTGACCGGGCCGGAGAACTGGTGGTCCAACGGCCCGACCGGGCCGTGCGGGCCGGACTCGGAGATCTTCGTCTGGACCGGCGACGGCCCGCCCCGGGGCACCCCCGGCACGGACGAGCGGTGGATGGAGGTCTGGAACCACGTGCAGATGCGCTACCACCGGCACGACGACGGTCGGCTCACACCGCTGCGGCAGCCCAACGTGGACACCGGCATGGGCCTGGAGCGCCTGGAGATGGTGCTGCGGGGTCACCGGTCGGTCTTCGAGGGCGAGGGCCTCGTGCCGTGGGTCGGCGGCGTCTCCGGGTGGGGCCTGCCGGAGCAGCCGCTGCGCCTGGTCTGCGACCACCTGCGGACCAGCGTGGTGGTCGTCGGCGACGGCGTCCGCCCGGCCAACACCGGCCGGGGCTACGTGCTGCGCCGGCTGCTCCGCCGGGTCCTCACCACCCTGTGGCGGGACGACCCGACACGCAGCCTCTCCGACCTGCCGCCCGAGCCGGTAGGGCACACCCTCGACCGGTTCGGACAGCCGGTGACCGTCGGCGAGGTCCGCGAGGTGCTCACCGCGGAGGAGCGCCGGTTCCGGGGGCTGCTGCGGCGGGGACGACCGGTGGTCTCCCGGCGCCGGTCCCGTGGGCCGCTCACCGACGCGGACTACCGCGACCTGCACGACACCCACGGGCTGCCCCGCGATCTGGTTGACAGCCTGCTCGACGAGGCCGGGTGATCGCGGGCAACGGCCGACGACGCGGTGCGGCAGACGCTGCGGCTCTTCGTGACGTGGCGGCGGTCACGATGCGCCGCGCAGCTTGCGGCGTACCTCCGGGCCAGCGGGTCGTGCTGGGGCAGACCCAGGCCGCGCGGCGCCGAGCCGCTGGCTCCCGTTGGACGTGGGCGGCGCGGCGGGCCGACGGTTGGTGCGTCGGTCGGCCCGATCGGCCAGGATGAGCTGCGGGGTGGTCACGCCACACGACGGCGGGCCCCGCCCCGGCCGACGGAAGGAGATCCGTGCCATCCACTCTGCTCTCGGTCCGCGACCTGCGCTTCCTGCTCTACGACTGGCTGGACGTGACGCGGTTGACCGAGCGGCCCCGCTACGCGGAGCACTCCCGGGACACCTTCGACGCGGTGCTGGAGCTCGCCGAGCGGGTCGCCACCGAGCGGTTCGCCCCGCACAACCGGGCCGCGGACCTCACCGAGCCGACCTTCGACGGCCGGCGGGTACGCACCCTCCCGCAGGTCAAGGCGGCCCTCGACGTCTTCGCCGAGACCGGCCTGCTGGCGGCGAGCCTGGACGCCTCGGTCGGCGGGATGCAGCTGCCGCACGCCGTGTCGGCGGCCTGTTTCGCCTGGTTCCAGGCCGCCAATGTGAGCACCGCGGCGTACCCGTTCCTGACCCTGGGCAACGCCAACCTGCTGCTGGCGTACGGCAGCACGGAGCAGGTCGACACCTGGGTCCGGCCGATGGTGCGGGGACGCTTCTTCGGGACCATGTGCCTGTCCGAGCCGCAGGCGGGCAGCTCGCTGGCCGACATCACCACACGGGCCGAGCGGCAGGACGACGGGACGTACCGGCTGTTCGGCACCAAGATGTGGATCTCCGGCGGTGACCACGAACTGGCGGAGAACATCGTCCACCTGGTGCTGGCCCGGATCCCCGGCGGCCCGCCCGGGGTCAAGGGGATCTCGCTGTTCATCGTGCCGAAGGTGCTCCTCGACGACGGCGGCGCGCTCGGCGCCCGCAACGACGTGGTGCTGGTCGGTCTGAACCACAAGATGGGCTACCGGGGGACCACCAACACGCTGCTCAACTTCGGCGACGGGGTGCACCGGCCGGACGGCCACCCGGGCGCGGTCGGCTACCTGGTGGGGGAGCCGCACCAGGGGTTGGCGCAGATGTTCCACATGATGAACGAGGCGCGGATCGGCGTGGGCGCCGGTGCCACCGCCCTCGGCTACACCGGCTACCTCAAGTCCCTGGCGTACGCCCGGCAGCGGCCGCAGGGGCGTCCGGTGGCCGACAAGGACCCGACGGCGCCACAGCTGCCGATCGTCGCGCACGCCGACGTCAAGCGGATGCTGCTGGCGCAGAAGAGTTACGTCGAGGGTGCGCTGGCGCTGGTGCTCTACTGCGGGCGGCTGCTGGACGAGCAGAATACCGCGCCGGCCGAGGCCGACCGGGAACGGGCCCGCCTGCTGCTGGACATGCTCACCCCGATCGTGAAGAGCTGGCCGGCGCAGTGGTGCCTGGCCGCGAACGACCTGGCCATCCAGGTGCACGGCGGGGCCGGCTACACCCGTGACCACGACGTGGAGCAGCACTGGCGGGACAACCGGCTCAACCCGATCCACGAGGGTACGCACGGCATCCAGGCGCTGGACCTGCTCGGCCGCAAGGCGACCATGCGGGGCGGTGCCGGGCTGGCGCTGCTGGTGGAGACGATCCGCGCCACGGTGACCCGGGCGTGGAAGGCAGAGGGTGAGGCCGCCGAGCTGGCCGCCCGGCTCGGCGGGGCGCTGGACCGGGTCACCCTGGTCACCCGCCGGCTGTGGGACACCGGCGATCCGCAGATGGCGTTGGCCAACGCCAGCGTTTACCTGGAGGCGGTCGGGCACGTGGTGGTCGCCTGGATGTGGCTGGAGCAGCTGCTCGCGGTGGAGGCGGCGGGCGGCGCGGGTGACGGGCCGGACGTTGCGTTCCACGCCGGCAAGCGGCAGGCCGCGCGATACTTCTTCCGCTACGAGCTGCCCCGCACCGGCCCGCAGTTCGACCTGCTGGAGAGCCTCGACCGGACCACCCTGGAGATGCGCGACGACTGGTTCTGACGTCGACCAGTCGTCGGGCGACGGCCGGGGTGGGGGCACCCGCGACCGGTTGCGCACGCCGGACCGACGGCCCGCCGGGTGTCCGGCGGGCCGTCGGCCGGCAGCCGCTCACCGGTGGTGCGTCACGCGGCGACCCCTGACCAGCGCCGCCAGGCTGAGCGCCAGTCCGACCAGCGCCACCGCGGTGACGAGGTTGATGCCCGGGCGGAACTGGCTGAAGTCGGCTGCCCGGCGGGTTGCCTCGTCGCCGGACACCAGGGCGGTGACGACGGCGAGCACCAGGGCGGCGCCCACCTGGCCGGAGGTCTGCACCAGACCGGAGGCCAGCCCCTGTTCGGAGTCGTCGATACCGTCGGTGGCCTGGGCGGTGATCGAGCTGAAACCGAAGGCGAAGCCGCCGCCGAGCAGGAGCATGGTCGGCAGGATGGTCAGCAGGTAGTGCGGCGCGTTCCCGGCGGTCAGCAGGAACCACAGGTAGCCCAGGGCGAGTGAGGCCATGGCGGCCAGGATCACCCGCCCGGTGCCGTACCGGTCGATCAGGCGGGCGACGAACGGTGCGCCGAAGGCGACCAGCAGTCCCGCGGGCAGCAGGGCCAGCGCCATCCGCAGCGGCGACCACTCCAGGACGTTCTGGAGGTAGAGCGTCATGACGAACTGAAAGCTGAGATAGCTGCCGAACAGCGCGACCATGCTGATGTTGGCCCGTACGACGGCGCCGGAGCGCAGGATGCCGAGCCGGATCAGCGGGTGTCGCACCCGGCGTTCGGTGGACACGAAGCCCACCAGCAGGGCGGCCGCGGCGACGGCGACGGCGACCGTCACCGGGTCGAGCAGGCCCCGTTCCGGAGCGGTGACCACGGCGTACACGGCCGCGAGCATCCCGCCGGTGAGGCTGAGCGCGCCGACCAGGTCGTGCCCGCCGTCGGCCGCGGGCCGGTCCCGGGGGATCAGGGCGAGGCCGGCGGCCAGGGCCGCCACTGCCAGCGGTACGGGGATGAGGAAGGTCCATCGCCAGCCGAGGCCGGTGAGGAGTCCGCCCATGATGAGGCCGCTGGAGTAGCCGCTGGCGCCGAAGACCGTGAAGATGGAGAGCGCCCGGTTCCGGGCCGGCCCGGCGGGAAACGTGGTGGTCAGGATGGACAGTGCGGTGGGGGCGGTGAAGGCGGCCGCGAGGCCCTTGACGAAGCGGGTGGCGACGAGCAGCGTGCCGTCGTCCACCAGGCCGCCGACCAGGGACGCGACGGCGAAGACGCCCAGCGCCACCAGGAAGGTCACCCGTCGGCCGAGCAGGTCCGCGGTGCGGCCGCCGAGCAGCAGCAACCCACCGTAGCCGAGGACGTAGCCGTTGACGATCCATTGCAGCGAGGCGGTGGACAGACCGAGGTCGGCCCCGATGGAGGGTAGGGCCACGCCGACCATCGAGACGTCGAGTGCGTCGAGGAACAGCACGGCGCAGAGCACACCGAGGAGTCCCCAGAGCCGCGGCGTCCAGTGGGACGCGGCGCGGGCGGGCCCGTCGGCAGGCAGCGAGCCGGCCGGTGTCGTGATGACCGGCGTCGTGCCGGTGGCGTTGTCGATCACCCGACCGACATTAGATGCGGGCACATCTAATGTCTATGCATCTTATGCGTCAGCATATAATTGCGTGCACAGAAATCACGACCGGGGGTACGATCCGCGCGATGATGTCCGAGGTTGACCTGATCGAGCGCTGGCGCTCGTTGCTGACCAGCTACAACCGGGTCTCCGGCCAGCTCGACCGGGCCCTTCAGGAGCGGCACGCCCTCACCCGGACAGAGTTCGAGACGCTCGACCGGCTCGTCGTCTGGGATGGTGACAAGCGTCGCATGCAGGATCTGGCGGGGGACATGTATCTCAGCCAGAGCGCGCTGTCCCGCACCGTCGACCGGCTGGAGAAGCGCGGCCTCGTCCGGCGGGCGATCTGCGAGGCCGACCGCCGTGGCGTGTTCGTCGCCGCGACGGACGATGGCGTCCGACGGCACGCCGAGGCCCGGCGGACCTACCTCGCTGTTCTGGCTGATCATCTGCCGCCGGCTGCCCCGCGCGGCTGACCGGCCCGGCTGTCGGCCCGACTCGTGCCGATCCCCGGCCAGCCGCGACCCGGCGCAGACCAGACCACGATCCGCGCAGGCCACGACCGGCAACCGGTCGGCACCCGGCCGGCTCAGTCCGCTGCCGAAGAGAGCAGCAACCAGGGGCCGCTGGCCGAGCGGGCGGGTCAGCGTTGGGCGACGTAGACGGTGTTCGCCGACTCCCCGCCGGTGAGCGGGTTGGGGAACCGGACGACGTGCGCCCGCGCGGTACGGAACACCTCGGCGAGCACCCGCTCGAACTCGGGATCGGGCGGGTCGTCCGACCAGAGGGCGAACACCCCGTCCGGGTGCAGGTGCCCGGCGAGCCGCCGCAGCCCGCCGGGGCTGTAGAAGGGGGCGTGGCTGGGGTGCAGCACGTGCCGGGGCGAGTGGTCGACGTCCAGCAGCACGGCGTGGAAGCGCCGACCCGGAGCGTCCGGGTCGAAGCCGGTGGGACCGGCGACGGCGGCGAAGAAGTCGGCCCGCACCAGCCGGGTACGCGGATCGGCGGCCAGCCCCGCCGCGAAGGGGAGCAGACCTCGCCGGTGCCAGTCGATCACGTCTTCGACCGCCTCCACCACGACCAGCGTGCGGACCCGGTCGTCGGCCAGCGCCGTCCGCGCGGTGTAGCCGAGGCCGAGGCCGCCGACGACCACGTCGAGGGCCTGCGCGCCGAACGGGGCCAGGCCCAGCCGGGCCAGCTCGATCTCCGCGACGGGGAAGAGGCTGGACATGAGGAACTCGTCGTCGAGCTTGACCTCGTACACCTCGACACCGAGCGACGGGTCGCGGCGCCGGCGCAGGCTGATCGCGCCGAGCGGGGTCTCCCGCCAGGCCAGTTCCTCGAAGCGTGCGCCCACGCCGCCGGATCCTACCGACCGGCGCGGCCGGCGGCGGCCGGCGCGCCGCCCGGCCGCGGCGGCCCGGCTGATCCTGCGCCCTGACGTCCGCCCCGCCGCCGGTCAAGCCCGGGTCGCGACGACGACGGTGTCCAGGGCGTCGAGCGTCGAGCCGTCGGGTCGGGCGACCGGGCGGCGGGCCGTCTCCGCCCGCTCGACGCGCAGCCCGTCGAGCGCGGCGACGACCTGCTCCGGGGTGAGCAGGATCGCCGGATCCCGCGGACCGCCGGTGCCGCCGCCCCGGCCAGCCAGACCGCGTTGCGCCCCTCGCCGGCCGCCACGTCCACCGCCCGGCCGGGCGGCAGGCCACCCAACTCCTCGACCACGAACCGGTTCGGCTGGTCGCTCCACACCAGTTCGGGCGCGGCCGCGTACCGCGCGTCCCAGTCGCTGCTGTCCATGTCGGCTCCTCTCCCGCGTGAGCCTCTCACCGGGCCGCGACCGCGCGCAGAGCGCGGCAGACCGGCGACGGGATCCACTCGCGCCCGCCCCGGCACCCGGCGGCGAGCAGCGCGACCGCCGCGACCGTACCGGCGAGCCCGGCGACGGCGGTCCACAGGAGTGGGTCGCCCCGCAGCTGGCCGGGTAGCTGCTGGCCGAGGACGAGGACGCCCATCACCACCACGAACCAGCCGAACGCCGGGCGCAACACCTCTTCCCGGATGTGCCCTGTCAGGCGGCCGCCGGCGAGGCTGCCCACCACGGCGGCGGCGGTCACCGCGGCCGCCAGGCCCCAGCCGACGCTGACGGCGGAGAGGTATCCCGCCAGGCCCGCGAGGGACTTCATCGCGATGACGACGAGGGAGGTGCCGATCGCGACCGGCATCGGCAGACCGCCGAGCAGGGTCAGCGCGGGCACCACCAGGAAGCCGCCGCCGGCCCCGACCAGGCCGGTGACCAGGCCGACCAGGACACCGTCGAGGACGACCCGCGGTACCGGGAGTTCGTGTGGCACAGGCTCGCCTCCGGTGCCGCGCCGGCCACGGATCATCGCGGTCGCGGTGGCGAGCATCATCAGGGCGAATCCGGTGAGCAGGACCGCCGCCGGGACGGACGCGGCGAGGCGCCCTCCGGCGTACGCGCCGGCCATGCCGGCGACCCCGAAGACCAGACCCGTGCGCCACCGGATCCGCCTGGCGCGGGCGTGCGGCAGCACACCCACCGCGCTGGTCACCCCGACGACCAGCAGTGAGGTGGCGATCGCCTCCTTCGCGGGCAGGTCGGCGACGTAGACCAGCAGCGGTACGGCGAGGATGGACCCGCCGCCGCCGAGCAGGCCGAGGCTGATCCCGATGAGGACGGCCAGCCCGACGGTCAGCGCGAGGCCGCCGGTCATGCCCGCGGCCCGGCACGCAGCTGGCCGACGACGCTGTCCAGGTCACAGCGGGCGCCGCGGTTGTACGGCAGCTTGCCGAGCAGCGTGCCCAGGGCGCAGGTGTTGGTGACGGCGGCGACGGTGAGGCCGGCGCCGACAAGGCCGGCGACCCACGTGAGGTGGGGCACGAACAGCGAACCCAGGATGCTGACCAGGACGACCGAGCCGGCGACCAGGCGGACCTGCCGCTCCAGGTCCCAGCGCGGGACGCCCCGCGTGGTCGGGGCGTCGGCGGCCCGCCAGGCCGTCATGCCGCCGTCCAACACCGTGAGGTTGGGCAGGCCGACCGGGGCGAGCGCTTGCCGGGCCTGGCTGGCGCGGGCGCCGGAGCGGCAGATCAGCACCACGTCCTCGTCGAGGTGGTTGCGCAGTTCCGCACGGTGCTCTCGGAGCAGGTCGAGCGGGACGTTGTAGGCGCCGGGGATGTGCGCGGTCTCGAACTCGGCCGGGGTACGCACGTCCAGCAGGCGCGGCGCGCGGCCGGAGTCGATCAGCTCGCGCAGGCTGGCGGCGTCGAGCGTGGTCGGGCGGGGGGCTTCCGGATCGCTCATTCTTCCTCGTTCGGGTTCATCGGGCGGACTCTGGGCAGGGGTGGCCAGGCCGCCGTCGGTCGGTGCCGGCTGGTGGGTCGGATCAGGTCAGCCGTTCCCGGCCATGGCGACGCCGGCGGCCTCGGCCCGGCCGAACGTGTCGTCGATGACGACGACCTCGCGGCCGGCGTTGGCCAGCAGTGACGCGGCCGCGGTGGCCCGGTAGCCGGAGCCGCAGTGCACCCACACGCTGCCGGCGGGCACGTCGGCGAGCCGCTTCGGCAGGTCGGGCAGCGGGACGTGCACCGCACCCTCGATGTGCCCGCTGGTCCACTCGTTGGTCATCCGTACGTCGAGGACCACGTCCGGGGTGGGCAGCTCCGCAGGGGGGTCACCGGCACGGGCGGCGGCCAGTGCGGGGAAGTCGGCCATCCGCAGCTCGTGCAGGTGTCCGCGGTCGGCCGCCCACTGCTCTGGCGTACCGGTGGCCTGAGCCGCCGGCCGGTCGATGCCGATGCGCACGAGTTCGCGCTGGGCGTCGGCGACCTGTTCCGGCGTCTCGGCCAGCAGCGTGATCGGCGTCCCCCAGTCGATCAGCCAGCCGAGCCAGGTCGACATCGGGCCGTCGAGCCCGAGGCTGACGGTGCCGGCCAGGTGCGAGGCCGCGTACGCCTTGCGGTGCCGCAGGTCGACGACCCACTGCCCGGCGCTGATCCGCTCACGCAGTTCGGCGGCGTCGGCCCGGGCGACCGGGGTGAGGTCCACCGGGGCGGGGCCGGCGAGGTTGGCCACGCCCATGTGGGCGTAGTACGCCGGGTACGTGTCCAGCCCGGTCAGCGTCTCCCCGACGAAGTCGTCGGCGGCCAGCCGCAGCACGGGGTTGGCCTGCCGCTCCCGGCCGATCGTCGACTCCGGCGCGTCGGCCTGGCTGGCCGAGCAGAAGCTGCCGAACCCGTGCGTGGGCCACACCTCGGCCCCGTCGGGCAGCAGGTCCGCCAGCCGCTTGGCCGAGGCGTGCTGGTGGTGGGCAAGCTCGTGGGCGTGCTGCCGGCCCTGCAGGTCGGTGCGACCGGTGGTGCCGAACAGCAGCGAGCCGCCGGTGAAGACCCCCAGAGGCCGCCAGCCGTTCTCGCCCGCGGCGTCCAGGACGTAGGACAGGTGGTGGAAGGTGTGCCCGGGGGTGGCGACCACCCGCAGCCGCATGGTGTTGGAGACGGTGACCTCGTCCCCGTCGGCGACCGGGACCCGCGCGAAGTCGACCTCGTCGGCCGCGGCGACCAGGTAGTGCGCCCCGGTGATCCGGGCCAGCTCCCGCCCGCCGGAGACGTAGTCGTTGTGGATGTGCGTCTCCACCACGTGGGTGATCCGCACCCCGGTACGGCCGGCCAGGTAGATCACCCGGTCGATGTCCCGTTGCGGGTCGACCACGATGCCCACCTCGCCGTCGGAGGTCAGGTAGCTGCGGTCGCCGAGGGACGACGTCGCGATCACGGACACGTCCACTGCCATTGCCGTTCTCCCATCCAGATCCATATACCCTCGGGGGTATGCAACGAAGAGACCCCGGCGTCGATCGCGCACGCCAGCGGTCTACCCGCCCACGCCCCGACTACGCGACGTGGGTCGGTGCGATCGGACTCAGGCGAGGGCGAGGAACAGCTTTTCCAGCTCCTCCTCGGTCATCTCCGGGGCGTCGCCGCGCTCTCGGGCGGCGGTGCAGTGCCGCATGCCCGACGCGATGATCTTGAAGCCGGCCCGGTCGATGGCCTTGGAGACGGCAGCGAGCTGGGTCAACGCCTCGCGGCAGTCCTGCCCGCTCTCCATCATCTCGATCACCGCGTTCAGCTGCCCCCGCGCCCGCTTGAGCCGGTTCAGCGCGTCGGCGGTCATCTCGGGTCGAAGCTTCACCGTCCACCTCCGTTCGCAGAAAGCTCGCCGGCCGTGAGAAGGCCCGGGCCGCAGCGGTCACCTCGCTGCTTGCCCAACATACCCCAGGGGGTATCTGTCCTGCCAATGGGGCGGTCGGGCGGCGGTGCCGGTGGCGACACGCAGGGTCCTCGGGGCATCGACGCACCGCATATCCTGTGCCCCGACCCGTGCCACGGAAGGGATCCCATGCCGTCGCGGCAGGACCAACTGCACTCGTACCAGTTCACCATCCAGCGGGCGGTCGCCGCCCTGGTGATGCGCGAGACCGATCCGGCGCAGTCGCCGTTCCGGCGGCTCGCGGGCGCCGGGCTGGCCAGCGTCCTGGTCGCGGCGATCGGGCTGGGCGGCTTCGCCCTCTACGGCCTGTTCGCCGGGGGCGGCAGCGGCTGGCGGGACACGGGCGCGGTCATCGTGGAGAAGGAGTCGGGAGCCCGGTTCGTCTACCGGGAGGAGAAGCTGCACCCGGTGCTCAACTACGCCTCCGCCCTGCTGATCATCGGCGCGGACCGGCCGAAGACGGTGCTGGTCTCCCGGCGCTCCATCGAGGGGGTCCCGCGCGGGCTGCCGCTGGGTATCGCCGACGCCCCCGACTCGCTGCCCGCGCCCGGCCGGCTGTCGACCGCGCCGTGGACGGTCTGCTCCGTGGCCACCGACGGCGACCGGTCGGAGCCCCGCTCGGCGCTGCTGATCGGGGTGGACGCCGCCGGCGGCCGGTCGCTGGCCGAGGATGCGCTGCTGCTGCGGCACGCCGACGGTGGCCTGCACCTGCTCTGGCGCCAACGCCGCTACCTGGTCCGGGACGCCAACCGGGTGCTGGCCGCGCTGGCGGCCACCCGGGCCCGGGCCGTCCCGGTGGCCCCGGCCCTGCTCAACAGCCTGCCGGCCGGTGCCGACCTGGCTCCGCTCGCGCTGCCCGACGAGGGCGAACCCTCCGCGCGGGTGTCCGGGGGGCGGATCGGCGAGGTCTACCTGGTCCGCAACTCCGGCGGCGGGCGCCAGTACGCCGTCGCGCTGCGCGACGGGCTGGCCGGGATCACCGAGTTGCAGGCCAGCCTGCTGCTGGCCCGCACCGGCCAGAAGGAGCCGGAGCCGATCACCCTCGGGCGGTTCGCCGCGCTGCCGAAGCTGCCCGACCTCGCGCCGACCGGGCCCACCGCCCCGCCGACCGTGCCGCCCCGGCTGGCCGCCCCCGACACCGGGACTCTCTGCACCCGGGTCGGCGACGACGGCGGGGTGGTCGACGTCCGCCTCGGTGTACGGTCGCCGGACCTTGCCGCCGCGCCGCGTACCGCCGCCCCGGCGACCGCCGGCGGGGTGCTCGCCGACCACGTCGTGGTGGAGCCGGGTCGGGGCGTGGTCGTCGAGGCGGTGGCGTCACCCGGCGCGTCCGGCGGGGCGGTCTCAGTGATCACCGACCTCGGCCGGCGGTATGTGCTCTCCGGCCGCGAGGTGCTCGGCATGCTCGGCTACCGGGACGTCCGGCCGGCCCGGTTGCCGGCCGGCCTGGTCAGCCTGGTGCCGGCCGGCGCCACCCTCGACCCGGCCGCCGCGCGGGTCGTCGCCGCCCCGGCCTGACCCGCCTGCCCTGCCCAGGGGCGGCGGCGCCGGCCGGACCGGCTGCGGGTGCCCACCGCGACGCCCGCCGTCCGCACGGTGTGGGTGTTCAGGCGGCCGGGCGGCGCAGCACGGTGACCGCGAAGTCGTTCTCCTCCCGCCACGGGCGCAGGTCCCAGGTGGCGAAGCGGTGCTCCACGCGCAGCCCGGCGGCCACCGCGTCGGCGTCGAAGTCGGTCAGCGGGTAACCCCGGTCGGTGCCGAAGCCGACCGCCATCACGCCGTCCGGGCGCAGGTGGGCGGTGATCCGGCGGAGCACCTCCCGCTCGGTGCCCGGCGCGACGAACGCCATCACGTTGCCGGCGACCACGGCCCCGTCGAACGGCTCGGGCTCGCCGACCGCCGCCAGGTCCAGCTCGGCGAGGTCGGCGACCAGCCAGCGGGGCCCCGGGTGGTCGACCCGGGCGGCCTCGACCAGCACCGGATCGGCGTCCACCCCGATCACCGTGTGGCCCCTGGCGGCCAGCTCCGCGCCGACCCGGCCGGTGCCGCAGCCGGCGTCGAGGATCCGCGACCGGGGTGGCACCAGCGTGTCCAGCAGCCGGGCCTCCCCGGCCAGGTCCGCCCCCTCGGCGGCCAGCCGGCGGAACCGGTCGACGTACCACTGCGAGTGCTCCGGACCGGTGTCGGTCGACCATCGGGTCGGATTGGCCATACCCCTACCGTAACCACGGGGGCGTCAGGGCAGCCGGGCCACGGTGACGAACTCGTTGTAGGTGAAGAGCCGGCCGAACGCGCGGGGGAACGGGAACGAGTACTGCCGCTCGACGGTCAGGCCGAGATCCCGGCACGCCTCCGCCGCCTCGGCGAACCCGACGAACCGCACGTGCGACGCGTCGCTGGCGTAGCCGCGCTCCTGCGGCGTGATGAAGACCGCCCGGCCGCCGGAGCGGACGAACGGCAGGTACGACGCGACCACCTCGCGGCCCTGCTCGGCCGGCATGTGTTCGAGCAGATGCGCGGCGAGCATCGAGTCGAAGGCGTCCGGGCGCGCGTGCGGGGAGCGGAAGAACTCCTCGGTGGTGTACGCCTCGAAGCCGGCGGCCCGGGTGGCCGCCACGGAGGTGGGGTTGTGGTCCACCCCGACGCCGGCGCCACCAAGGTTGGCCAGGTTGCGCCCGAGGCCCGACCCGACGTCCAGGGTGCGGCCCAGCCGGAGCCGGCGCAGGTTCCACCGGTACGGCGCCTGCACGTCGAGCAGTCTCTTCCACCGGGTGCCACCGAGCCGCTGCAATCGCCGCGTGTAGTCCTCGCCCGCGGTGCCCGTGGGGCTGTCATGCCTTGTCTTCCTCATCGCCGGCCCCCTTGCCTGCGCTGGATACGGAAGGTCGTGATACATCGCGTCCGGCCCGCCCGAAGCAGGTCGGCTGTCTGTTCCCCCGTGTCCGCCGCAAGCGGCTCCGTCCGACGCTACGGCCTCCGCCGCCGGACGGCAGCGTTACTGAGCAGGCGGTTCGCACGGTGACCGGACGGTGGACGGGCAGTGCCGGGACGCCCCGGCCGCCGGTTGGTCAGCCCTGCCCCGCGCCGCCATGACGGCGACGAGCGGGATCGCGATGACGATCGACGGGAACGGCCAGACCTGGCGAGCATCCGCTTCGGAGGCGTCGACAGGGTGGGGGCACTCCTCCCGAAGGGGTGCATGACGGATTCAGCACTTCGATCTATCAATGACAAGACATATAACGATTTTTTACCTACACTGGAACCCAGTGCTACCGGGATGTGACTCATGGTCAACTGGGTTGTCTCTCTGGCCGGGCCCCGACGGATCAGTCTCGAACCCTGCCCCCCGGATCCGCTCGGGCCTGGCCGGGTCCGCGTCCGCATCTGCTACTCCGGCATCTCGGCCGGCACCGAGCTGACCCTCTACCGGGGCAGCAACCCCCGGCTCCGCAAGGACTGGGACGACGCCACCCGGATGTTCGTGCCCCGGCAGACCGCCGTGCCGTACCCGCTGGTCGGCTTCGGCTACGAAGAGGTCGGCGAGATCGTCGAGGTGGCGCCCGACGTGACCGGCCGGGGGCTTGGGCAGGTCGTCTGGGGCATCTGGGGGCACCGCGCCGAGGCCGTCCTGCCCGCCGACGCGGTGCACCCGCTGCCGGCCGGGCTCGACCCCCTCGCGGCGGTCTTCGCCCGGCCGGGCGCGATCGCGCTCACCGCGGTGCTCGCCGGCGACCTGCACCTCGGCGACTGGGTCGGGGTCTTCGGGCAGGGCGTCATCGGGCTGCTCGCCACCCGGCTCGCCGTGCTCTCCGGCGCCCGGGTGGTGGCGGTCGACCGGGTGCCCGGCCGGCTGGCGCACGCCGCTCGCCTCGGCGCCCGGCTGGTCGTCGACGTCACCACCGACTCGGCCGCGGCGGCGCTGCATACCGCCACCGCCGGCCGGGGCGCGGACGTCTGCCTGGAACTCTCCGGGGCGTACCCGGCGCTGCACGAGGCGATCCGGGCCACCACCCACGCCGGTCGCGTCGTGGCCGCCGGCTTCTACCAGGGCCCGGCCGACGGGCTCGGCCTGGGCGAGGAGTTCCACCACAACCGCATCCAGCTGGTGGCGGCTCAGGTCTCCGGGCCGGCGCCGGCGCCCGGCCTGGCCGGCCGGTGGACCGGTGCCCGCGTCGCACACACCTTCATGGACCTGGTGGCCGAGGGCAGTGTCGATCCGCTGCCGCTGGTGAGCCACGTCGTCGACGCCAGCGCGGTGGCCGACGCGCTGGCGCTGCTCGACCGCGGTGCCGGTGATGTTCTGCAAGTCGTGTTGAGGTTCTGATGACCATCCCCCTGGCCTGTCAGGAGCAACTCCTGCCGGGCAGCGACCTGATCCAGAAGTATGCCCTGGCCACCGCCCTCGGCTACCACGCGATCGAGCTGCGCGGCCGGGGTGACCTCGCGTTCGCCCGCCGGCTGCCCGAGCTGCGTCGAGCCCGCGCCGCCGGGGTGGTGCTGCCCACCGTCTGCGTCGAGATGGACCACTTCATCGGCGACTTCGACCCGGTACGCTCCCGCGACGCGGTGCGCAACCTGCGCTCCCAGCTGTCGGTGATCGCCGAACTCGGCGGGGTCGGCGCGATGACCCCGGCGGCGTGGGGGATGTTCTCCCGCCGGCTGCCACCGTTCGAGCCGCCCCGCACCCCGGCCGGCGACCGGCAGGTGCTCGTTGACGCCCTCGGCGAGCTGGGCGAGCACGCCCGCGCCGAGGGGGTCGTCCTCTTCCTGGAACCGCTGAACCGATACGAGGACCACATGGTGAACCGGCTCGACCAGGCGGTGGCCCTCTGCGCGGCCGTCGGGCTGCCCTCGGTCCGGGTGGTCGCCGACACCTTCCACATGAACATCGAGGAGGACGATCCGCACCGGGCGCTGCGGGCCGCCGCGCCGTACCTCGGGCACGTCCAGGTCAGCGACTCCAACCGGTACCAGCCGGGCGCCGGCCACCTCGACTGGCCGGCGATCATCCGGACCCTGCTGGAGATCGACTACCGGGGGTGGCTCGCGCTGGAGTGCCGGCTGCGCGGCGACCCGGTCCGGGCCCTGCAGCAGGCCGCCACGGTGCTGCGGCACGCCCTGCCCCGCCCGCGGGCGGTGGCGTGAGCCGCGGCGACACGGGGGGCGGCCCGCGGGCCACCGCGGAGCTGTGGCAGGTGGCCGTCGCCACCCTCGACGGCAACTGGGAACACGACCACACGGTGCCGTCGCGCACCCTCTACCCGCACCAGTGGAGCTGGGACTCGGCGTTCATCGCGATCGGCTGGGCCCACGTCCGCCCCGAGCGCGCCTGGCGGGAGCTGGAGAGCCTGTTCCGGGCGCAGTGGGCGGACGGGCGGGTGCCGCACATCGTCTTCAACCCGGCACTGCGGGGCGCGGCGTACTTCCCGGGACCGGAGTTCTGGAACTCCTCGATCGCCGACGGCGCCCCGGACGCCGCCACCTCCGGGCTGGTCCAGCCGCCGGTGCACGCGCTCGCGGCCTGGCGGGCGTACCGGCGCTTCCCCTCCGACGCCGCGCGGGCGGCGCTGGGCCGGCTCTACCCCCGGCTGGTTGCCCAGCAGCGCTACCTCGCCACCTGTCGGGACGTCGGCGGGGGCGGGCTCGCCTGTCTGGTGCACCCGTGGGAGTCCGGGCTGGACAACAGCCCCGCCTGGGACGCTCCGCTGGCGGCGGTGCCCGCCGACGCGGCGGTCATGCGCGCGTACCGCCGGCAGGACACCGCGCGCGTCGACGCGGCGCACCGCCCCACGGACCTCGACTACGCGCGCTACCTGGCGATCGTGGCGTCCTATCGGGACGGCCGCTACCGGGACGAGGCCCTGGCCGGGCGGCACCCGTTCCTGGTGGAGTGCCCGCTGGTCAACGCCGCCAGGGGGGTCGCCGAGCACGCGCTGGCGAGCATCGCGGAGGTGGTCGGCGCCGACCCCGGCCCGCACCGGGAGCGGGCGGCGCGGATCACCGCGGCCCTGGTGCGCCGGCTGTACGACCCGGCCACCGGCACCTTTCAGCCCCGGGACCTGCGCACCGACCGGTTGATCCCGGCCCGGACGGTGCTCGGCCTGGCCCCGCTGATCCTGCCCGACCTACCCCGGCGGCAGGCGGGGACGGTGGTGGTCGAGGCGTGCTCGGCGCGGTTCGGGCTGGCCCGCCGGATGCACCGGCCGCTGCCCAGCCACGACCGCACCGCGCCCGACTTCGAGCCGCTGCGCTACTGGCGCGGGCCGAGCTGGATGAACATCAACTGGCTGCTGCGGCAAGGGCTGCTCAGCCACGGCCGTCCGGAGCTGGCGGAAGGGCTGCGGAACTCGATGATCGAGCTGGTGGCCCGGGCCGGGTGTCACGAGTACTTCCACCCGGACACCGGGGCGGGGCTGGGCTCGCCGGCGTTCGGCTGGACCGCCGCGCTCCTGCTCGACGTGCTCGCCGACTGACGGCGGCTCACGCCCGTCGCGGCGGGGGCCGTCGCACCGCAGGGCGGCCAGATCCGGGGAGGTGCTCCGCGGCGCCGCTACCGCCGTGGGTCAGCAGCAGGTCGCCAGGTAGGACTGCAGATCGGCCAGTGCCGCGAGGACCCCGGCGCGGTCCGCCCGGTAGTAGACGGTCTTCCCGTCGCGCCGCGATGTCACCACCCGTCCCCGTCGTAGCAGCGTCAGCTGTTGCGACGCGGTGGCCTGGCTGATCCCGACGCGCTCCGCCACCTCGCCGACCGACAACTCGGCGCCCTGGGCGAACAGCATCATGATCCGTTGCCGGGTCGGGCTACCCAGCGCCTTGAGGAACTCCTGCGTCGGTGGCGCCAGCCCGGCAGGAGTGCCGACGGGATCCGCGGCCGGGGGGGTCGGTCCCGGCCGTCCGGGTGTCGCCTGGGTCATGCTCTCACCCTTCCGCACCACCATCATATTGTCATTCAACAAAATGACGATATTATGGTGAGGTGGCTCCTCGAACCGAACCCGTGATCATCGTCGGCGGCGGCCAGGCCGGCCTCACCGCCGCTCGGGCCGCGCTGGCCGCCGGCCTGCGTCCGGTCGTCCTGCACGCCGGTGCGGAGCCGGTCGGCTCCTGGCCGGACTACTACGACAGCCTTACCCTGTTCTCGCCCGCCCGGTACTGCTCCCTGCCCGGCATGGTGTTCGACGGGGGAGAGGCCGACCGTTACCCGGCGCGCGACGAGGTCGTCACGTACCTGCGTCACTACGCCAAGAGCATCGACGCCGACATCCGCACCCGGGCCCGGGTCGCCGCCGTACAGCCACGACCGGACGGGGGCTTCCTCGTCCGCACCGACACCGGCGAGGAGGTGTCGGCGGCGGGTGTCGTGGCTGCCAGCGGCTCATTCGGAAACCCGTACCTGCCACCCCTGCCCGGCCGGGACGGCTTCGCCGGCGAGCTGCGGCACGTCGCCCACTACCGTCGACCCGAGCCGTACGCCGGCAAGCGCGTCGTGGTCGTGGGTGCCGGCAACTCCGCCGTCCAGGTCGCGCACGAGATCGCCCCGCACGCCACGGTCACCCTCGCCACCCGGGCTCCCATCCAGTTCGTGCCACAGCGGATCCGCGGCCGGGACGTGCACCACTGGCTTCGCGTCACCGGCGTGGACCGCCTGCCCCGCTCGGTGCTCGCCCGCCTCGTCCGGCACGCCGCCGTGCTCGACACCGGTGTCTATCGGGACGCCATCGCCACCGGACTGGTGGACCGCCGGGACATGTTCACCGCCCTGACCCCCGACGGCGTGATCTGGGCCGACGGCAGCGCCGAACCGGTCGATGCGGTGATCCTCGCCACCGGCTACCGTCCCGATCTCGGGTACCTGGCCCCACTCGGCGCGCTAAAGCGGGGAGTGCCGCGGCACGCGGCTGGCGTCTCCACGACCCATCCCGGCCTCGGCTACCTGGGGTTGGAGTTCCAACGGACCTTCTCGTCGAACACCCTGCGCGGGGTCGGACGCGACGCCACCCACGTCATCACCGCCCTCGCCGCGCAGCTGTCAGGCGGGGGGTGGCGGCATCGGCGGGCCCGCGACACGGCGCACCGGTCTGATGCGGTGCGGCACTGACGGCGGGACCTGTCGCCGCCGGCGGGGGGTGGGGTGCCAGCGGAGCCGACCCGGGCGTACGAGCAGGCGGTGGCGGACGAGCCGAGGGGCTAGGAGGTGGTGGTCGGCTCGACGGCCAGTAGCGTCGCGAGCTGCCGCAGGATCGCCGGACGAGCCCGGTAGTAGACCCAGGTGCCGCGCCGCTCCGCGTCGACCAGCCCAACCTCGCGCAGCGTCCGGAGGTGGTGCGAGATGGTGGGGCCGGTCAGGTCGAAGGCGGGGGTGAGGTCGCAGACGCACGCCTCGCCACCCTCGGCCGAGGCGATCATCGACATCAGCTGCAGCCGCACCGGGTCGCCGAGGGCCTTGAACGCGGGCGCGAGCACCGCGGCGGTCTCGGCCGGGACCCGACGCTGCGCCAGTGGCTGGCAGCAGGGTGTGTCGGAGTTCAGGTCCAGTACCGTGCGCGACGCCGCTTGCTTCGACATGACTCTAGGTTGACACCTCTCTAATCAGCGTGCAAGTCTCTGGTTAGACGGGCGTCAAGACAGGGTTCATCGGAGGGGCGGGGTCGTCGTGTGCGGCCGTGACCGCTAGAATTCGATCGTCAATCGGCGATTAACGATAGAGGAGTGACGGTGGGTGAACTGCTCGACCGGGACACGGCGCAGACGTACGCGTCGTGGTTCCGGGCCCTGGCCGATCCGAGCCGGGTGCAGATCGTCGAGTACCTGGCCCGGCACGCCCGGCCGATGAGCGTCGGCGAGATCGTCGCTGCGGCCGGCCTGGCGCAGTCCACCGTCTCGCAGCACCTGAAGATCCTCACCGAGGTGCGGTTCGTGCTCGTGGAGCCGCTCGGCACCGCCCGCCTCTACCGCATCAACGACGCCTGTGTCGGCTGCTTCCCCTCCGCCGCCGACGTCGTCATGGGTCGCCCGGCCCCGAACCCGAACCCGAACCCGAACCCGAACCCGAACCCGAACGGAGCATGCTGATGGCCGACCTCACCGTCCGACCCATGACGACCGACGACGCCGGCCGGGTCCTGGCGATCTACCAGGCCGGCCTGGACGGGGGCGACGCCAGCTTCGAGACCGTCGCACCGACCTGGCCGGCGTTCGACGCCGGCAAGCTGCCTGGGCACCGCTTCGTGGCCGTCGACGGCGACGGCGCCGTGCTCGGCTGGGTCGCCGTCTCCCCGACCTCGACCCGGGCGGTGTACGCCGGCGTGGTCGAGCACTCCATCTACGTCGACACCGCCGCCCGAGGACGGGGGGTGGCACGGCTGCTGCTGGACGCCCTGATCGAATCGACCGAGGCGGCCGGGATCTGGACCATCCAGTCCGGTGTCTTCCCGGAGAACGCCGCCAGCCTCGCCCTGCACCAACGAGCGGGATTCCGCGTCATCGGCGTTCGCGAGCGGGTCGGCCGGCACCACGGCCGGTGGCGCGACGTGGTGCTGGTGGAGCGCCGGAGCCCTGTCATCAGCTGACCCGTCCGGGTCCGCCGGTCGGGGCCGTTCTGCACCTTCTTGATTCGACAATTGTCAACATAGAGGAGTACCCGATGAGCGAGCTTCCCGTCGTTGTGATCGGTGCCGGTCCGGTCGGCCTGGCTGCTGCCGCGCACCTGTGCGAGCGTGGTCTTCCCTTCACCGTCCTTGAGGCCGGGGACACCGCCGGCGCGGCCGTCCGGCAGTGGGGGCATGTGCGGGTGTTCTCCCCGTGGCGGTACGACGTCGACGCCGCCGCCCGCCGGCTGCTCGACGACGCCGGTTGGGTCGCCCCCGATCCGGAGGCCCTGCCCACCGGCGCCGAACTCGCCGGTGACTACCTTCAGCCGCTGGCGGAGCTGCCGCAGCTGAAGCCGCATGTGCGCTACGGCGTCCGGGTCGAGGCGATCAGCCGGCTCGGGTTGGACCGGCTGCGTACCACCGGGCGTGACCAGGCCCCCTTTCTGGTTCGCCTTGCTGACGGCGGCGAGGTGCTCGCCCGGGCGGTGATCGACGCTTCGGGCACCTGGGGCACGCCGAACGTGCTCGGCGCCTCGGGCCTGCCCGCCCGTGGCGAGCGAGCGGTCGCAGCGTTCGTGGAGCACGCGCTGCCGGACGTGCTCGGTGTGGACCGGGACCGGTTCGCCGGCCGGCACACCCTGGTGGTCGGGGCCGGCCACTCCGCCGCCAACACCCTGCTCGCCCTCGCCGAGTTGGCTGCCGCCGCTCCTCGCACGGAGGTGACCTGGGCGATCCGGTCCGCGTCGCCGGCGCGCAGCTACGGCGGTGGCGAGGCCGACGCCCTGCCGGCCCGCGGCGCTCTCGGCTCCCGGCTGCGGGGACACGTCGACGCCGGCCGGATCCGGTTGCTCACCGGCTTCTCGGTGCACGCCCTCACCCCGGCCGACGGCCGCGTGGCGGTGGTGGTCCGCCACGCCGACGGGGGAGAGGAGTCGATCGTGGTGGACCGGGTTGTCGCCGCGACCGGTTTCCGCCCCGACCACTCCATCGCCGCCGAGCTCCGCCTGGACCTGGATCCGATCATGGGCGCCACCCGTGCCCTGGCGCCGCTGATCGACCCCAACGAGCACTCCTGCGGCACCGTCCCCCCGCACGGCGTGGACGAGCTGTCCCACCCGGAGGTCGGCTACTACGCCGTCGGCATGAAGAGCTACGGCCGGGCGCCCACCTTCCTCATGGCCACCGGGTACGAGCAGGTCCGCTCCGTCGTCGCCGCCCTCGCCGGGGACTGGGACGGCGCCCGCGACGTCCAGCTCGACCTGCCCGAGACCGGCGTGTGCTCCAGCAGCCCGGACGACTCCATCAGCGGCGAAAGCTGCTGCGGACCCGCCCCGGCCGCCCAGCCCGCCGGCCGGGGGCTGGCGACCGGTGTCTCCGGGGGCCTGCTCTCCGCTCCGCTGAACCTGGTCACCCTCGGCGCCGCCGCCCCCAGCGGCGGCCAAACCGTCGGCTGCTGCGGCAGCTGATGCCCGTCACCGCGGCGGTGCCCGTCGACCCGGCGGTCGGCGGGCACCGCATCACCCACGCCCGGCGAGTGGTCGCCGCCCTCGCCGTCACCCAAACCGTCGGCTACGGCACCCTCTACTACGCCTACGCCGTCCTGCTGGGCCCGATGGCCGGCGCCCTCGGCACCTCCACGACGGTCGTGACCGGCGCGCTGACCGCCTCCGTCCTCGCCGGCGCGCTCATGGCCATCCCCGTCGGCCGCTGGCTGGACCGCCACGGCGGCCACGCGCTCATGACCGCCGGCTCCCTCGCCGCCACCGCCCTGGTCCTGGCATGGTCCCAGATCCACACCGTCTGGCAGCTCTACGCGGTCATGATCGCCATCGGCGTCACCGGCGCGATGGTCCTCTACCAGGCCGCCTTCGCCGTCATCGTCACCTGGTTCACCCCGCCGCGCCGAGACACCGCCCTGCTCACCGTCACCATCGTCGCCGGCTTCGCCAGCAGCATCTTCCTCCCCCTGACCGCGCTGCTCGTCGAACACCTCACCTGGCGTACGGCCCTGATCGTCCTCGCCGCGATCCACGGACTGACCACCGTGCCGCTGCACGCCGCCATCATCCGCAAACCACCCCGAGTATCCACTCGCCGCCGACCAGCGCAGCGCCGGGTGACGGCCCGCACGGCCACCCGAGACGGCCGATTCTGGATCCTCGTCGTTACCTTGGTCGCGCACGGCGCCGCTACCAGCACAATGGTCGTTCACCTGGTCGGCTACCTGACCAGCCGGGGGCACCCCGCGACTTTCGCCGCGACCGTCACCGGTCTGCTCGGTGTCCTGTCCGTCACCGGCCGGATCGTCCTCACCGGCGCTCGGCGACTTGCCCCGACGACCACCGTGGTCGCGGTGATCTTCGCGATCCAGGCTCTCGCCGCCGTATGCCTTCCCGTGCTCGCCGCGAACAGAGCCGGCGCCGTGGTCGCCGTCGTCGCGTTCGGCCTCGGCTTCGGTGTGTCCAGCCTCGCCGCGCCCGCACTGCTCGTCGACCGCTACGGCACCACCGCCTACGCGAGCATCGCCGGCATGCTGGCCCTGCCCGTCACCCTGGCCAAAGCGACCGCACCGCTGGCCGCAGCAGCCCTCCTCGCCGCCGCCGGCGGATACCGGCCAATGATCGTCGCGGTCGCCGCGTGCTGCGCCCTCGCGGCGACCGGCATGCTCCTGCGCGCCGCAAAACCGCATGCGGTAGCTCAGCCCGGAGACGCCACCTGACGGATCCTCCCACCCTTGCGCCAGCAACGGCACCACCGCGCACCTCACCGCCAGCCCGACACCTCGGTCGCTGGGGCATCGACATCACTCTGGCTACCGCCCTCGCTCCTCGGCGTCGTCGCGGCCCGAGGCGTAGGCCGGTCCCCGTGCTAGCCGCCGGCGTACCCGGGGCCGGCGCTGCCAGCGGAACGGCAGGTCCGCCCCGCACGGATCCAGTACTGTCGCAAGCTGTTTCACCCCGCTGGCGGTGGGTAGGCCCGCTTCCATGCGACATGTTCTCCGCGGAATGCTCGCTGGCGCCGCCGGAACCAGCGCCCTCAACATCGTCACCTACCTGGACATGACGCTGCGGGCCCGCCCCGCGAGCCAGACGCCGGAGCAGAGCGTCGACCGCCTTGCCGGAAAGCTACACGTCACCCTTGGTGACGAGCAGGCCGCCGCCAACCGACGCGCCGGGCTCGGCCCACTGCTCGGTTACGCCACCGGCCTTGGCGCTGCCGCGCTGTACGCCGTCGTGGCATCCGAACGGCCCCGGTGGGCCACCGCCGTCGGTGCGCTCACCGCAGCGGCGATGATCGGCTCGAACATGCCCCTGACCCTGCTCAAGGTCACCGACCCTCGGACATGGAGCGCCACCGACTGGGCCTCGGACGTGATACCGCACCTCGCCTACGGCGCGGTGGCCGCGACCACCTACCGGGCTCTGCGGGCGTGACTGTCGCTGCCGTTTCGGCGGCGGCTCCGTCCGTAACCGCTCGGACAGTCGCCCGCGGTGATCATCGCCCGTCATGACGACGACGCCGGCGAGCCGGCGAGGACCACCTTCGAAGTTCATCTTGGGCCCCTGTCCGTTGTCGCTGCGGCTGTACGCCCTGTCGGATCGACGCCGGTGTGGGATGACGGGGCGGACAGCGCGGCCTCCCAATCCGGGCCGAGATCATGCCCGGGCAGGTCCTGGCCCGGTACGGTTGCCGCCGGCGCCTCGGCCACCGTCTCCTCCACCAATCCGGACAGGGGTGCTGTGGCTTCCAGTGGCAGAGCGTCGAAGCTTCTGCGGTACTTGTCGGTGGCGAGTACCTGGATGACGGCCTCATCTATCCGATCGACGAGGTCAGCGTTCAACAACCGCTTCGACTTTTCTTTGTCGATGCTGTCGTCGGTCACGACGCCGATGCCGATGCCCAAGTCGTCGGCCCGTTGCGCCACCAGTATCTGATCGCCGAAGAACGGTACGACCACCATCGGAACCTGTAGCAGGATGGCTTCGTGGAAGCTGTTGCTGCCGCCGTGCGTCACGAACACGTCAGCTCTGCTCAGGACCTCCTGCTGGTCGACCTTGTCGTGCACCGCCCAGTTGGGTGGATAGTGGTCCAGCACCGTCTTGCCCTGCGTGGCGAAGACCACCTGGATCGGGTCCGATTTCCACCGCTGCGCCAGCGCGGCGACGCAGGTCCGGACGCCGACCCGGGTGGCTTCCTGGGTCAGCCAGAGGTTGTCCATCACCTCGGTTCCGAATGAGAGGTACACCGTCGGGGGACCGACCGGCCCCTCTGCTCGGCGGTATCCGTCGGAGAGGTAGCCGGCGAATCTGTATGTCGCGTCCTCCCGGTTGTGCCGGAAGTCGGCCGGCGTCACGGCGGGGTACGACCAGAGCAGGTTCACCTCCGCCGGGATGTGCAGGCAGTTGGAGATGATCTCGAGCCCGGGTTGGCAGATGTCGAGGCTGAACCGTTGTTGTATCGACTGGATGGCGCGCTGGTTGACCGCGGAGGACAGGTTCGCGGCAAGGTAGGCGCAGTGGGTGAACGGTCCCATCAGTCCCGGGATCGAGCACCAGGACGGGATGCCCAGGATCCGGGCAACGAAGTGGCCTTCCAACGCGCAGAAGTCGTAGATGATCAGGTCGGGGTCGAAGGACCGGGCCACGCGCACGCAATCGTCGAGTAACGCGTCGACCCGCTGGAAGACCTGCGATGCGGGCGTGTTCAGGAACTGCCGAGACCGTTCCAGCGTGACGACCCGGTGGGTGACGTCGCTGAGGTCAGGCGGGGTGTTCCGGCGGTCGACGAGCACCAGTTGGAAGTCGTACGCGGCCTGATGCTGGCGGATCATTCGCTTGAGGATGTTCAGGTGACCGTCATTCGGAATAGTGAAGACCATGATCTTCTTCGCCGGCATCAGACCCGTACCTCTCGCGACTGGACTGGTATCCGACCGGGCCCTCGAGCCGAGGCGTGCGCTGGTGGATCGGCAGATCAGGCCTTGTCCCGTTCCCGATCCGATCCTGAGGCGGGTTCGGGTTCGGCCGCAGGAAAATCGGGCCAACCTGGGGCAAGGGGTGTCTACGTGACAGATGAGGCCGAGTGCACCAAGTGGCGTACCGACCATCCACGGCCGCCACGGGTAAACGCGATCGCGGATTGGTCACCGGTCCCGGCGAGCAGTTCGGCGGGGATTCGGCAACGCGGGATCCCCTACCTGGGGGCGTCCGACCGCATCTGCCGTACCGCATCGCCGGCGAACAGACAGGCCGCCCGGTGGCCGGGGTCGACCTCGGCGAGCAGTGGGTCAGTCCGGGCGCAGTCGGGCCGGGCCTGTGGGCAGCGGGTGCGGAACCGGCAGCCGTCGGGCGGGTCCACCGGGCTGGGGATGTCACCGGTGAGGATGATCCGCCGCCGGTGCCGCTCGACCTGCGGGTCGGCCACCGGGACGGCCGACAGGAGGGCGGCGGTGTACGGG
>NZ_POUB01000160.1 GCF_003236335.1 Micromonospora deserti
GGGGGAGGCAGGGTGGTCAGCCGAGCAGGCCGGCGTCACGGGCGGCGCGCAGCGACGGCTTGATCCGGTGGGTGGGGCCGACCTGGCCGGCGACCGCGTCGAGGGTCTTCAGCCCCTCGCCGGTGTTGAAGACGACCGTCTCGGCAGCCGGGTCGAGCCGGCCGGACTCGACCAGCTTGCGCAGTACCGCCACGGTGACCCCGCCGGCGGTCTCGGCGAACACGCCGGTGGTCCGGGCCAGCAGCTCGATGCCGGCCCGGATCTCGTCGTCGTCGACGTACTCCATCCAGCCGCCGGTGCGCCGCACCGCCTCCAGCGCGTAGAGCCCGGCGGCCGGGTCGCCGATGTTGAGCGACTTGGCGATGCCGGTGGGCTTCACGGGGGTGATGGTGTCGGTGCCGGCGTGCAGGGCGGTGGCGATCGGGTTGCAGCCGGCCGACTGGGCGCCGAACACCTTCCAGCCGCCGGCCGGCGCCTCCACCAGGCCGATCTCGACCAGCTCGCTGAACGCCTTGTCGATCTTCGTGAGCAGCTCACCGGAGGCCATCGGGATCACGACCTGCGCCGGGATCCGCCAGCCGAGCTGCTCGGCCACCTCGTAGCCCAGGGTCTTGGAGCCCTCGGCATAGTAGGGGCGCACGTTGACGTTGACGAACGCGGTGTCCTCGAACTCGTCGGTCTCCACCAGCTCGCCGCAGAGCCGGTTCACGTCGTCGTACGAGCCGTCGATGGCGACCAGCTCACCGCCGTAGACAGCGGTGGTGACCACCTTGCCCTGTTCCAGGTCGCTGGGGATGAAGACCACCGAGGGAACCCCGGCACGGGCCGCGTGCGCGGCGACCGAGTTGGCCAGGTTGCCGGTCGAGGCGCAGGCGAACCGGGTGAAGCCGAGCGCCCGGGCGGCGGTCAGCGCCACCGAGACCACCCGGTCCTTGAACGAGTGGGTCGGGTTGGCGCTGTCGTCCTTGACCCAGAGCGGCGCGGTGATGCCCAGCTCGGCGGCAAGGTGCGGGGCGGCGACCAGCGGGGTGAGCCCCGGGTCCAGGGTGACCCGGGTCGCCGGGTCCTGGCCGGCTGGGAGCAGGGCCGCGTACCGCCAGATGTTCTGCGGGCCGGCCTCGATCCGCTCCCGGGTGACGGTGGCGAGCGCCGCGCTGTCGTAGTCGACCTCCAGTGGGCCGAAGCACTCGTAGCAGGCGTGCTGAGCGGCGAGTGGGTACCGGGCCGAACAGGCGCGGCAGACCAGGGCGCGGGCGGGGCTGGCGGTGGTGTCGATGCCCGAGGGGGCAAGCGTCGACGTCATGTCGAGATTCCTCTCATCTTTCCCCGCGTCGCACCCTGCGGCGGGGACGGAATTGGCACCTGCCCCGCCGGTCGCTCTGCGGTGAGCGCGCGGGGTGGTTGCCGGGGCGTCGTCGGGCCGTATCCCTCAGCCCCTCTGGATGAGGTATGAAGTTGTGCCGCCGAGTCTATGCACTGCTGCCGCGTCTGCCGAGCCGGGTTCCCACGCTGTGAGCGGCCCCGCACGATCCTGCTAGCGGGCGACCGCCGCGACCGGGTCGACCACCGCCACCGGGTCGGCGACCGCGGTCCCCGCGGAGTCGGCGGGGCGTTGGCGGGCGACCGGGCGCGGGCGGGTGGTCAGGTTGGCGGCGACCAGGGCGGCGATGGTCAGCGCCGCGCCGACCAGCTCCACCGCGCCGACCTGGTAGCCGCGGACGGCCTGCACCGCGAACGTGGTCACCGGGACCAGGTTCATGAACAGCGCCGCGTTGGCCGAGCCGAGCCGCTGCACGCCGGTGTTCCAGGCCAGCACCGCGATCACCGCGGCCACGATGACGGCGTACGCCAGCTGCGGGGCGACCGCGACGAGGTCGGCGGCGGCCGGCGCGTGCTGCCAGCCGGCGAGGTCGGCCACGGTGCTCGCGGCCAGCATGGCGAGCATCCCGGCGAGCGTGGTCAGGGTGGTGTAGCGCAGCGGGGACCAACCGCCGAACCGGCTCGCCCCGTGCGTGTAGGTCGCCCAGGCGAGCACCGCGCCCACCATCAGCAGCCCACCCACGCCGAACTCACCGAGGCCGTCGAGCCGGCCGCGGGTGATCACCAGGCCGACGCCGACCAGCGCGACCAGGGAGAGCGCGAGGAGCGCCGGCCGTGGGCGTACGCCGTCGCGTGCCCAGCGGACCAGTTGGGTGACCAGCGGGGTGGTGGCGGCGAAGAGCGCGATCTGCTGCGGGGCGGCGTGCCCGAGCGCCAGGTTGGTCAGCAGGTTGAAGCCGGCGAACCCGACGATGCCGAGCACCGCCACCTCCGTGGCCCGGCCGGCGAGGCGCAGCGCGACGGCCCCCTCCCGGAGCAGTAGCAGGGCGAGCAGGACGGCGGCGGCCAGGACGTACCGGGCGGTGGCCAGGTTCAGCGCGTCGACCCGGACCAGCGCGCTGGCCAGGACGGGGAACATCACGCCCCAGCTGAGGACGGCGAGCAGCGGGAAGGCGGCGGCCCGAGAGCGCATGACAGCTCCTATGTTCGAGTATCTTCGAACCAACGCCCACGACAGTAGGAGCTTGTTCGACGAAAGTCGAACAAGCGTTACACTGGTCACATGGAGCTGCACGAACCCGAGTTGCGCGACGTGCCGGTCACCGCCGTGCTGGCCGCACTGGCCGACGACGTCCGGCTGGGGATCGTGCGGACACTCGCCGAGGGCGGCGAGTACGCCTGCGGCACCTTCGAGTTCGGGGTCTCCAAGGCCACCCGCAGCCACCACCTGAAGGTGCTGCGCGAGGCCGGACTGACCCGCACCCGGGTGGCCGGCACCAGCCGGTTCGTCCGGCTGCGCCGGGAGGAGCTGGACCGCCTCTACCCCGGCCTGCTCGACGCGGTGCTCGCCGCGCCCGCCCCGGCCTCCGCCGGCTGACCGCCCTCCCCCGGCGCGGCAGGCCCGGGCGCCACCACCGCCGACACCGAGTCACCGGGACGAGCCGTCGACCCGAACTCGGATGCCGCCGCCCGGCGGCATCACTCGGACGAGGCAGCCGACCGAACCGGGGAGCGGACACCCTGACCGCGCACCTACTGCCGGCGCCCGCCCTGCTCGCGGACGTAGACGCCGCGACCCGGCGCGCCGACCACGACGCCCCGGTCACGAAGCAAAGCCACCGCCCGGGCAGCTGTCGAGAAGGAGACGGAGTACAACTCCGCAAGCTTTGAGTAGGACGGAAGCTTGTCGCCGGGCTGGTACTCGCCCGCCTCGATGCGAGCGGTGACGTCGGCTGCGATATCGACGTAGCTGAGAGGGATGGCAGGCATGGAGTCCTCCGGGTTGGCACTCCCATCTGATCATCTGATCACCGCAAACCTCAAGAACATCGTTGACCTATGTCACTAGGTTGAATAGCATCGGGGCGAGTCGCCCGGGTTGGCACCAGGGCAGATTCCCTCTCCGGGGTCCTCCCGGACCGCCGGGGTGGCCCGCAGGCCGCCCCGGCACCTCGGCAGTTCGCAGATCGCAGATCGCACCAGCCGTGCCGCTGTGGCGCGGCGCACGAGCAGGCCCGGGGCGGGTGCCGGGCTCCGGCCGGCAGCCACCCGGGCGGCTGTCGTACGACCCCGCCCGCCTCGGCGCCGCGACCACAGGGAGGGCCATGGACCAGAGCACTCGGGACGGCGACCGCCCCGGGGCGGATCCCTCGGCACCGCGCTGGATCGTCCACCTGCCCACCACCCTCACCAGCCTGGCCGGGGCCGCCGCGCTGGCCGAGGCGCTCCGGGGCTCGCTCGGGCACGTCACCGTCATCGACTTCGGCGAGACGACGCTCAGCGAGGAGGACCGCCAGTTCCTGCGTACCCGGATCTGGTGCGACCACCGGCTACCCGGCGGCGGCCGGTGCGCCCGGCGCGCCGAGCACGCCGGCACCTGTTCCATCGGCCAGGACGCCAGCGATGTCCCACCCGATCCAGCTCGACAGGCGCCAGAGACACTGCGTCGACCCGGGCGGTAGCACGGACGGGGCAGCTCGACAGCGGCGGCCGGACACACCACGGCGGGCCGGCGGCGCGCCAGACGGCAACCGGCCGCGTGCGAGACGGCAACCGGCCGCGTGCGAGACGGCAACCGGCCGCGTGCGAGACGGCAACCGGCCGCCCGGCAGGCGGGATCGGCGGATGCGAGGATCGGCGGATGGCATCCCGACCGGCGGCGCGTCGCCGCCACACACTCCTCGGCCTGCCGATCGCCGGCGCCCTGCTGCTCAGCGCCTGCACCCTCGACGACCACTCGCGCATGGGCGGGGACGGGCCGGCACCGGCGACCGGGACGGCCGGACCGGGCCCGACGGCGTCGGGGGCCGACCCGCTGGCCGCGTGCCCGGAGCCGGGCGTCCGGATCCGCGCCCTCGGGACCGACGCCGCCATGGGGCTGCGCGCGCTCGGCCTGGAGCTGGTCAACTGCGGTCCGACCAGCTACCCGCTGCACGGCTACCCGTCCCTGCGCGTGCTCGACGCCGACGGCGAGCCGATCCCGGTCCAGGCGGTCGAGGGGGCGACCGGCATCACCTCCGGCTTCGACGACCCGCCCCGGTCGATGACCCTGCAACCCGGAGAGCGAGCCACCGCCGCCGTGCTCTGGCGCAACCTGGTGACCGACCCGACCGTGGTCGCCACCGCCGGGGAGCGCCTGGAGGTCGCCCCGGTCGCCGGCCAGCCGGCCCAGCCCGTCGGCCTGGACGGCCCGATCGACCTGGGCAACACCAACCGGGTCGGGGTCAGCGCCTGGCGGAACGCGACCGAGCCGGCGGCCACGCCGACACCGGCCGGCCCGACACAGGACGCGCCGGCACCGGGTACGCCCGAACCGACCCGGTCCGTGCCGGTGCTATGAGACGACGTCCTTGCGGGTGAACCGCCAGAACGCCAGGCCCCAGAAGAGCGTCGCGTAGCTGATCGCCGAGATGGATCCGCGGACCACGTCGTCGGTCTGCACCGGCGTGGAGAGCAGCCCGAGCCAGGCGGTGCCGTAGTGGGTCGGCAGGAACGCGCGCAGCGCGCCGAGCGCGGTGATCTGGTCGAGGATGCTGGAGAGGATCCAGAGCAGCACGGCCCCGCCGACCGCACCCAGCGCGGCGTCCGTCGTCACCGACAGCAGGAACGCCAGGCCGGCCACCACCAGCAGGACGACCGCCAGGTAGCCGAGGACGCCCAGCAGCCGCAGCAGCCCCTCCCCCGGCGCCAACTCGGCGGCCACGGTGCTGCGCAACGGCTCCCAGCCGTAGCGCAGGGTGCCGATCAGCAGGGCGGTGCCGGCGAGCAGCAGCAGCGCCAGCGCCGAGTACGCGAGCGCGACCAGCAGCTTCACCGCCAGCAGCCGCGCCCGGGGCACCGGCACCGACAGCAGGTAGCGCAGGCTGCCCCAGCTCGCCTCGCTGGCCACGGTGTCCCCGCAGAACAACGCCACCACCACGACCAGCAGGAACGACGCCGAGACGAAGATGGTGAACAGGGTGAAGTTCAGCCCGCCGCTGGTGGCGAACTCGATCAGGCTGCCGAACTCGCCCCGCCCGTTGTCGTCGTCGTTCCCGGAGTCGAACTGGAACGCGATCAGGATGATCAGCGGCAGCAGCACCATGAACCCGAGGGCCAGCTGGGTACGCCGCCGCGACGCCTGCCGCCGGAACTCCGCGCCGAACGGCAGCGTCGCCGAAGGTCGGTAGCCCGCCGCCGCACCGACCGAGCCGGCCCGGCCCGCGCCGTCCGGGCGCGCCTCGACGCCAGAGCCCGCCATCACCTGTCCCCGCTTCCCCGAGAGTTCTCGCCCACCAGGGCGAGGAACGCGTCCTCCAGGCGGCGCCTCGGCACCACCCGGTCCACCCCGATCCCGGCCCGGACCAGCTCCGCCACCACCTCACTGCGGGCGGTGCCGTTGGTGTCCACCACCAGCTGGCCCGCACCGTCGGGCAGCACCCGCACCCCGGCAAGCCGGTCCAGCACGGTACGGGCGGCCTGCGGGTCGGTGACGTCGAAGAGCACGCTGGGCGACTCGCCGACGATCTCCTCGACCGGGCCGGACGCGACGATCCGGCCCTTGTTCACCACCACGGCGTGGGTACAGGTCTGCTCCACCTCGGCCAGCAGGTGGCTGGAGACCAGCACGGCGCGGCCGTCGGTGGCGTAGCGCTGGAGCACCCGGCGCATCTCCGCGATCTGCGGCGGGTCGAGCCCGTCGGTCGGCTCGTCCAGCACCAGCAGCTCCGGCAGGCCGAGCATGGCCTGCGCGATGGCGAGCCGCTGCTTCATGCCGTGGCTGTAGTTCTTGATCTTCCGGTGCACGGAGCCGCCCAGCCCGGCGATCTCCAGCGCCTCGTCGAAGTGCGCGTCCTCGACCGACCGACCGGTCACCCGCCAGTACGCCTTCAGGTTCTCCAGGCCGGACAGGTGCGGCAGGAACCCGGGCCCTTCGACCAGCGCGCCGATCCGGGAGAGCACCGGCGACCCCGGCACCAGCCGGTGGCCGAAGACGTAGATCTCCCCGGCGGTGGGCTGAGTCAGCCCCATCAGCACCCGCAGCGTGGTGGTCTTGCCCGCGCCGTTCGGGCCGAGCAGGCCGACCACCTGACCGCGGTGCACCTCGAAGTCCACGTTGGAGACCGCCACGAAGCCGTCGGCGTACTCCTTGCGGAGCTGGCGCACGGCCAGCGGGGTGTCCGCGTACGCCGGGTGGACGGAGCTGTCCTGGCGGCGGTGCCGGCGGCGGACCACGGCGACGACCACGACGAGCCCGACCGCGATCGCGGCGAGCAGCCCGACCAGCACCCAACGCCAGACCGTGGCGGCGGTGGGGATGGGCTCACCGGCCAGGGTCGGCAGGGTGACCGCGCCGCCACCGAGGGCCACCGTGTGCACGACCGGCTCAACCGGCGTGGCGTAGGCCTGGTCGGAGGTGGCCACCACCACCCGGAGCCGGTGCCCGGCCTCGACCCGGCGGACGATCGCCGGCAGGGTGACGGTCACCGGGCGCGCCGCGTCGATCTCCGCCGGCAGGCCGGTGAGCCGGACCGGGGCGACCAGCCCGTTGGGCAGGGTCGCCGCGCCGTTCGGGTCGACGTCGTAGAGCTTGACGAAGAGCACCGCCTCGCCGGTCGGCGAAGCGGCCCGGATGTCAACGGTCGGCGCGCCGGCCACGTCCACCGCCTCGGCCAGCGGCGCCGACTCGAACCGGGCGTGCTGGCCGGGGATGTCGCCGGCCACCCCGCCGAGCAGCGCGGAGAGTTCCCCGGCGAAGGGCACCGAGGAGATGGCGGCCGGGTTCCCGGCCGGCGGGTTGGCGACCTGCTGCGCCGGGCCGGCGAGCTCCACCTCCCGACGGCCGGTGCCGCCGGTGCCCGGGTAGTCGGCGGTGCGGTAGCCGGTGGCCACCAGGCCCCGGTCCAGGGCGTCGAAGCCGGCGATCCGCGACCAGGTGAAGTCGTCGCCCGGGACGGAGCCCGCACCCTTGACATAGTGGTCCAGCCACTGGGCGGTCAGGAACCTGACCCGGTCGGAGTCGGTCCTCGGCCCCTCCCCGCCGTCGTGGCCGCCGGTGAACCAGGCGACCCGGACGGGGGTGCCGGTGGCGGCGATGCCGCGGGCGTTGACGTCCGCCTCGCTGAGCGGGAAGAGGGTGTCCGCCTCGCCCTGCACCAGCAGCGTCGGAGCGCTGATCCGGTCCAGCACGCCGGCCGGCGAGGAGCGGCGCAGCAGGTCCACGGCCGCCTGGTCGGCCCGGCCGGTGGTGGCGATCCGCAGGTACGCGGCGCAGACGTCGGCGGCGAACCGGCCGCAGGACGGGTCGGCGGCGCCGGCCGGCGCGCGCCCCGGACCGGTGCCCGGTCCGCCGCCCGGCCCCGGGCTCGGCGGCCCGGCCGAGGCAGGCGCCCCCTCGGGCTGGGCGGCGCTGGCCCCGGAGAGCCCGGCCGGCCCGGAGCCGGCGTTGCCGCCCCCGCCGAAGAAGAGACCGGCCCAACCCTTCTTGAACACGCCCTCGACGGGTTCC
Organism: Micromonospora deserti; assembly: GCF_003236335.1. GTDB lineage: Bacteria > Actinomycetota > Actinomycetes > Mycobacteriales > Micromonosporaceae > Micromonospora > Micromonospora deserti. The sequence goes on from NZ_POUB01000160.1 coordinate 8,027, forward strand.
TTGCCGGTGCTCTCCGGCAGGAACGCCCGGGACAGGTCGTTCCAGGTGATCATCGGGACGATCGCGTCGACCCGCTGGTCCTGCGCGGCGAGCAGCAGCGCCAGCCCGCCGCCGTACGAGCCGCCGACCACGCCGACCGCCGGGTCGCCGGCGGCGTCGGTACGGACCTCCGGACGGGCGGCGAGCCAGTCCAGCAGTCGCTGGGCGTCCCGGACCTCGTAGTCGGGGTGGTCGAGGTGGATCTGCCCGCCACTGCGGCCGAACCCCCGAGCCGTCCAGGTCAGCACCGCGTACCCGCGGCCGGCGAACTCCTCCGCGTCGGCGCGGACGGACTCCTTGGTGCCGCCGAAGCCGTGCGCCAGCAGCACGGCCGGCACCTTGCGATCGGCCGATGCGTCCCCCGGCAGGTAGAACGTGGTGTCCAGGTCGACCGGCTGGTCACCGGCCGGTCCGGACCGAACGGTGAGCATCGCGGCCTCGGCGCGGACGTCCGGGCCCTGCGGTCGGAGCACCCAGGCCACGGCGGCGGCGACCAGCACGACGACCGCCGCGGCGGCGACCGCACGCCGGCGGGTGGGCAGGGCACGCCGGATCCACGCGGCCGACAACGGCGATCTCATTCGCCACACGGTACGGCCCGGATGCTGAGCGTTGGCTGAGACCGGGCCGCCCGGGAGTGGGGGGACTGAACTCCTGAGCGGTCAGCTCCGTTTCCTCAGAAGAGGTGGTGGTGATGAGAGGTGGCCTGGACGAGACACTGGCCCGGCTGGCCCGACGCGAGGAGGCGTTGCGCCGGCGGGTCACCGAGCCGACCGACCCGGCGCCGGGTCGGCGCCGGGCGAACGAGGGCGGGTGGCGGGATCCGGTCAAGGAGGTCGTCGAGGCGGTAGGCCGGGTGGTCGCGGCTCACCCCGGCACGGCGGTCGCGCTCCGCGTCGAGCACGACGGGCAGGCGTACCCGCTGCGGGTGGCCTGGTCCGGCGGGAGCGTGACGGTCAGCGCGGAGGTTGCCGCCGTACCACCGCCGGTGTGGCCCATGCCGGTCGGGACCGTGCCGGACCGAACGCCCGGCTGGGACGGATCGAGCCCCGACCCGGCGGCCCGGCTGGCGGAGCTGATCCGCCGGGACCCGTCCCTGCTCAGCGACCTCGACCCGCACCCGTGACACCGGCCCCGGCCCGCCCGCACGCAGGACCGACGGGTCGGACGCGGCGGCGGTACGCGACGGGCGTGGGGTGACGGCGGCGGCTAGGGTCGGGCGGGTGGCGCAACCCGACCTGACCCTGACCGCCTGCCTGCGACCGGCGGCGCTGGACGCCCGGCGCGGCGTCGTCCGGCTGCACCCGGAGGTGCTCACCGCGCTGGCGCTGCGCCCCGGGGATCCGGTGCGGCTGGCCGGCGGGCGGGTGACCGCCGGCATCGCCGCGGCGGGAGAGCCGACCGCGGGCGTCGCCCTGCTTCACGCCGACGACCTGATGCTGGGCAACCTCGGCGTCCGCGACGGGGGCCAGGTGACGGTGGGCCCGCTGCCGGTCACCGCGGCCCGCCGGGTGGTGCTCACCGGTCCGGCGCAGGTCGCCGCGGCGGTCGCCCCGGAGATGCTCCGGCTGGCCCTGCTCGGCAAGGTGGTGACCACCGGGGACGACGTGTCGCTGCTGCCGCAGGACGTGCTGCCGGACGCCTCGGTGCGCGGGCTGGTCGAGGCCGCCCGGCGGAGCCTGTCGAACAGCGTCGGGTACGCCTGGACCAGCACCCTGCTGCGCGTGGTCGCCGCCGAGCCGGACGTCGGCTCTCTGGTCACCATGGACACCCAGGTCGGCTGGGAACACGGCCAGGTCACCCACGGTTCGGCCAGCATCGGGCCCCGGACCCGGGCCACGTCGGCCGGCCCGGTGCGCCCGGGCGGTGCACCGACCGCCGCCTCCGCGAGCACCGACGCCGGGTCGGCGGCCGGTGTGGCGGGAGCGACCGACGCGCCCTTGGTGGAGGAACTGCCCGGGCTGCGAGCCCAGGCCCAGGAGCTGACCGAACTGCTCGACCTCGGCTTCCACCACCGGGAGGTGCTCGGCCGGTTGGGCACCGGCGTCTCGCTCGGCGTCCTGGTCGACGGGCCGGCCGGCTCCGGCAAGTCGGCCCTGGTGCACGCGGTGGCCGCCCGGGTCGGCGCCGGCGTCCGCCCGCTCTGGGGGCCGGAGGTGGCCGCGCTGACCAACCAGGCGGCCGCCGACCGGCTGCGCGCCGCCGCCGCCGAGGTACGCGCCGCCGGTCCCGCCGTCGTCCTGCTGGTCACCGACGTGGAGGCGCTCGCCCCAGCGGACCCGCCGGGCCCGGTGGCCACGGTGTTCCGCCAGGTGCTCGCGGAGACTCTGCGGGCCGGGGCGGCCGTGGTCTGCACCACCGGCCGCCCCGAGGCGGTCGACCCGGCGCTGCGCGGCCCCGACCTGCTCTCGCTGCGGATCCGCGTCCCGCTGCCGGACCCGGCCCTGCGCCGGGAGCAGCTGGCCGTGCTGACCCGGCAGGTCCCGCTCGCCGACGACGTCCGGCTCGACGAGGTCGCCGCGCGTACGCCCGGGTTCGTCGCCGCCGACCTGGCCGCGCTGGTCCGCGAGGCCGGAGTGCGCGCGGCGCTGCGACAGAAGTCCGCGCCGACGCCGTCGGTGGCGATGGGCGACTTCACCACGGCACTGGAGGTGGTCCGGCCGACCACGATGGCCGCGTCGACCCTGGAGATCGCCTCGGTCAGCCTCGACGACGTGGGCGGCTTGGCCGAGGTGAAGGAGACGCTCACCGAATCGGTGCTCTGGCCGCTGTCCTACCCGGACACCTTCGCCCGGCTGGGCGTGCAGCCGCCGCGCGGCGTGCTCCTCTACGGCCCACCCGGCTGCGGCAAGACGTACCTGGTGACCGCGCTGGCCGGGTCCGGCCGGGCGAACGTGCTCTCGGTCAAGGGCGCGGAGCTGCTGTCCAAGTGGGTGGGCGAGAGCGAACGGGCGGTCCGCGAGCTGTTCCGCCGGGCCCGGGAGGCGGCACCCACGCTGGTCTTCCTCGACGAGGTCGACGCACTGGCGCCGGTACGCGGCCAGGCCACCGACGGCGGCACCACCGACCGGGTCGTCGCCGCGCTGCTCACCGAGCTGGACGGGGTGGAGACGCTACGCAACGTGGTGGTCGTCGGCGCGACCAACCGCCCGGACCTGGTCGATCCGGCGCTGCTGCGGCCGGGCCGGCTGGAACGGCTGGTCTACGTGCCGCCGCCCGACGGCCCGGCCCGGGCGGAGATCCTGCGCGCCGCCTCGCGGAACGTGCCGCTGGCACCGGAGGTCGACCTGGCCGGGCTGGGCGAGCAGCTGGACGGGTTCTCGGCGGCGGACTGCGCAGCGCTGGTGCGGGAGGCGGCGCTGGCCGCCATGCGCGAGTCGCTGGCCGCCTCCACGGTCACCGCCGCGCACGTCGCGGCGGCCCGCGCCCGAGTCCGCCCGTCCCTGGACCCGGCCCAGGTCGCCTGGCTCGCCGCGTACGCGGCCGGCCGGGAGTGACCCGGAGTCAGAACGCCGGGGGCGTCGAATCGAGGCAGATTTCGGCGCGCACCGTGTCGCCGTTCTCGCGCAGCGTCGCGCCGCACTTCTCGAGTACCGAGACGGCTCCGGAATTGTCCCGCCTGGTCTCGGCCACCACGCGCCGCATGCCGGCCGCCGCGGCCACGTTCAGCAGCTCGCGCAGGGCGGCCGGGCCGATTCCCTGGCCGCGCGCGGACCGGCCCAGCCACATCCCGGTCTCGACGGTGCCCGGCTCGTCGCGGCGGGTCATCCGGATCATCCCGACCACCTCGCCGCCGACCAGGATCGCGTACATCTGGGTGCCGGTGGGGCCGGACAGGCCCCCGAACCTCGCCCGGTGGAACTCCCGGAACGCCTCCCGGCGGGCGTGCGACCACCCCGCCGGCGCCTCCACCGGCGGCATCACGTCGGCGGGCTCCGCCTCAGCGGCCGCTACGGAGAGCAACGGCTCCAGGTTCTGCTCGTCCACCGGCTCCAGCCGGACCGCTCCCGTCACGTGCCGCAGTCTGCCGGCCCTACCGGCCCAAGTCCACCCCGTTGGGCGTGCACTGGCGGTCCGGCGGAAGGTTGCGGCCGGTCGGCCCGCATCGTGTTCCGCCTCACGCTCCGCTGTCAGCCACCCGCCCGACCGAGCTCCGGCGGCGGGCGGACTCCGGGGCCTGCGCGGTCAGCCACCCCACCCCAATCGGGAGGGCTCAGGCCCCGGGCGAGAACTCGCAGAGCACGACCGAGGCGTCGTCGGCCGCCTTGTGCCGCCGGAGCCGGTCGGGGTGGTCGCGCTCGGCGGCCCGCACCCGGTCGATCAGTGCGCCCGGCCCTTCGGCGGTCACCACGTCCAGCAGCCCCGCCCAGTCGAGCAGCCCGAACTGCTCGACCACGGCCGAAGCACCGTCGCTGAGCAGCGCCGCCCGGCGTACCGCGCCGGGGCCCCGCAGCGGCAGGGTCCCGGTCACCGCGTGGAACGCCGCGTCCGGGTCGGCGGCGGCCACCCAGTAGCCGTGGGTACGGTTCATCCGCTCCCGCTGCACGCCGACCGCCTGCCGGAACCGGGTGGCGCGGTCGGCGGAGTCGGCCGGCAGCGCCGCGACCGTGGCCCGCAGTTCCGCCATCGCGGTGTCCAGCCGGTCGTCGGTGACCACGGTCACCTCGCCACCGGCGTCGAGCACCAGCGGGCTGTCGCACAAGACCAGGTAGTCGACGTGGTCACCGCCGTCGCGGAGCAGACAGACCGTGCTCGACGGGGTGCCCGGATGATCCAGGTCGCATTCGTCGGCATGGTCGGCCCGGACGGCGAGGATCGCCGCCGCCAGGTTGCTCATCAGGGTGGCCGTGGGGCGGACCGCCTCGGCCAGCCCGAGCCGGGCGGCGAGGTGCCGCACGTACCAGGACGGTCCGTGTACGCAGCCGGTGTCGAAGCCCTCCGGCACCGTGGCGCCGTCGAGCACGCCGACCAGCGGCCCGAAGCGGAAGACCAGGTCCTCGTTGACCGGCCGGTCGGGCGGCGGCGCGGACGCGGAGCGTACCCGCATGGTCCGTGCCGCACCGACCACCCGGGTCGCCTCAGCGGCAGCCGTCGTCGGCGGTCGCATACGCCTGTCCCTCCTGCCGGGCCCGCTGCCCCGCGCCGGCCGCGCCGGCCGCTGACCGGCCCGGTTTGATCGCCGTCATCGCCCGCTCCCTCCGTCGGCCCTCGGGGGGCCAGGGGTCGCACCCCGGTACCTGAACCGGCCGCCGACCGCAGCCCGGAACGCCGTCCGCCTACCCGCGCCGGTCGCCGACATTCCGCCCCGCCGGTCCGCGCCCTCGATCGGCGGGCAGCACCGGACGAACCGGTCGCGACGGGTCGGGTGGCACGACACCGGTCAGCGGCGGCGGTTGCGTGCCCGGGAGGAGCGCAGCCGGCGCAGCCGGCCGACCAGGACCGGTTCGGCGGCCAGCGCGGCGGGGTGGTCGAGCAGCGCGTTGAGGAGTTGGTAGTAGCGGGTGGCGGAGAGGCCGAAATTGTCCCGGATGGCCTGTTCCTTCGCGCCGGCGTGCCGCCACCACCGCTGTTCGAAGGCGAGGATCTCCCGCTCCCGCTCGGTGAGCCCGGCGGCGGGGCCGTGCGGGTCACCCCCGGCGCCGCCGGTCGTGAGCGCGTCCGTCGGGTCGGCGTCCGGAGCCGACGGCGGAGCGGTCTCCGCGTCCGGTGCGGAGCGCGGCGGCGGGACCGGGGCGGCCTGCGGGGTCGGCACGGAGC
>NZ_POUB01000161.1 GCF_003236335.1 Micromonospora deserti
TGATCATCCCGTGCCGGTCCACCACCATCCCCGCCGCCTCGGCCACCGCCACCGCCGTGGCGAGCCGGGCCTTCGCCACCGCCAGCCGCCCGGCGAACTCGGCCAGCACCTGGTCTGCCTCGATCAGGGCGGGGATGGCCGTGGTCAGCTCCGTGCGCAGCCTGGCGAGGCGGGTGTCGGCCGCCGTGGCGGCCCCGCCCGACCAGTCGGCCCGTAGCGTGGCCGCGTCGGCGGCCAACTCCCCGGCCCGGCGCTCGACCAGGCCGGTCACCCCGCGCCAGGCCGCCCCGGCGGCCCGCCAGGCGCCCGGATCCGCCGCCCAGAGCTGCCGGTAGCTGACGGCGGTGGCCGCACCGGCCGTCGCCGCCGAGCCGGGGGACCCGGCTGGTCCGGACCGTGCCACCCCGGCCGTGGGCCGGGGTGGCACGGCCGTGGCCGCTCGTGCGGGGCGGCCCCGGGCCGCCGGCCGGGGTGTCGGTGCGGTCGCTCCCGCCGGCCGCGCCGGCGTGGTCACCGGGGGAGGCCGGCGAGCCGGCGCGCCGCCCGGTCGTCCACCGCCTCGTACGCCTCGGCGGCTGCCCGTACCGCCTCGCCGGTCGCCGCCACCCGGGCGCCCAGCGCGCCGAACCAGGCGTGCACCGCCGTCTCCAACCCGGCCAGCGCCACCCCGGCCGACCACTCCGGGGCCGCTATCACCAGCCCGGGCACGCCGGCCACCCCGTGCGCGAGCCGGTACGCGTCGTCGCCGAGCGCGCCCGCGGCCCGGCGCAGTACGTCCGGCCGCACGGTGAACGGCTCCTCAATCATCAGCGCCCCCGTCTCGTGGACATCTCGACGAGCGGGACGCTAGGCGGTCGCCGGCCCACCCGGCGGGCCCTGTGGACAGCGGCCGGCGGAGCGTAGGCCTGGCTGTCCACAGGCATTGCCCCGCGTGACGTCGGCGGCTAATGCCCGGTCGCTCCCGCCGGTAGGGTGAGGCCGTGATCGTCGCTGTCGGCATCGACGTCGTCCTGGTCGACCGGTTCGCCCGGGCCCTCGCGCGGACGCCGCTGCTCGCCGACCGGCTCTTCACCGAGGCCGAGCGGTACACCAGCTCCGGCAACCCCCGCTCACCCGAGTCGCTCGCCGCCCGGTTCGCCGCCAAGGAGGCGGTGGCGAAGGCGCTCGGCGCGCCGGCCGGGCTGAGCTGGCACGACTGCGAGATCGTGCCGGACCCGGACGGCCGGCCGTGGCTGACCGTCTCCGGTACGGTCGCCGCGGCGGCCACCGAGCGCGGGGTCAACCGCTGGCACCTCTCGCTGTCCCACGACGGCGGGATCGCCTCGGCGATGGTGGTCGCGGAACGGTGATCGGGGCGTGCCGGCGGGCACGCGGGACGGAACGGGGTGGCATGAGACCGGTGTGGCGGGTCGCGGACGTACGCGCGGCGGAGGCGGGACTGATGGCCACCCTTCCGCCCGGCACGCTGATGCGGCGCGCCGCGGCCGGGCTGGCCCGCCGGTGCGCCCTGCTGCTCGCCGAGCGGGGCGGGGTGTACGCCGCGCGGGTGCTGCTGCTGGTCGGCTCGGGTGACAACGGCGGTGACGCGCTCCATGCCGGGGCATACCTGGCCCGGCGCGGTGCGGCCGTCTCGGCGCTGCTGGTGACGCCGGGCCGGGCGCACGCGGAGGGCCTGGCCGCGCTGCGCGCCGCCGGTGGCCGGGTGGTCGACCGGCCGCCGGCCCAGGTCGATCTGGTGCTCGACGGGATCGTCGGGATCGGCGGCGCTGGCGGGCTCCGCGAGACCGCCGAGCAGCTGGCGGCCAGCCTGGTGCGGCACTGCGGGCGCGACGGGTCCCGGGCGACCGTGGTCGCGGTGGACGTGCCGAGCGGGGTCGCGGTGGACACCGGGCACGTCCCGCTGGCCGCCTCCGGCCGGGCGAGCGCGGTATGCGCCGACGTGACCGTGACCTTCGGCGCCCTCAAACCGGCGCTGGTGGTCGGCCCGGCCGCCCCGCTCGCGGGCCAGGTGGAGTTGGTCGACATCGGCCTGGGGCCGTGGCTGCGCGGCAGCCCGGCGCTGCGGGTGGTCGAGTGGTCGGACGTGGTCGACTGGTGGCCGCGGCTGGGCCCGGCCACGGAGAAGTACACGCGGGGCGTGGTCGGGGTGGCCACCGGCTCGCCGACCTACCCCGGCGCGGCCGTGCTGTCGGTCGGCGGCGCGTTGGCCGGCCCGACCGGGATGGTCCGCTACGCCGGTGGCGCCCGCGCCGAGGTGCTGCACCAGCACCCCTCGGTGATCGCCACCGGCCGGGTCGCGGACGCCGGCCGGGTGCAGGCGTGGGTCTGCGGTTCGGGGCTCGGCACCGGGGAGGAGGCGGCCGGCGAGCTGCGCGCGGTGCTCGCCGCCCCGGTGCCGGTGGTGCTCGACGCCGATGCGCTGACCCTGCTTGTCGACGGCTCGCTGGCCGACCTGCTGCGCAAGCGGGACGCCCCGATCGTGGTCACCCCGCACGACCGGGAGTTCACCCGGCTCTGCGGGGAGGAGCCGGGCGCCGACCGGGTCTCCGCCGCGCTGCGGCTGGCCGCCTGGATGAACGCGGTGGTGCTGCTGAAGGGGGACCGCACGGTGATCGGCACCCCCGACGGCCGGGCGTACGTCAACCCGACCGGCACCCCGGTGCTGGCCACCGGGGGCACCGGGGACGTGCTGGCCGGGCTGCTCGGCTCGCTGCTCGCGGCCGGCCTGGCGCCCGAGCGGGCCGCGGCCGCGGCCGCGTACCTGCACGGGCTGGCCGGCCGGGAGGCGGCCCGGGGCGGCCCGGTGACCGCCCCCGACGTGGCGGCCGCGCTGCGCCCGGTACTGGCCCGCCTGCCCTGAGCCGCGCCCCGCCGGCGGTACCGGCCTCGACCGGCGGCGGCCGCCGGGGCGGCGACGTGGGCGGGGTCACGCCCGATGATCAGCCCGGAAAGTAGGCTGGGCCCATGTGGCAGGCCGAGGTGCGGGTGGATCTTGACGCGATCCGGGAGAACGTGAGCCGGCTCCGGTCCGGCACCGCCGCCGAGCTGATGGCGGTGGTCAAGGCCGACGGGTACGGGCACGGCATGGTCCCGGCCGCCCGGGCGGCGCTCGACGCGGGGGCGGACTGGCTCGGCGTCTGCACCCTGGACGAGGCGCTGACGCTGCGCCGGGCCGGGATCACCGCGCCGGTGCTGGCCTGGCTGCTCGCCCCCGGGCTGCCGCTGCACGAGGGGGTGGCCGCCGGGGTCGACCTCGGCGCCGCCAGCCTGCCCCAGCTCGCCGAGATGATCGAGGCGAGCCGCACCGCCGGTCGGCCCGCCCGGCTGCACCTCAAGATCGACACCGGGCTGTCCCGGGGCGGGGCGAGCGTCGCCGACTGGCCCGCGCTGCTCGACGCCGCCGCGAAGGCCCAGGCCGACAGCCTGGTCGAGGTGGTCGGGGTGTGGAGCCACTTCGTCTACGCCGACCTGCCCGGCCACCCGACCACCGATCGGCAGCTCGCCGTCTTCCACGAGGGCCTGGCCATGGTCGAGCAGGCCGGCCTGCGGCCGCGCTACCGGCACCTGGCCAACTCGGCCGCCACCCTGACCCGGCCGGACACCCACTTCGACCTGGTCCGGCCCGGGCTGGCCGTCTACGGCCTCTCCCCGGTGGTCGGGGAGCGTTTCGGGCTGCGCCCGGCGATGTCGGCGCGGGCACGGGTGATGCTCAGCAAGCGGGTGGCCGCCGGCTCCGGCGTCTCGTACGGGCACACCTACACCACGCCCCGGGAGGCGAACCTGGCGGTGATCCCGCTCGGCTACGCCGACGGGGTGCCCCGGCACGCCTCGAACAGCGGTCCGGTGCAGCTCGGCGGCCGGCGGCGGACGATCTCCGGCCGGGTCTGCATGGACCAGTTCGTGCTCGACTGCGGCGACGACCCGGTCGCCGCGGGCGACGTCGCCACCCTCTTCGGCAGCGGCGCGGACGGCGAGCCCACCGCCGACGACTGGGCCGAGGCGGTCGGCACCATCAACTACGAGATCGTCACCCGGTTCGGCGGCACCCGGGTGCCCCGGGTCTACGACGGCGGGCGTCCGTGACCGGGCGGGTAGCCGGCGTGGTGCTCCGCGCCGGGCGGAGCGGAGCGGCGGCGTGAACGGGCCACGACGCCGCATCCCGCGCCCGCGGACCGCGGCGGGCCGGGTCGCCGGCCTGGTCGGGGCGGCGGTCGGCGTGGCGGCGGCCGGGCTCGCGGCCGGCGTCGCCACCGAACGCGTCCTGGTCCGCCGGCTCAAGGCGGACCGCACCGACCGGTACGCCCACGAGGTCTTCGGCGAGCAGCGGTACGACGAGTCGTTCCGCCTGGAGATGCCCGACGGCACCGACATCCACGTCGAGGTGGTGGAGCCGACCCGCCCGACGGCCGGTAACCCGACCGTGGTGCTGGTGCACGGCTTCTGCCTGGACATGGGCACCTTCCACTTCCAGCGCAAGCTGCTCGCCGAGCGCGGCGAGCACCGGATCGTGGCGTACGACCAGCCCGGGCACGGCCGGTCCGGCCGGCTGGAGACCGGTGAGTACGACCTCACCGCGCTCGGCCGCACGCTGCGCGCGGTGATCGACCGGACCACCCCGGAGGGGCCGCTGGTGCTGGTCGGCCACTCGATGGGCGGGATGACCATCATGGCCTTCGCCGAGCTGTTCCCGGAGATGTTCGGCGACCGGGTGGTGGGCACCGTGCTGATGGCCACCTCGGGCGGCCTGCTCGCCGAGACCAAGCTGGTGGCACCGGCCCTGCTCGGTCGGGTCGGCGCCCCGGTGCTCTACATGGTGGGCAACGTCGCCCGCTACGGCGGCACGGTGATCGACCGGGCCCGGAAGTCCACCACCAACGTCGCCTGGTTGCTCACCCGCAAGTACGGCTTCGGCACCCGCAACCCCAGCCCGGCCCTGGTGTCGTATGTGGAGACGATGAACTCGCGCACCTCCGCCGACACCGTGACCCGCTACCTGCGGACGCTGGCCACCCACTCGCGGTTCCCGGCACTCGCCACGCTGGCCGACACGCCGGTCCTGGTGATCGTCGGGGACAAGGACATGATCACCCCGGTGACCCACTCCGAGGAGATCGTGCGGCGGCTGCCGCACGCCGAGTTCGTCAAGATCTCCGACAGCGGGCACGTGGTGATGCTGGAGCACGCCGACGAGGTCAACGAGGCCCTGGCACGCTTCCTGGAGGGGCTGTGACGCGGGTGGTGAAGCTGCCGACGGCGGCCGACACGTACGCGTTCGGGCGGCGGCTGGCCGGGCTGCTGCGCGCCGGGGACCTGGTGCTGCTGACCGGGCCGCTGGGCGCCGGCAAGACCGCGCTCACCCAGGGCATCGGCGCCGGGCTGGGGGTGCTCGGCGACATCACCTCACCGACCTTCGTGATCGCCCGGGTGCACCGGCCGGACCCGGCCCGGGGCGGCACGGTCGCGCTGGTGCACGCCGACGCGTACCGGTTGGGCGACGCCGCCGACCCGCGCGCCGAGATCGACGACCTCGACCTGGACGCGTCGGTGGACGACTCGGTGACCGTGGTCGAGTGGGGCGAGGGGCTGGTCGAGCAGCTGGTCGACGCGCACCTGCGGGTCCGCGTCGACCGGCGGGACGACGACACCCGGGTGGTCGAGCTGGAGCCGGTGGGGGGCGACTGGGCGCAGCGCCTCGCCGCCCTCGGCTGAGCGCTGTCGTACCCGCTGCCTAGAGTGCCCGGGACACCTCCGACCGGCGAAAGGCTGCCGATGCCCGACGACGCACCCACCCTGGATCTGCTGGCGCTGCTGCCGGCGGACTGGCGGGCCGTGCTCGCCCCGCACCTCGACCCGGCCCGCACCGCCGCGCTGGCCGACTTCGTCGCCGGGGAGTACGCGACCCGGACCGTCTTCCCGCCGGTGGCGGACCTCTTCTCGGCCTACCGGCTCTGCGCGCCGGCGGACTGCCGGGTGCTGATCCTCGGTCAGGACCCCTACCACCGGGCCGGGCAGGCGCACGGGCTCAGCTTCAGCGTTCGCGACGGGGTGACCGTGCCGCCCTCGCTGCGCAACGTCTTCAAGGAGCTCGGCGACGACCTGGGCGTGCCGAAGCCGCGTAGCGGCAACCTGACCGGCTGGGCGGCCCAGGGCGTGCTGCTGCTCAACTCCGTGCTGACCGTCCGCGAGGGCACTCCCGGCTCGCATGCGAACTCCGGTTGGGAGGAGTTCACCGACGCCACCATCCGGGCCCTCGACGCGCTGGAGTCCCGGGTGGTCTTCCTGCTCTGGGGCGGCTACGCGCGCCGGAAGGTGGCCCTGGTGACCAACCCGCGGCACGTGGTGCTGGAGGCCGGCCACCCGAGCCCGATGAACCCGCGGGGCTTCCTCGGCAGCCGCCCGTTCAGCGCGGCCAACAAGGCGCTCGCCGATGCCGGGCTGCCCACCGTCGACTGGGAACGCTCGGCCGGCTGACCGCCCTCCGGGCGATCCGGCGTCGTGCGGCCGGTGGACGGGGTCGCGGACGGTGCCGGGCGGTGGGCTGGTCGGGCGGCCGGCGCTCGACCAGCCGGTGCTCGGTGACGCACCGCCCGCCCGGTCGGCCGCTAGCCGCGCCCGGTCGGCCACCGCCGACCCCGTCACGCGGTGTCACGGGGTCACCGAAGCGTGACTGTCCGTTGTAGCCTGTGCCTGCCAGCGGTCGGCGAGCCAGGAGGTGGCGGATGGCGGCGACGGCCAGCGCGGAACAGTGGCGGACGGCGAGAACGGCCCTGGCGGATCAGACCGACCGCTTCGTCGGCCTGGTCCGTGCCACCGACCCGGCGACGATGTGCACGGCCCACTGGTCGGTGGTGGACACGCTCGCCCACGTGGCCTCCCTCGCCTGGTACTACGCCTGCCTGGTGGACCGGGAACACCCGCCACTGCCGGTGCCGGGCCTGAGTGAGCAGCTGCCCGGGGTCACCGTCGACACCGTGGCGGACTTCAACGACGTGCTGCTGCGGCACCTCCCCGAGCGCGACCCCGGGCCCCTGCTCGACCGGTTGCAGGCCGACGTCAAGCGGCTCCTGGTCGTCTGCGAGGGCCGGCGTCCCGACGAGACGGTGCCCTGGCTCGGCGGTGCCCGGGTACCCCTCGCCGGCCTCTGCGCGCACCTGGTCAACGAGCTGCTCATCCACGGTCACGACGTGGCCCGCGCCGCCGGGCGCCCGTGGCCGATCCCCGGCCGGGACGCCGCGCTGTTCCTGGAACTCTTCCTGGTCGGGGTGACCCGGCACGGTTACGGGCGGTTGATCGACGGCGGCGCGCCGCCGAGCGAGCGTCCGATCCTGGTCGAGTTCCGCTCGGCGTACGCGGCCCCGGTCCGGTTCCGGCTGCAGTACGGGCGGGTGTCCGTCGTCGAGCCCGACGCCGAGCCCGACGCCCGGCCGGACGCCCGGATCGACCACGATCCCGCCACGCTCAACCTGATGATGTTCGGCCGGGTCAGCCGGGCCCGGGCGGTGCTCTCCGGAAAGGTGCGGATCAGCGGGCGGCGCCCCTGGCTGCTGCCGGCCTTCCTGCGCAAGTTCCGCACGCCGAGCTGACATCCGGCCGAGCCCGGCCGCCCGCGTCCCACCGGGTCGGGGCCGGCCGGCACCGGGTGCCCGACGGCGGGTGGGGCGTCACCCGGGGTGAGCGCGGGGGCGGCTAGGCTGGCTTACCGTGCTCGTACTGGTGGTGGACAGCTCGACCCCCGCGGTGACCGCGGCGCTGGTGGAGGTCTCGGCGGACGCCGTCGCGACCCGGGCGCACCGCCGCACCGTCGACGCCCGCGCGCACGGCGAGCTGCTCGCCCCGCAGGTCGACGCGGCCCTCGCCGACGCCGACGCCCGCCCGGCCGACCTGGGCGCGATCGTCGCCGGGCTCGGCCCCGGCCCGTTCACCGGGCTGCGGGTGGGGCTGGTCACCGCCGCCGCCATGGGCCAGGTGCTCGGCATCCCCACGTACGGCGTCTGCTCGCTGGACGCCGTCGGCCGCCCGGCGGCGGCCGGCGAGCCGGTGCTGGCCGCGACCGACGCGCGCCGCCGGGAGATCTACTGGGCGGTCTACGACGGCGCCGGCCAGCGGCTCGTCGGGCCGGAGGTCTCCGCGCCGTCGGTGGCCGCGGAGCGCGCCCGCGGCCTCGCGGTCACCGCCGCGGTCGGCGACGGCGCGTACCGGTACGCCGACGTGCTCGGCCTGCCGGTGCGGGCGGAACCGCGCTGGCCGGACGCCACCGCGCTGGCCGCCCTGGCCGCCGAACGGATCCGGGCCAACGCGCCCGGTGACCCGCTCACCCCGCTCTACCTGCGCCGCCCCGACGCCGTGGCGGCGACCGCGCGCAAGCCGGTCCTGCCATGAGTCCGGTACGCCTGGAGCGCTTCCGCTGGTGGCACATCGAGGAGGTGCTGCCCATCGAGGCGGACCTGTTCGGTGCCGAGCAGTGGTCCGCCGCGATGTTCTGGAACGAACTGGCCAACGGGCACCACTACCGGGTCGCCACCGACGACGACGGCGCCGTACTCGGCTACGCCGGGCTGGCCGTGGCGCCGCCGGACGAGGCGTGGGTGCAGAACGTCGCGGTCCGCCGCGACGTCCAGCGGCGCGGGGTCGGCAAGCTGCTGCTGGAGGCGCTGCTCGCCGAGGCGGCCCGGCTCGGCGCGCGTAGCACCCTGCTGGAGGTCGCCGCGGACAACGCCCCGGCCCAGAGGCTCTATGCGGCGTACGGCTTCGAACCGATCGGCGTCCGGCGGGGCTACTACCAACCGAGCAACACCGACGCGCTGGTCATGCGGCGGCAGGAGGACGCGGGCAATGGCTGACGAACCCCTGGTCCTCGGCATCGAGACCTCCTGCGACGAGACCGGGGTCGGCATCGTACGCGGGCACACCCTGCTCGCCGACGCGCTCGCCTCCAGCGTGGAGCAGCACGCCCGGTTCGGCGGCGTGGTACCCGAGGTGGCCAGCCGGGCCCACCTGGAGGCCATCGTGCCGACCATGGACCGGGCGCTCGCGCAGGCGGGGGTGCGCCTCGCCGACATCGACGCCATCGCGGTCACCTCCGGCCCCGGCCTGGCCGGTGCGCTGCTGGTTGGCGTGGCCGCCGCGAAGGGCTACGCGGTCGCCGCCGAGAAGCCGGTGTACGGGGTCAACCATCTGGCCGCGCACGTCGCCGTGGACACCCTGGAACACGGCCCGCTCCCGGAACCGGCTGTCGCCCTGCTGGTCTCCGGCGGGCACTCGTCCCTGCTCCTCGTCGACGACCTGGCCCGGGGCGTCACCCCGCTCGGCGCCACCATCGACGACGCGGCCGGCGAGGCGTTCGACAAGGTGGCCCGGCTGCTCGGGCTGCCGTTCCCCGGCGGGCCGTACATCGACCGGGAGGCTCGGGCCGGCGACCCGGCCGCCATCGGCTTCCCGCGCGGGCTGACCGCCGCCAAGGACCTGGCCGCCCACCGCTTCGACTTCTCCTTCTCCGGGCTGAAAACCGCCGTGGCCCGGTGGGTCGAGGCGCGGCAGCGGGCCGGCGAGCCGGTGCCGGTCGCCGACGTCGCCGCCTCCTTCCAGGAGGCGGTCTGCGACGTGCTGGTGTCGAAGGCGCTGGACGCCTGCCGTGCCAACGGCGTGGAGACCCTGGTGATCGGCGGGGGAGTCGCGGCGAACTCGCGGCTGCGGGCGATGGCCGAGCACCGGGCGGCGAAGCGCGGCGTGCGGGTGCGGATGCCCCAACCGAAGCTGTGCACCGACAACGGCGCGATGGTCGCCGCGCTCGGCTCCCACCTGGTCGCCTCAGGTGTCGCGCCGAGCCGGCTGGACCTGCCCGCCGACTCGGCGATGCCGCTAACCACGGTCAGCGTGTGAACGGGAGGGCGGCCGACGTGATCGTGCGGATGTGGGAGGCGCGGGCGGAGCCGTACGGCGTCGCCGACCTGATCACCTGGGTCTGCGACACCGCGCTGCCCGAGTTCGACCACGACCCGCTCCACCTGTCCAGCGAGGTCTTCTCCTCCACCGACCACCGGGTGGTGGTCATCTCCAAGTGGCGCAGCAACCCACGGCCGCTGCCGGAGCCGCCCCCGACGCTGCTCGCCCGGCCGGCCCACTCCTGGGACTTCACCCAGGTCGACCGCTGAGTCACGGCGCGGGGGCCGCGCCACGTGGGGGAGCGGTAATTGGTTCGCGCGCCAGCTCGCCGGCCGCCTAGCGTCGGGTGGTCATGCGCTTCTCCCCGGCCGGCGATCCCGGCGTCCCCGACTGCCGTTCGGCGACCCGCTACCTACTGTGGCTGGCCGGGCGGCACAAGCTGGTGTTCACCGCCGGCATCCTGCTCGGCGTCACCTGGATGGTCGCCCAGGCACTGATGCCGGCCGCCGTCGGCCGGGCCGTCGACGCGCTCACCCGCCGCGACCAGCAGGCGCTGCTCGGCTGGGGGCTGGTGCTGCTCGGGCTGGGCGTGCTCCAGGCGGTCGCCGGGATCCTGCGACACCGCTGTGCCGTGCACAACTGGCTCGCCGCCGCGTACCGGACGGTGCAGCTGACCGTGGCCGTGGCGAACCGGCTCGGCGCGACGCTGCCCAAACGGGTGGCCGCCGGGGAGGTGGTCAGCATCGGCACCTCCGACATCAGCCACATCGGCGGCGCCATCGACATCACCGCCCGGGGTACCGGCTCGCTGGTCGCGATCGTCACCGTGGCGGTGATCCTGCTCAGCGCCTCGGTGCCGCTCGGGCTGGTCGTGGTGCTCGGCGTGCCGGTGCTGATGGCGGTGGTCGGGCTGCTCATCCGGCCGTTGCACCGCCAGCAGCAGGCGTACCGGGACTCGGAGGGGGCGCTGACCACCCGGGCGGGCGACATCGTCTCCGGGCTGCGGGTGCTGCGCGGCGTCGGTGGCGAGCCGGTGCTGTCGGCCCGCTACCGGGCGCAGTCCCAGGCGCTGCGCGGCGACGGCGTGCGGGTGGCTCGGGTGGAGTCGCTGCTGGAGGCGGTGCAGGTGCTGCTTCCCGGGGCCTTCCTGGTGCTGGTGACCTGGCTCGGCGCCCGGTTCGCGCTGCGCGGCGAGATCAGCGCCGGGCAGCTCGTGGCGTTCTACGGCTACACGGCGTTCCTGGTCAACCCGTTACGCAACCTCACCGAGGCGGCCGACAAGCTGACCCGGGGTCATGTGGCCGCCCGCCGGGTGGTCCGGCTGCTCCGGCTCACCCCGGAGCTGGTCGACCCGCCCCACCCGGCGAGTCTGCCCGACGGGCCGGGCGAGCTGGCCGACGGCGAGTCGGGCGTGCTGGTCCGGCCCGGCCGGTTCACCGCGCTCGCGGCCACCGCACCCGAGGACGCGGTCGTGATCGTGGACCGTCTCGGCCGGTACGTCGACGCGGAGGCGACGCTGCACGGCGTACCGCTGCGGGACCTGCCGCTGGCGACGGTGCGTGAGCGGATCCTGGTGGCCGACAACGACGCGCACCTGTTCACCGGCCCGCTCCGCGCCGAGCTGGACCCGCACGACCGGGCCGACGACGCGACGATCACGGCGGCGCTGGCGGCGGCGAGCGCGACGGACATCGTCGACGCGCTGCCCGATGGGCTGGACAGCGTGGTCGCCGAGCGGGGCCGGGAGTTCTCCGGCGGCCAGCAGCAGCGGTTGCGGCTGGCCCGGGCGCTGGTCGCCGCCCCGGAGACACTGCTGCTGGTCGAGCCGACCAGCGCGGTCGACGCGCACACCGAGGCACGGATCGCTGACCGGCTCGGCGCCGCCCGGGCCGGCCAGACCACCCTGGTCTGCACGACCAGCCCCCTGGTGCTGAGCCGGGCCGAGCACGTGATCTTCGTGGAGGACGGCAAGGTGGTCGCCGAGGGGACGCACGCCGAGCTGCTGGACGGCGAGCCGCGCTACCGGGCGACGGTCAGCCGGGGGGAGGACTGATGGCGAGCGCGCTGCCCGTCGCCGACGCGCCCCAGGTGCGCCGCTACGCCCGTACGCTGGTGCGCCGGCATCCGCGGGCGCTGGTAGCCGCGCTCGGCCTGCACGCGCTGGCCGCCGCGGCCGGGTTGGTCGCCCCGCGGCTGCTCGGCGATCTGGTCGAGGGGATCTCCCGCGGCACCAGCGCCGTCACCGTCGACCGGATCGCGCTGCTGATCGCCGGGTTCGTGGTGGTGCAGTCGGTACTGGTCCGGTTCGCCCACCTGGCGTCGGCGCGGCTCGGCGAGCGGGTGCTGGCCGAGCTGCGCGAGGAGTTCGTCGAGCGGATCCTGGCGCTGCCGCTGCCCACCGTGGAGCGGGCCGGCACCGGCGACCTGCTGACCCGGACGTCCCGGGACGTCTCCGCGCTGTCCAAGACGGTCCGCTTCGCGGTGCCGGAGACGCTGATCGCCGTCGTCACCACCTGCTTCATCACCGGCGCGCTGCTGCTGGTCGGCCCGCTGCTCGCGCTGCCCTGCCTGGTCGCGGTGCCGGTGCTGTGGGCCGGCACCCGCTGGTACCTGCGCCGAGCCCCGGCGGGCTACCTGCGGGAGAACGCCGCCTACTCGGACATCACCGACGGCATCAGCGAGACCGTCGAGGGCTCCCGGACCACCGAGGCGTTGCGGCAGCAGGCGCGCCGCCAGGCCCGCACCGGCGCCGACATCCGCCGGTCGTACGCGGCCGAGCGCTACACCCTCTGGCTGCGGACGGTCTACTTCCCGGTGGCCGAGATCGGCTACGTCGTTCCGGTGGTCGCCACGCTGCTCATCGGCGGCTGGTTCCATCTCGAAGGCTGGGTCAGCCTCGGCCAGGTCACCGCCGCCGCTCTCTACGCGCAGCAGCTCGTGGACCCGGTCGACCGGCTGCTCACCTGGTTGGACGAGTTGCAGGTCGGCGGGGCCGCGCTGGCCCGCCTGCTCGGGGTGGCCGACGCCGATCCGCCGGCCCACCCCTCATCCCCGGCCGAGGCAACGGCGGAGCGAGGACTCGCCGCCCGCGACGTCCGGTACGCCTACCGCTCGGGGCGGGACGTGCTGCACGGGGTGACCCTGGTGCCCGAACCGGGGGAGAAGCTGGCCGTGGTCGGCCCCTCGGGCGCCGGCAAGTCCACCCTCGGGCGGCTGCTCGCCGGGGTGCACGCGCCCCGCTCGGGTACCGTCACCGTGGCCGGCCGGCGGCTGGCCGAGCTGGCCCCGGACGAGCTGCGCAGGCACGTCGCGCTGGTCACCCAGGAGCACCACGTCTTCATCGGCGCGCTGCGGGAGAACGTGGCGATGGTCCGGCCGACCGCCGACGAGGCGGCGGTCCGATCCGCGCTGGCCGCCGTCGACGCGCTCGACTGGGCCGACGCGCTGCCGGACGGGCTGTCCACCGTGGTGGGCGCCGGCGGGTATCCGCTCTCCCCGGCGCAGGCCCAGCAGCTGGCGCTGGCCCGGTTGGTGCTGGCCGACCCGCACACCCTGGTGCTGGACGAGGCCACCTCGCTGATCGACCCCCGTGCGGCCCGGCACCTTGAGCGGTCCCTGGCGGCGGTGCTGGCAGGACGGACGGTCATCGCGATCGCCCACCGCCTCTTCTCGGCGCACGACGCGGACCGGGTCGCCGTGGTCGAGGACGGCCGGATCACCGAACTCGGCCCGCACGACCAGCTGGTCCGCGCCGGCGGCCCCTACGCCGCCCTCTGGCACTCCTGGCACCCCACCCCCACCCCGCCGTCAGACCAGCGTTGATCATGAGGTTGACGGCGAGGTCGATCACCGTACGTGCCGCCAACCTCATGATCAACGCTGGTCTGACGGCGGGGTGGGGGTG
>NZ_POUB01000162.1 GCF_003236335.1 Micromonospora deserti
CGGGCGGGCGCCGGGCGACGTGGCGGCCTCCAGCATCGCCTCCAGGTGCTCGGCCGGTACGCCCCAGCCGAACAGCGCGCCCTGGCCGAAGCGGCAGCCGGCGGCCACCACCGCGGCCAACTCGGTGCGCGTGGTCACCCCCTCGGCGATGACCTCCAGGCCGAGCTGGTGACCGAGCCGCATGACGATGTCGACCATCGGGGCGAAGGCCGGCCCGTCCCGATCCACCGGGCGGACCGGCTCGTGCTCGGCGACCAGGCTGTGGTCGATCTTCAGGATGTCGATCGGCAGGCGGCGCAGCTGACCCAGCGAGGAGTACCCGGCGCCGAAGTCGTCCAGCGCGATGCGCACGCCGGTCAGCCGCAGCGCGGTCAGCCGGCGGATCAGCTCGTCGAGGTCGGTCGCGACGGCGTGCTCGGTGACCTCCAGCACCAGCCGCTGCGGCGGCACGTGGTGCGCCCGCAGCGCCTCGGCGACCTGGACGACGTACTCCGGGGCGTGCAGCTCGCGGGGCGAGACGTTGACCGACACCCACACGTCGTGACCGTCGGCCAGCCAGCGGGAGAGCTGGTAGCAGGCCTGGTGCAGCACCCAGGCGCCGAGCTTGGCGATCATCCCGCACTCCTCGGCGAGGGGGATGAACTCGTCGGGGCGGACGTTGCCCAGCTCGGGGTGGTGCCAACGCAGCAGCGCCTCGGCGCCGACTGGGCGCACCGAGGGCAGCGAGGCCACCGGCTGGAACGCCAGCCGCAGCTCGTCACGCTCGATCGCGCCGCGCATTTCGTGTTCCACGGTGGTGCGCCGGCGCAGCAGCTGGTCGTACGCGGCGTCGTAGCGCTCGATCCGGTTCTTGCCCCGCTGCTTGGCATAGCGCAGCGCCAGGTCGGCGTGGCGCAGCAGCAGCTCGACGTCCGGCTCGCCGCCCCAGCCGGCGATCCCGATGCTGACCGAGAGGAAGACCGGCCCCTCCGGCTGGTCGTAGGCGTGGCCGAGCAGGCCGAGCAGCCGCTCGGCCACCCGGTCCGCGTCGGTCGGGCGGCCGTGCATCAGCACCGCGAACTCGTCGCCGCCGAGGCGGGCGGCCACGTCGCCGGGGCGCAGGTTGCCCCGCAGCCGCTGGCCCACCTCGGCGAGTACCGCGTCGCCGACGTCGTGGCCGCGCATGTCGTTGACGTTCTTGAAGCCGTCCAGGTCGAGGCCGAGCAGCACGCACGGGGTGCCGGCCTCGGCACAGCGGTGCAGCGCCCGCAGCAGCCCCCGCCGGTTGGCCAGGCCGGTCAGCGGGTCGGTGTGTGCCAGCTCACGGAAGTGCGCCTCGCGTTCGGCCAGCCGGCCGGCGTACCCGCGCACGTCGTGCAGGGTGAGGTACTGCCGGGCCACCAGGGCGAAGCCCTCCACGCTGCCGGCGACGATGCCGAGCGCGTCGAACCGGCCGTCCTGGAGCAGGTGGTACATCGCCGAGGCGGCCATGGCGAACATCGGGAGGATGGCGTACTCACCGTCGCGGCGGACCACGTCGTGGTCGACCTGGCCGGGCGGGTCGAACCGACGGACCGCCAGCGCGCCGGTGAACAGCCCCGCCGACAGCAGCGCCGCCCCGGTCAGCGCCACCGCCGGCCCGGCCTGGCAGAGCCCGGCGGAGACGCCGAGCCCGCCGCAGCTCACCGCGACGACGCTGGCGCCGAGTGCCACGAGGCGGTGACGCCGGGGCGGAGCGCGAAAGATCACGATCAGGGCGAGCCCGGCGGCCAGCGCCGCGCTGACGGTGGCGAGCAGGATCGGCGTGCAGGCCACCGGGGTGGCGTCGCCGAGCAGGCGGGTCGGCTCGGAGAAGAGCACCCAGCCGACGAACCAGAACGCGGCTGCCATGATCAGGCCGTCGAGCACCAGCCGGGTGGCCGCCGCGACGGTGGCGGCCACGCCCGGGAGCCGGAGCAGCCCGGCGACGAACACCAGCCCGCTCACCGCCGTACCGACCGAGACCACGTTGGCCCAGCCACCGCGCTGCCCCTGCCGGTGCGCCCAGTGCCCGCTGACGCCGAGCACCGCGGTCACCCCGACGAGCAGGCCGACCAGCGCGACCCCGGCGGCCACCGCGAGCAGCAGGTGGGCCTGCCGCTGCGGCGCTGGCCGCCGGCGGGCACCGGTGGCCAGCAGCGCGACGGCCGACGCGGCGACGAGCCCGCTCAGCACCGCTGCGGCGGCCATGCCCGGGGGAGGATGCACGCCCTCAACTGTGCCGGATGAACGCCCGACGCGGGGGACCGGGTGCGCATCTGTTGGGACACGGCGGACACGGGCGGCGGGTGCCGCCGCGGCGGTGCCAGACTGGTACGCATGCCTGAGCTGCGGTCGAAGACCTCCACGCACGGTCGGACGATGGCCGGCGCCCGGGCCCTGTGGCGGGCCACCGGGATGACCGACGACGACTTCGGCAAGCCGATCGTCGCCATCGCCAACAGTTTCACCCAGTTCGTCCCCGGCCACGTACACCTCAAGGACCTCGGCGGCCTGGTGGCGGACGCGGTGGCCGAGGCCGGCGGGGTGGGCCGCGAGTTCAACACCATCGCGGTCGACGACGGCATCGCGATGGGCCACGGCGGCATGCTCTACTCCCTGCCCAGTCGCGAGCTGATCGCCGACGCGGTGGAGTACATGGTCAACGCGCACTGCGCCGACGCGCTGGTGTGCATCTCCAACTGCGACAAGATCACCCCAGGCATGCTGCTGGCCGCGCTGCGGCTCAACATCCCGGCCGTGTTCGTCTCCGGCGGCCCGATGGAGGCCGGCAAGACGGTGGCGATCGAGGGCGTGGTGCACTCCAAGATCGACCTGATCGACGCGATGATCGCCTCCTCCAACGAGGCGGTCACCGACGACCAGCTCGGCGCCATCGAGCGGTCGGCCTGCCCGACCTGCGGCTCCTGCTCCGGCATGTTCACCGCCAACTCGATGAACTGCCTGACCGAGGCGATCGGCCTGGCACTGCCGGGCAACGGCTCGACGCTGGCCACCCACGCCGCGCGGCGGTCGCTCTTCGTCGAGGCCGGCCGCACCGTCGTGGACATCGCCCGACGGTGGTACGACACCGACGACGCCTCGGTGCTGCCCCGCGCCATCGCCGACCGGGCCGCGTTCGAGAACGCGGTCGCCCTCGACGTGGCGATGGGCGGCTCGACCAACACCGTGCTGCACCTGCTCGCCGCCGCCCGCGAGGCCGAGCTGGACTTCGGCGTGGCCGACATCGACGCGATCTCCCGGCGGGTGCCCTGCCTGGCCAAGGTCGCCCCGAACTCGCCCCAGTACCACATGGAGGACGTGCACCGGGCCGGCGGCATCCCGGCCATCCTCGGCGAGCTGGACCGGGCCGGGCTACTCAACCGGGACGTGCACGCGGTGCACTCTCCCTCGCTGGAGCGCTGGCTCGCCGACTGGGACGTCCGGGGCGGATCGGCGACGCCGGAGGCGGTGGAGCTGTTCCACGCCGCCCCGGGCGGGGTACGCACCACCGAACCGTTCTCCACCACCAACCGCTGGTCGTCGCTGGACACCGACGCCACGGGCGGGTGCATCCGGGACCGCGAGCACGCGTACAGCGCGGACGGCGGCCTGGCGATCCTGCACGGCAACCTGGCCCCGGAGGGCTGCGTGGTGAAGACCGCCGGCGTGCCCGAGGAGTGCCTGACCTTCCGCGGCCCGGCCAAGGTGTTCGAGTCCCAGGAGGCCGCCGTCGACGGCATCCTCAACAAGCGGGTCGTCGCGGGCGACGTGGTGGTGATCCGCTACGAGGGGCCGAAGGGCGGCCCCGGCATGCAGGAGATGCTCTACCCCACCTCGTTCCTCAAGGGCCGAGGGCTGGGCCGGGCCTGCGCACTGCTCACCGACGGCCGGTTCTCCGGCGGCACCTCCGGGTTGTCGATCGGGCACGTCTCCCCGGAGGCGGCCTCCGGCGGGCTGATCGCGCTCGTACGGGAGGGCGACGAGATCGTCATCGACATCCCGGGCCGGTCGATCGAGCTGAACGTGCCCGAGGACGTGCTCCAGGCCCGGAGGGTCGCCGAGGAGAAGCGCGACAGGCCGTACACCCCGGCCGACCGGCAGCGGCCGGTGTCGGCGGCGCTGCGCGCGTACGCCTCGATGGCCACCTCGGCCAGCGACGGCGCCTACCGCCGCGTCCCGGAGTAGCCGCCCCACGCGCAGCCGGGCGATCGGTCAGGAGGGGTCGACGACGCGGTCGATGACCAGCTGCGCCGCGCCCATGATGCCGACGTCGGGGCCGGTGACGACGCGCTCGATCAGCAGCGCCTGGGTGGCCAACGGCAGGCACCGCTCGTAGAGCGTGGCCCGCATGCTGGCCAGCAGCGGCTCGCACTCGGCGAGCCGACCGCCGATCGCGACGACCTGCGGGTTGAAGAAGTTGACCACCACCGCGAGGATCTCGCCGATCGACCGGCCGGCCCGGCGGGCCAGCGCCGTGGCGTGCCGGTCGCCGTCGTCGATCAACCGCATCACGCCGGTCAGGTCCTCGACCGGTACGCCCTGCTCGCGCAGCGCCGCGACCAGGGCCGCGCCGCTGGCCACCGCCTCCAGGCAACCGGTGTTGCCGCAGCTGCACAGCGGCCCCGGGTCGGCCACCACCCGACAGTGGCTGATGTCCCCGGCGGAGCCCTGGGCGCCCCGGTGCAGCCGGCCGCCGGAGATGACGCCGGCGCCGATGCCGGTGCCGGCCTTGACGTAGACCGCGTGGTCGAGTTCGGCATGGGCGGCGCGGTGCTCGCCGAGCGCCATCAGGTTGGCGTCGTTGTCCACGACGACCGGCACCTGGGTGCGCCGGGCGCAGAAGTCGCGCGCGTCGAAGCCGTTCCAGCCGGGCATCCGGGAGGGGCTGACGACCCGGCCGGTGTCGTACTGGACCGGGCCGGGGATGCCGATGCCGATGCCGCGCAGCGCACGGCCCCCGGCGGGGACGGCTTCCCGCTGGCCGGGCACCGCGGCGTCCGCGCCGGGCGCCAGCGCGGTGACCTCGTCGAGCAACGCGCCGAGCACGGCCTCCGGCCCGTCCTCGATGCGTACCGGCCGGGACCGGACCTCGACGACCCGTCCGGTGAGGTCGAGGGTGCCGAGCCGAGCGTGGTGCGCGCCCAGGTCGATCGCCCCGATCAGCGCCCCACCGGTGGGCACCGCGAGCTGGCGGGGACGCCGGCCGCCCCGGGACTTCCCGGCGCCGGCCTCCTGGAGCAGCCCCTCACTGATCAGCGCCTCTACCCGCTGGGAGACGGTGGACGGCGACAGCCCGGAGAGCCGGGCGAGATCCGCACGACTGACCGCCGCTCCGCTGGCCACCAACCGGAGCAGCTCCCGTGGGCCGCCGCGCAGGCCGTCACGCGGGGCGTCGTCAATCGTCACGCGAGGTTCATAGCATCCGAACTTCCTGCCGGCAAGCTGTTGACTTAGTTTTCCGACTCGCATTAGATGGCGTCGTTGATTCGAGATGTGTATGACTTTGTTCGGCACTCGTAGAAAGTGAGGCTGCTGTGGCACCGACGGCGACACCCGACCTCGCGGGCCGGACTGGGCGCATCCGCCCCGACCGGCCGATGGTGGCCGTCCGCGGCCTGCAGAAGTGGTTCGGCCCGCTGCACGTACTCAAGGACGTCGACCTGACGGTGGCCGCCGGCGAGGTGGTGGTCGTGGTCGGCCCGTCCGGGTCCGGTAAGTCGACGCTCTGCCGCTGCCTCAACCGCCTCGAGGTCACCAGCGCAGGCGACATCGAGATCGACGGCGAGCCGCTGCCGGCCGAGGGACGGAAGCTGGCCCGGCTCCGCGCCGACGTCGGCATGGTCTTCCAGTCGTTCAACCTGTTCGGCCACCGGACCGTGCTGGACAACGTCACGCTCGGCCCGGTACGGGTCCGCCGCGTGCCGAGGGCCGAGGCGCGTGAGCAGGGGCTGGCCCTGCTCGACCGGGTCGGCATCGCCGACAAGGCCGACCACTACCCGGCGCAGCTCTCCGGCGGGCAGCAGCAGCGGGCGGCGATCGCCCGCGCCCTCGCCATGCGGCCGAAGGTGCTGCTCTTCGACGAGCCGACCTCGGCCCTGGACCCGGAGATGGTCAACGAGGTCCTGGACGTGATGGTCTCCCTCGCCGCGGAGGGGATGACCATGATCGTGGTGACCCACGAGATGGGTTTCGCCCGCCGCGCCGCGGACCGGGTCGTCTTCATGGACGACGGCCGGATCGTCGAGTCCGGCACCCCCGACGAGTTCTTCGCCGCCCCCAGCACCGAGCGGGCGCGCGACTTCCTCTCCAAGATCCTCCAGCACTGACCCCCGAGGAGGGTGGCATGTCGTTTCTCTACACGACCTTCACACGACGCCGCGCGCTGACCGTGGCCGCGACGGCGGTGACCGTCGCGCTCGCCGCCGCCGGTTGCGGCGACGGCGGCTCCGCCCCGGCCCTGCCCGGCAAGCCCGGCGACGAGAAGGTGGCCCAGTCCGTGTTCGACGCCGCTCCGGTGGCGTCGGACGCCGAGATCCCGGCCGGCTCGACGATGGACATGATCCGCAAGCGCGGCTACCTGAACGTCGGCGGCTCGCTGGACGCCCCGCTGCTGTCCCAGCAGAACCCGGTCACCGGCGAGATCGAGGGCTTCGACGCCGACATGGCCAAGCTGCTGGCCAAGTACATCATCGGCAAGCCCGAGGTGAAGACGGTGACCATCGGCACCCAGACCCGGGAGGCGATGCTCCAGGCGAAGTCGGTCGACGCGGTCTTCCAGACGTACACGATCACCACGCAGCGGGCCACCCAGGTCGCCTTCGCCGGGCCGTACCTGACCTCCGGCCTGGCCGTCGCGGTGCGCAAGGACGAGACGGGCATCAAGAGCGTCACGGACCTGGCCGGGAAGACCGTCATCGTCGGCGCGAACACTCCCGCGGTCACCGCGCTGCCGACCGCCGCTCCCGGTTCGAAGCAGGTCGCCTTCGCCACCGACCCGCAGGCGGTGCAGGCGCTGCTGCAGAAGCGCGGCGACGCGTACGTGCAGGACTTCACCCTGCTCGCGTCCGGCGCCCAGGCGAACCCGGGGATGAAGGTGGTCGGCGAGCCGTTCACCACCGAGGCGTACGGCATCGGCCTGAACCGGGAAGACGCCCAGTTCAAGGAGTTCGTCAACAACTGGTTGCGGAAGATCCAGGCCGACGGCACCTGGGCCAAGGTCTGGGAGGGCACCCTCGGCTCGGTGGTGGAGGGCGGCGCGCCCACCCCGCCGGCGATCGGGTCCGTCGAAGGTTCCTGAGGACCCCACCCGCCATGGACGCCCTCACCGCCCACCTCGACGAACTCGGCCACGGGCTGGTCACGACGGTCCACCTGACCGTCGTGACCACCATCGGCGCGCTGCTGCTCGGCGTCGTCGTGGCGACGCTGCGGGTCTGCCCGGTGCCGCTGCTGCGCAGCGTCGGCACGGTCTACGTCGAGGTGCTCCAGAACCTGCCGCTGCTGGCCCTGCTGGTGCTCTTCGTCTTCGCGCTGCCGACGATCGGCATCACGTTCCCGCTGTTCACCTCGGCGGCCATCGTGATCGCCGCCTACGAGGGGGCGTACCTGGCCGAGGCGATCCGGGCCGGGATCAACACGGTGGGAGTGGGGCAGGCCGAGGCGGCGCGCGCCATCGGGCTCACCTTCAGCCAGTCCCTGCGGTACGTCATCCTGCCGCAGGGACTGCGCGCGGTGGTCCAGCCGATGGGCAACATCTGCATCGCGCTGCTGATGAACACCTCGCTGGCCGCCGCGGTCGGGGTGGTCGAGCTGACCCAGGCCGCCAACAACGTCAACCTCGTCGAGGCCCAGCCGATCGCCGTCTTCACCGGCGCCGGCCTCGCCTACATGCTGCTGGCGCTGCTGATCGGTCGACTCGCCGGCACGCTGGAACGAAGGTGGGCGATCGTCCGATGAACCCGAACCAACAGATCCTCTTCGACGTACCGGGCCCCCGGGCCCAACGCCGGATCCGGATCGCCACCGTGCTGGGCGCGCTCGCCGTCCTCGGCGGGCTCGCCTGGGCGGTGCACCGGTTCGCCAGCTACGGCGAACTCGCCGCCGAGCGGTGGCAGCCCTTCACCACCTGGCCGATCTGGCGCTACCTGCTCGACGCGCTCTGGGCCACCCTGCTCGCCGCCGCGGCGACCGCCGTCCTCAGCGCCACGCTCGGACTGCTGCTCGCGCTCGGCCGCCTGTCGGCGCACCGGCCGGTGCGGTGGCTGGCCGGCGCGTACGTGGAGGTCTTCCGGACCGTACCCGTGCTGCTGCTGATCTACGTGACGCTCTTCGCGCTCCCCCAGTACGGCCTGAACTTCCCGCTTTTCTGGAAGCTCGTGGTGCCGCTCGTGGTCGCCAACTCGGCGGCCTTCGCCGAGATCTTCCGGGCCGGTATCAAGGCGCTGGACCGGGGTCAGACCGAGGCCGGCCTGGCGATCGGGTTACGCCGGGGCCAGGTCATGCGGCTGGTCGTGCTGCCGCAGGCCCTGCTCCAGCTGACCCCCTCGCTGGTCAGCCAGCTGGTCGGGCTGCTCAAGGACACCTCGCTCGGTTTCGTGGTCAGCTACACCGAGCTGCTCTACAGCGGTCAGGTGCTCTCCTCGTACACCAACCTGCTGATCCAGACGTTCCTGGTAGTGGCGCTGATCTACCTGGTGGTCAACGCCTCGCTGTCAAAGCTCGCCCGCGTCCTGCAAGCCCGCAACGGTCGGTTCACCGTGCGCGGCCGGGCGGCCGAGCCGGACCCGGCCGCGCCGCTGCTCACCCGAGGAGGCACCCGGTGACCGCTCTCCCGTACGGCGAACTGGCCCGGGTGACCCGCAACGGCTTCGTGGAGAGCCGGCACTTCGGCAGCGTGGTGGTGCTCGACCCGTCCGGCGCCGTCGCGCTGAGCGCCGGCGTACCCGACGAACCGGTGCTGCCCCGCTCCACCCTCAAGCCGGTGCAGGCGCTGGCCTGCCTGACCGCCGCGGAGGCCGCCGGCGCCGGTTCGCGAGCGGCCCGGGCGCTCACCGGCCCCGCGCTGGCCATCGCCGCCGGCAGCCACACCGGCGACGACCGGCACGTGGATGTGGTCCGCGACCTGCTGGCCGCCGCCGGGCTGACCGAGGACGCGCTCGGCTGCCCGGTCGACTGGCCGGAGGACGAGGCTACCCGGGACCGGCTGATCCGCGCCGGTGACCAGCGCAGCCGGATCCGGATGAACTGCTCGGGCAAGCACGCCGCCATGCTGGCCGCGGCCGCCGCCCGCGGCTGGTCCACGCACGACTACCTGGACCCCGCACACCCCCTGCAACAGCACGCCGCCGCCACCGTCGCCCGGTTGGCCGGCACCCCGGTCACCACCGTCGCCGTGGACGGCTGCGGCGCACCGCTGTTCGGCCTGCCGCTCACCGGCCTGGCCCGCACGTTCCAGGCCCTCGCCGAGGCGGCGCCGGGCAGCGCCGAGGCGCGGGTGGCCGAGGCGATGCGCCGCCACCCAGAACACGTCGGCGGCTGGCACGGCCACCCGAACACCGACCTCATGCGGGCGCTGCCCGGGGTGCTCGCCAAGGGCGGCGCCGAGGGCGTGCTGGGGGTGGCGACCCCCGACGGGCACGCGGTCGCCGTGAAGGTGATCGACGGCAGCCCCCGGGCCACCACCGCGATCGCGCTCGCCGCCCTGGCGGCGGCCGGCGCGGCGGTCGACGACGCCGAGGAGCTACGCCGGGTGCCCGTGCTCGGCGGCGGCGAGCCGGTGGGCGCCGTCACCGCCGCCATCGAATGGACCGCGAAACCGCCCCGCACGGAGAAGGAAGACTGATGACGACATTCGAGATCTGCATCGACAGCGTCGAGGGGGCGGTCGCCGCCGAGGCGGCCGGCGCCGATCGGGTGGAGCTCTGCTCCGCGCTGTTCGAGGGCGGGCTGACGCCCAGCATCGGCACCATCGAGACGGCCCTGCGCACCGTGGACCGGATCCGGGTGCACGTCATCGTCCGGCCGCGGGCCGGTGACTTCATCTACTCGCCGGCCGAGGTCGACGCGATGGTGCGCGACGTGCAAGCAGCCGTGGCTGCCGGCGCGCACGGTGTGGTGATCGGGGCGCTGACCGCCGAGGGGGACGTCGACGTTCCCACCACCCGCAAGCTGATCGAGGCGGCCGGCACCGCCAGCGTCACCTTCCACCGGGCGTTCGACATGGTTCGCGACCCGTTCCAGGCGCTGGAGCTGCTCATCGAGCTGGGCGTGGACCGGGTGCTGACCTCGGGCCAGGAGGTGAGCGTGCTGGAGGGTGCCCCCCTCATCGCCGAGCTGGTCCGCCGGGCCGAGCGCCGCATCGTGGTCATGCCGGGCGGCGGCATCACCCCGCGCAACATCGCCCGGATCATCGAGGCGACCGGCGCGGAGGAGTACCACTTCGCGGCGCTGGTGACCTCGGATAGCCCGGCGGTGCACCGGAACCCGGCGCCGTTGATGGGCGGCAGCCTGCACCGCTCCGAGTACGAACGCTCCGGTACCTCGGGCGAGCTGGTCGGCCAGGTACTCGCCGCCGCTCGCGGCTGACACCCCACGCCGAGCCCGTACCCGCGCCCGCCCACCGGCTCTGGTCGGCGACCGGTGGTGCCGGCGGGCGCGGGCCCGGGCGGCCGGGCCCCGGCGAGCGCAGTAGCGTGATCCCCACCGGGCACCCCGGCGTGGTGGCAGTCCCGCCCGAGCGGGAAAAGGAGGAGCACCCCGGTGAAGCGGCCGACCATCGCCGATGTCGCCCGACGCGCCGGAGTGTCCAAGGGGGCGGTCTCCTACGCGCTGAACGGCCTGCCGGGCGTCTCCGAGGCCACCCGGCAGCGGATCCTCGCCATCGCCGCGGAGATCGGATTCAACCCCAGCAGCGCCGCCCGCGCCCTCTCCGGAGCCTCCGCCGAGGCGGTCGGCCTGGCCCTGTGCCGCCCGGCCCGCACCCTCGGCATCGAGCCGTTCTTCATGGAGCTGATCAGCGGCGTCGAGGCGGAACTCGCCGCCCGCTCGTACGCGCTGACCCTCCAGATGGTCGCCGACCAGGAGGCGGAGATCGCGGTCTACCGCCGGTGGTGGGGCGAGCGGCGGGTCGACGGCGTGCTGGTCTGCGACCTGCGTACCGGCGACCGGCGAGTGCCGGTGCTGGAGGAGCTGGGCCTGCCCGCGGTGGTGATCGGCGGCCCCGGCGGCACCGGGCGGCTGGCCAGCGTCTGGTCCGACGACGCGGCGGCGCTGATGGAGGCCGTGGAGTACCTGGTCGCCCTCGGCCACCAGCGGATCGCCCGGGTCGGCGGGCTGCCCGACCTGCGGCACACCGAGATCCGCACCGAGGCGTTCACCCGGGTGTGCCGGCGGCTCGGCCTGGCCGACGCGGTGACCGTGCCGTCGGACTACACCGGCGAGGAGGGCGCCCGGGCCACCCGGCGGCTGCTCAGCTCCCCGGCCCGACCCAGCGCGGTGATCTACGACAACGACGTGATGGCGATCGCGGGCCTGTCGGTCGCCCAGGAGATGGGGCTCATCGTCCCCGCCGACCTGTCCATCGTGGCCTGGGACGACTCTCCGCTCTGCCGGCTGGTGCACCCGCCGCTGACCGCGCTCGGCCGGGACATCCCGGCGTACGGCGCGCACGCCGCCCGGCGGTTGCTCGCCGTCATCGGCGGCGCGGCCGCGGGCGCGGTGCAGGACGAGCCGGCGCACCTGACCCCGCGGGGCAGCACGGCACCGCCCCGGGGCAGATGAACCACCCCGACCGCGGCGTGGTCAACGCGACGCCGACGGGAACTCCTCGAAGTACGCCTCGACCCGCTCCGCGGTGGCCGGCCGGGCCAGCGCGAAGCCCTGGCCGTACCGGCAGCCGGCCCGACGGGCGCCGTCGACCTGGGCGGGCGACTCCAGCTCCTCGGC
This sequence comes from Micromonospora deserti, assembly GCF_003236335.1. Classification (GTDB taxonomy): domain Bacteria; phylum Actinomycetota; class Actinomycetes; order Mycobacteriales; family Micromonosporaceae; genus Micromonospora; species Micromonospora deserti. The sequence goes on from NZ_POUB01000162.1 coordinate 11,944, forward strand.
GACGATCTCCAGACCCAGCCGGTCACCGACGTTGACCACCACGTCGATCAGTGGTCGGTGCGGCTCGCCGGCCGGGTCCACCAGCTGGGGGCCGACCTTGAGCAGGTCGATCGGCAGCCGGCGGAGCTGGGCGAGCGAGGCGTGCTCGGCCCGGAAGTCGTCCAGCGCGGTGCGGATGCCCAGCGAGCGCAGCCCGGCCAACCGGGCCACCACGGTCGGCAGCTCGGCGGCCACCTTCGGCTCGGCCACCTCGATCACCAGCCGCTCCGGCGCCACCCCGTACGCGTCCAACACCGCCGCCGTCCGGGGCACGAAGTCCGGCGCGGTCAGCTCGCGCGAGGTCACGTTGACCGCCATCCAGAGCTGCCGGCCGCCGGCGGACCAGGCCGCGAGCTGCCGGCAGGCCCGGTCCAGCACCCAGCAGCCCAGCTCGACCACGATGTCGAGATCCTCCGCCACCGGCAACAGCTCGGCGGGGAGCACCGTGCCGAGCACCGGGCTGCGCCAGCGCAGCAACGCCTCGGTGCCCACCGGCTGCCGGTCGGCCAGGTCGAGCACCGGCTGGAAGACCAGGTCGAGTTCCCCCCGGGCGACCGCGCCGGGCAGCTCCCGCTCCAGGTCCAGCCGGCGGACCAGCTGCTCCTCCAGGTAGGCGTCGTACCACTCGACCCGGTCCCGGCCGAGCTGGACCGCCCGCCGCCGGGCCAGGTCCGCCTGGCGCAGCACGTCGTCCGGCCCGGTCCCGGCGATCTCGGCCAGGCCGATGCTGGCCCGCAGCCGGTGCACCGCGCCGGGCACCTGGTACGGCCGGGTGAGCGCGGCCAGCAACCGGGTGCCCAGCGCGTACGCCAGCACCGGACCGGCCTCGGTGACCACGGCGAACCCGGTGCCGGTCAGGTCGGCGACCAGATCCCGGGGGGCGACCACGGCGTGGACCCGGCGGGCGACCTCGGCCAGCACGTCCGCCCGGACGGGGTGCCCGGGCGCGTCGGCACCGCCCCCGGATGCGTGCAGGTCGACGAGGAGCAGGGCGCCGCCCGGGGCGGGCGCGTCCCGCAGCGCGGCGAGGGCCCGCAGCAGATCGGCGCGGTCGGCCGGGTCGCCGGGCGGCGGCTCCACCGGGGCGGTCCGCGCGGCCGGGGCGACCACCCGCCGGTCGTCGGCCGCCCGCACCAGCTCGCGCAGCACGAGCGGCGGCACCACCGCGAGGGCGAGCAGCACGGCGGTCGGGTCGGGTGCCGCGCCGGAGCGCAGCTGCCAGCCGGCGGCCGCCACGACCGCGACGGCCGGGACCACCACCCGCGGCGGGACCCGCGTCGGCAGGGCCGGCGGGTCGAGGCCCGCCCGGGCCGCGCGCCACGCCCCGGCCGCGGTGAGCAGCACCCCGGCCACCAGCGGCGGTACGGCCAGCAGCGCCACCCGGCCCGGCATCGTGCCGACCGGGAGTGCGGCCAGCACGACCAGCCCGAGCAGGGTGAGCGCCGCCCCACCCCGGCACCGGGCCGCGCCGCCCCGGCGGTGTGGCCCGGTGAGCGCGGTGAGCGCGGCGACGGCCAGCCCACCGAGCGCCACCGCCGCCGCGAACCGGGCCGGCGGGCCGAGAGTGCCGCGGGGCAGCAGCAGCCACGCCGCGAGCACCAGCGCGACGCCCGCGCCGGCCGCGCCGGCCGCCTGGCGCAGCCGGACCCGGGCTGGCGGGCGGGCCGGGTGG
>NZ_POUB01000163.1 GCF_003236335.1 Micromonospora deserti
GGCTGCTCGGCGACGGGGCCGGCCTTGGCCCGCACGCCGGTCGCCGGGCCGCCCCCCGAGACGCTCGTATCCTGGTCGTCGGCGGTGACCAGCTCGGCCGGGATCAGCACGACCGCGGTGGTGCCCCCGTACGCGGACTCCTTCAGCTGCACCCGCACCCCGTGCCGCTCGCTCAGCCGGCTCACCACGAAGAGCCCCAGCCGGGAGGCGTTGGCCAGGTTCAGCTCGGACTGGTCCACGATCCGGTGGTTGGCGGCGGCGAGGTCCTCCTCGCTCATGCCGAGGCCGCGGTCCTCGATCTCGATGGCGAAGCCGTTGGCCACCATCTGCCCGCGCACCTCGACGGTGGTGTGCGGCGGCGAGAACGACAGCCCGTTCTCGATCAGCTCGGCGAGCAGGTGGATGACGTCACCCACCGCCCGGCCGGTCAGCGAGACCGGGCCGAGGGGCAGCACGTTGACCCGGGTGTAGTCCTCCACCTCGGCGACCGCGCCCCGGACCACGTCCACCATCGGCACGTTGCGCCGCCAGGCTCGCCCAGGGGTGGAGCCGGAGAGCACGATCAGGTTCTCCGCGTTACGCCGCATCCGGGTGGCCAGGTGGTCGACCCGGAACAGGTCCTCCAGCTCCTCCGCGTCGTGCTCGCGCCGCTCCATCGCGTCCAGGAGGGTGAGCTGGCGGTGGACCAGGGCCTGGGTGCGCCGGGCCAGGCTGAGGAACACCTCGCGGACGCTGCGGCGCAGCTCGGCCTGCTCGACCGCGGTGCGGATCGCGGTCTCCTGCACGGCGTTGAACGCCTTGCCCACCTGGCCGATCTCGTCGTCGCCGAACTCCAGCGGCGGCGCCTCCCTGGCGACGTCGACCTCCTCACCGTGGCCGAGCCGCTCCACCACCCCCGGCAGGCGTTCGTTGGCGAGCCGGAAGGCGGCCTCGCGCAGCCGCTCCAGCTGCCGCACCAGGGCCCGCGCGGTGGTGATCGACACGACGATCGAGGCGATGACGGCGAGCAGACCGAGACCGGCGGCCAGCACCAGTCGGACGATGACGCCGACGGCAACCGGGGTGGCCCGGTCGACCACGTCGTCGCCACCGGCCAGCACAACGTCGCTGATCTCGGTCAGCGCGGGGCCGGTCGTGTCGTTCCACTCCGTCGCGGTGACCGGCGGCCGGGAGCCCCCGTCACCCTGCATGACCTTGTTCTCCAGGTCGGTGAGCCGCCGGAAGGTGGCGCCGGTCGACATCTCGTTGAAGCGGCGCTGGTCGGCGGCGGGGAGGCGGACGATGGCCTGCCCCGCGGTGAACTGCCGGGCACCGACGATCCGGGTGAACTGCGCCTGCTCGGCCGGCGTGATCCGCCCGGCGGCCAGCACGCCGGCGAGCAGGGCGTCCTCCTGGGACAGCAGCTCGCGAGCCCGGTTGAGGCCGATCAGCGACATGGTGTCCTCGGCGACCTGCTTGTCGTCGAGGTTGCCCAGCGCGTCGTAGACCCGGTAGATCGTCTCGATCAGCCCGGTAAAGGCGGCGTGGGTGTCCGCCCGGTCGATCCTGCGGCCGTCGACCTCCGCCCGGGTGCCGGCCAGGTCGTTCAGGCCGGCGACGAGCGCGTCGATCCGCTGGTGCAGCGCGTCGCCGCCCAGCAGGTCGACCTGCCAGCTGTCGGTGGACTGGCGGAACTCCTCGGCCAGCTGGTCGGTGCGCTGCCGCACCTCGGCCAGCGCCGCGCGCTGGCCGTCGTCGGGCCGGCCCAGGTAGGTCAGCGAGGTCCGGCGTTCCAGCTGCAGCTGCAGCAGCAGCGGTTCGGTGGGGTCGAAGACCTTGACGTCCAGCGCCTGCACGCCGAGCAGGTTGACGCCCTCGTGGACGGTGACCCACGCGGTGAAGGCCCAGAGCGCGACCAGCGAGGTGAGCAGGGCAACAACCTTGGTACGCAGATTCGAACTGCGGGAACCCATTACACCGTCCCTGGCATGGCCTGTGTGATCCGACAGTCAGGAGCGCACCCCGGTGTGTGCACATCGACCCCGGCGCACGCTAGCAGCGTCCGAAGCGTCGCTCAAGCGTTCCTGATCATGGAATTGTCATCTGATGAACGGTCCGCCCGGTCCACCAGGTCCGATCTGGTCGACGCGAGGTGCCGGGCTGCGAGGACGGCGGCCCGCACGATCAGCACGGGCGTGTACAGGTCCTTGTCGTGCCACAGTGGGGGGCCGTCACCCCGACCGTCCATCGTGGCCAGTTGGCGCAGCCCGCGCCGCGCCGCCTCGACTACCCCCGGCCGGGCCGGACGGTCGACGCCGAGCAGCACGTGCAGGGCGTACGCGGTCTCCTCGACGGTGCCCGTCCAGCGGCCCCACGACCCGTCCGGACGTTGGGTGGCGACCACCCAGTCGACGGCCCGGTCCACCGCGTCCGCGGCGATCCCGGCGGGCGCGTAGCGGTCCAGGGCCGCCACCGCGCAGGAGGTGGCGTAGTACGGCGACGCGTGCCAGCGGTCTGCCCAGCGCCCGTCGGGATCCTGCTGGTCGCGCAGCCACCCGGCGAGCGCCACCACCCGGGTGCCGTAGCGGGTCGCGCCCGCGGCGGTGTGCCGGGTGTGCCAGCCCAGCGCCTCCAGCACGTGCGCGTTGGTGGTGACCGAGCGCCCGTCCTCGCCCTGCCAGGTACAGAAGTGGCTGCCCACGTCGTAGTGGAGCAGGCTCGCTGGATCCACCGGCTGACCGAGCCGGGCGAGGGCGTAGAGCGTGACCGAGGTGGTGTCGGCGTCGGCGGGCAGCCCGGGCCCGGTGGGCGTGCCCTGTGGCCCGAGCGCGGCGGCCAGGTCGGCGACCAGCTTCGGCGCCGGCCGCAGCGGCACCCCGGCCCGGGCCAGACTGCCCAGTGCCCAGGACCGTTCGAAGACGGTGATGGGCGTGCAGCAGGGCACCGGACCGCCGGACCGGCCGACCGCCTCGGTCAGGTAGGCCAGGGCGGACAGGTCGGCGTCGGGTGCCGGGGCCACGCCGAGCCAGGCGACGGTCGCCGCCGGCGAGGCGCCGACGGCACCGGCGACCGGGGCCACCTCGGCCCGGCGCCGGGCGGCGGGGTTGAGCACCTCGAACGCGTGCAACAACTTCTGCGGCACCGGCCGGCCGGCGGCGAGCCGGGCGTGCAGGGCGTCGAGCCGGCGGCGGTCGACCCGGGGCAGCGCGCGGACCGGGCTGTCGAACCCGCCGGGGTGCTTGGCGAACCAGGCGAGGTGCCCGTCGATCCGCTCCACCAGCGCGGGCAGGATCAGGTCGGCGGCCGGGGTGTCCGGCAGCGACGGCCCGTCCGCCAGCCAGCCGGCCAGCGCTGCCAGCCCGCGGCCGGCCGCCGCGGCCAGGTTCGTCCGGGACGGCTCGGCCGGGTCCGCCCCGGCACCGGCCCGCAGCGCGCCGAGCAGCGCCTCCACCGCACCCACCGTCGGCACCACCGCATAGCCGCCCGGCGCGCCCCACCCGCCGTCCCGGCGCTGGCCGCCGAGCAGGTACGCCAGCCGCCGGCCGTGACCGGCCAGCCACGGCCCCTCGGCGACCACCCGGGACGTCTCGTACACCGAGGGGGTGACCCGGCCGGCCGGTTCCAGCTCCATCGCGGCGAGCAGTTCGCGCACCACCACGCCCAGATCGGCTCCGCTGCCGCTGTCGACGGTCACCGGTGTCGCGGTCACAGCGCTCCCCAGAAGTCGGTCGACCGGTAGAAGCCGCTGCTGAAGCCGATCTGCCGGGCCAGGTAGTCGGCCTGCACCCGACAGCTGGTGCCCAGCGGGACGAGCAGTTCCCGGGCGTGCGCCACCAGGTCGGCGACCCGCCGCTCGACCTCGGCCCGGTCCGGCACCAGCAGCAGGGCGTTCAGGTCGCCCCAGCGCAGGTCGCGTTCGTAGGTGCCCAGATCGTTGACCAGCCGCAGGACCCGTTGCACCGCATCGCTGGCGACGATCAGCGCGTCGAGGTTGGCCAGCGTGGCAGGGTCGCCGGAGTGGATCCAGTGCACCACGTTGACGACCGTGCAGGCCAGGTTGTCGGCGTTGTCCAGATACTCGTCGAGGGTGGGCGGCGAGCCGGAGTCCTGCCGCCAGTCCCACTCCCGCGCCATGGCGTGCAGCACCTTGCGCAGTGCCTCCCGCCACACCGGACGGTGGGCGGCGAACGCCGGCGCGGCGGCCAACTCGTCGCGCAGCTCGGCGAGGAACCGGCCGAGGGGGTCGTCGGCGGCGGGCGCCCCGCCGTCGGCCACCGCCAGGCAGTTCGCGGTCAGCCGGTCGATCTCGTCCCGGGACTTCGCCTCGTGGTCGACCTGCCAGTCGACCGCGAACCCCCACAGCACGGCCCGGTTGGTGATCCGCAGCTGCGCGAGGTCGCACCAGGGGGCGCCGAAGGCGATCGCCATCGCCACGTTGCCGAACAGCGCCGGGTCGAACGGCCGGGGCGGGAAGAGATCGGGGTACGCGGCAGCGACCTCCTGCAGGTCACGCTGCCCCTCGGCGGCCAGGGCACAGATCCGTCCCTGCTCCGCGGCCAGCGTCATCTGGTCGCCGCCGGGCTGCTCCGACCCGTGGCCGGAGCTCATGCGGCGGCCCCTTCCACCGGCCGCAGGGTCACCTCGACCCGGTCGAGGGGACGCAGCGCGGCCGCCACCTTGATGCCGGGCACCGCCCGCCGGCGCAGGCGGAACCGGTAGCGGCTGAGCACGGTGGCCACGATCAGCGTCGCCTCCAGGTAGAACAGGTGCATCCCGATGCACTGGTGCGGCCCGCCGCCGAACGGGAAGTGGGCGTACCGGTGCCGGGCACGGACCCGCTCCGGGGCGAAGCGGTCGGGGTCGAAGACCTCCGGCCGGTCCCAGAACATCGACATCCGGTGGGTGATCATGGGGCTGACCACGATGGTGGCGCCGGCCTCGACGGGCACCCCGCCGATGACGTCGGCCTGCACGGCACGGCGCGGGAACAGCCAGCCGATCGGGTAGAGCCGCAGCAGCTCGTCGAGAACCTGCCGGGTGTACCGCAGCTCGCGCAGGTGCTCCCGGCGGACCGGAGCGCCGCCGACCACCCGGTCGATCTCCTCGTAGAGCCGGGCCGCGACCTGCGGATCCTTCTCCAGGTGCGGCCAGAGCCAGGTGAGCACGCTGATCGTTGTCTCGGTGGTGGTCGCCACCATCGCCACCGTGTCGTTGCGAACCTGCCGCTCGTCGAGCCGCCCGCCGTCCTCGGTGCGCCCCCGCCACAGGGTGGCGATGATGTCGTCCCCGTCGGACTCGGCCGTTTCTCGGGATGCCCGCACGGTGGGCAGCAGCAGCTCGTCGATCAGCCGGACGGCGCGGCGGAACGAGCGGTCCCCGGGCATGGGCACCGCCAGCGGCGCCCACGGCACCATGATGCGCGGCATCACCGACCAGGCGATGGCGTCCTGCGCCTGCATGATCCGCATGGCGTCGGCCACCGAGATCTTGTCGGCGAAGAAGACCCGCATGATCGCCGAGCAGACGATTCGGGCCTGCTCGGTGCCCATATCCACCGGCGCGCCGGTGCGGGCCGGTGCCTCCAGCTCGTCGACCGCGTCTTCGATCGCCTCGGCCAGCCGGTCCACCAGCGACTCGATGCGGCGGGCGGTGAAGAGCGGCTGCAGGATGTGCCGGCTGTTGGCCCAGTACTCGCCGTCGCTGAGGATGCCCTCGCCGAAGAGCCGCTTCAGCGGTCGCCACTGCAGGCCGTCGCCGGCGCGTACGTAGTTGTCGGACTTCTCGCGCAGCACCTGCTGCAGGTGCTCTGGGCGGGTGACCAGGTAGGGACGGAACGAGCCGAGGTTGAGCCGGACCACCTCGCCCCGGGACCGCTCACCGAACTCGACCAGGGCCCGGGCCGGATCACGAAGCAGGCTGGGCACCACCTGGCGCAGCGGTACGGAGTGCGCTCGTCGAGTGTGGCTCTGCCCATCGTGTGGGATGCCCACCGCGCTCGACCCCCTCTGACAACTGAGAGTCGCGGAGCGACTCTGTGCAGTCAACTTCCTGTGGAGCATGCCACTGGGAAGACGACTTTCTCTAGTCGCGCCAAGAGGAATCTTCACGATGGAGATTCCCATCGTCCGGCCCACCGGTCAGTTGTCAGCGGACCACCTCGGGGTGGCCACCTGATGGGCGGCGGTGGCCCGGAGCAGCTCGGCGACCGCCACCGCATCGGCGGGCCAGGACGCCCGGACGGCGGGGATCATGACTGGTCAACCTACCGCCTCTCCCGCACCGTGAGGCGGGCGCACGGTTCGGCGCAGGCGAATCCGGGCGCGCCCGGGCGCCCTGTGCCAGGCTCTTGGTCATGGACGACAAGACCATCCTGAACCGGATCTCCGAGCTGGTCGACGAGGAGCACCGGCTGCGCGCCGCCGCGCAGGCCAACGAGACGGGCACCGACGAGGCCGCCCGCGACCGCCTGCGCGCGCTGGAGGAGTCCCTCGACCAGTGCTGGGACCTGCTGCGCCGGCGGCGGGCCGCGCGGACGACCCACGGCGACCCGGACGCCCAGGGCGTCCGCCCCAAGCCCGAGGTCGAACGCTACCTGCAGTAAGCCGCGCCCCGGGCGGCCCCACGGCCGCCCGGGACCGCGGTCAGCGGATGCCCGCCTCGCGCAGCAGCAGCTCGGTCAGGGCCACCGGGTCGGCGTCCACGGTGGGCAGCCCCCGGGCCGCGAACCAGGCCGCCACCACCTGGACGTCCCGGGCCAGGAACTCCGGCCCCTGCGGGTTGGCCACCACGTCGACGACCTGGGGCAGGTCGATCAGCACCAACCGGCCGGCGTGCACCAGCAGGTTGTACGGTGACAGGTCGCCGTGGGCGTACCCGGCGCGGGCGAGCACCACCAGGGCGTCGACCAGCTGCGTCCAGAGGTCCCGCAGCTCCGCCGCCTCGGGCCGCAGCTGCGCCAGCCGGGGCGCGGCCTGCCCCCCGTCCGGGTCGCCGAGGAACTCCAGCATCAGCTCGGTGCCGCGCAGCTGCACCGGGTACGGGACCGTGATCGTGCCGTACCGGGCGCCGATCTCCCAGAGCCGGGCAAGCGCGGCGAACTCGGCCGCCGCCCACTGCCCGGCGATCATCTGCCGACCGAACGTGGTCCGCCCGGCCATCGCCCGGTTCTCCCGGGACCGGCGGACCCGGCGCCCCTCCAGGTAGCCCGCGTCGCGGTGGAACAGCCGGTGCTGGGCGTCCCGGTAGCGCTTGACCGCCAGCAGGCAGGACCGGTCGGTGCCGGGCACCGCCCGGCGGACCAGGTGGACGTCCGCCTCCTTGCCGGTCTTCAGCACGCCCAGTTCGCTGTCCTTCGCGGCCAGCTCGGTGACCAGCCAGTCCGGGTGGGGCTGCGGGCCGTGCACGGCGTCGTCCCAGGAGGACCAGCGCTCGCCGCTGGCGGGGTCCGGCTCCTCGTCCGGGTCGGCCAGGACCGGCTCGGCGGGCCGGCCGCGCTTCAGGAACTGCGGTTCGTCGTCGTCGAAGCGGCGCTTGCCGCGGGTGCGGCGCTCGCGCGCCGGAAAGTCGTGATCGCGCACTGCGGTGGTGATCCCTTACTCGAGGCTGATGGAGGCAGGTGGAAGTGACCTGCGAAGACGGCCATGACCGACCCCCTCTCCTCGACCGGGCGCAGACCCGGGTGCACGATGCGCCGACCATCCTCACGGCTCGGTCCCGGCCGGGTCAACCGAATTACGGCCCCGTGTCGCACCGCCCGCGCTCGCCACCGCGGCGACCACGCCGGCCCACTGGACCAGCCGGCGAGCGGTGGCGGCGGCCCGCCGGATCAGCCGGCGAGCGGTGGCGGCGGCCCGCCGGATCAGCCGCCGAGGACTGCGGCGACGGCCGCGATGAAGCCGTCGACGACACGGGTCGGCGCGAAGCGGCTATCCGTCCAGCTCCGCCCGCGGTGCAGCCAGACGCTGGGCAGGCCGACGGCGGCGGCGCCGCCGATGTCCGCCTCCGGGCTGTCACCGACCACCCAGGCGCCCCGCAGCGGCATCCGGACCCGCTGGGCGGCGAGCGCGAAGATCCGTGGATTCGGCTTGCTGACCCCGGCCTCCTCCGAGATGACCCAGTCGGCCACGAACCGGTCCAGCCCGGTCCGCCGGATCTTCGCGTCCTGCTGGCGCACCGATCCGTTGCTGACCACCACGGGCACCCAGCCGGCGTCGTCGGCGATCCGCAGCGCGCAGGCGATCAGCGGGTCGAGCCGGGTGTACCCGACGATCCCGTCGTGCAGTTCCTCGACCAGGTCGATGGAGGGGATGCGCAGCGCGTACCGGTCGCGGATCGCGTCGGCCACGTCCCACCGGTCGGTCAGCCCGTCGGCGTCGATGGAGACCAGCCAGTCGATGTCGGCCGGCGGCGCGCCGATGCTGTCCAGGAAACGCTGACCCCAGGCGCGGAACGGGCCGGCCCGGTCGAGCAGGGTGTTGTCCAGGTCCAGCAGGAGCAGCGGCACTCGGGCACCTTACGGGACCGAGGTGCCCCGCCAACAGGGCCGAGCGAGCGCCGGGCGTCCGTCAGGCCGACACCGCCGACCGGGCGAGACCCTGGTCCGGAAGGCGGTCGAGCAGCATGGAGTGGGCCGCCCGGGTGGCCGCCAGCGCGCCCGGGTCGAGCGCCGCCACCAGCACCCGCTCGCCGACGCCGGCGCCACGCGCCAGCGGGCGACCCTCCGGGTCGTAGACCGCCGCGCCGCCGTTGAACCGCCACGGGTCGGCGCCGCCGACGGCGTTGGCGAACACCACGTACATCGTGTTGTCCAGCGCGCGGGCGGCGTAGTACAGGTCGCGGCGGTGCTCGGAGCCGGTCAGGTAGCCGCTCGGGCAGAGGTAGCCGTGCGCCCCGTCGGCCGCGGCGGCCCGGCCGTGTTCCGGGAAGCAGCCGTCATAGCAGATGCCGAGGCCGAACCGCCAGTCGTCGACCAGCAGCGTGGCACCCCGGTCACCGGCGTCGAACAGCTCCTGCTCCCCGCTCCAGAGGTGCTGCTTGTCGTACCCGACGCGGATCGCGCCAGCCCGGTCGACCACGAGCGAGGAAATGGTCCGCCGGCCGTCCGCGCGGCGCACCGCCGCGCCGATCACCACCACGCTGCCGGCGTCGCGGGCCGCGGCGCGCAGGGCGTCCAGCCGCGGGTCGTCGATCCGCCCGTCGGGGTCGGCCGCGACATCGGTGCCGGCCGGGTCGGCGGCGAGGGTCGGTGGGTGGTACGCGGGCAGGAAGAGCTCCGGCAACACGGCCACCCGGGCACCGCGCTCGGCGGCGCGGCGGACGAGCCGCCCGGCGGTGTCCGCGTTGCCGGCCACGTCTGCGGGGACGGGCTCGGCCTGCACGGCGGCGACGGTCAGCGGCACGGCGGGAAGCCCGGTGGCGGCGGGGGGTGGGGTCACCGGCCGATGGTAGTCGGCCCGGGGCCACCGCATGATCATCGAGCGGGGCACTTCCAAGCCGTACGTACGGTTTGCGTAACGGGGGGTGACCTGACACGATCGACCCGTGCCCAGAGTAAGCCAGGACCAGCTCGACGCACGCCGGCAGGAGATCCTCGCCGCCGCGCGGGCGTGTTTCGCCCGGCACGGCTACGAGGGTGCCACCGTGCGCCGCCTGGAGGAGGCCACCGGGCTGTCCCGGGGCGCCATCTTCCACCACTTCCGGGACAAGGACTCCCTCTTCCTCGCCGTCGCCGAGGACGACGCCGCGGTCATGGTGGAGACGGTGGCCCGCAACGGTCTGGTCCAGGTGATGCGGGACCTGTTGGCCCGCGCGGTCTCCCCGGACACCACCGGCTGGCTGGGCAGCCAGTTGGAGGTCTCGCGCCGGCTGCGCACCGACCCGGCGTTCGCCAAGCGGTGGGCGGAACGGTCGGCCGCCATCGCCGAGGCGACCCGGGACCGGCTGGCCCGCCAGCGGGAGGCGGGCGTGCTGCGCGAGGACATCCCGATCGACGTGCTGGCCCAGTTCCTCGAACTCGCCTACGACGGCCTGGTGCTGCACCTGGCGATGGGGCGCCCCGCCGGTGACCTCGGCCGGGTGCTGGACCTGGTCGAGGAGGCGGTCCGCCGCCGCTGACCCGCGGCGACTACCGGCTCGGCGGAAAGTCGACCCGCATCACGACGCGCCGGAGCGTGGGCCTGCTGACCTCGGCGAACCCGGCGTCGGCGAAGATGCTTCGGCTGCCCACGTGGAGCTCTCCCCAGGTCACCTCCCGCCCCGGGTGGGTGATCATCGGGTAGCCCTCCACCGCCCGGGCGCCGCGCCTCCGGGCGAAGTCGACGGCGGCGCGGGCGAGAGCACGACTGACGCCGCGACGCCGGAAGCCCACCCGGGTGACGAAGCAGGTCACGGCCCAGACGCCGGCGTCCGCCCGTTCCTCGTCGCGGCCCACCCACGGCACGGGCGTACGACCGTGCAACAGCCGCGGGTACGCGGTGCGCGGCTCGACCGCGCACCAGCCGACGGGCTCACCGTCGAGGTAGGCGACCAGCCCGCTGGTGCGGTCCGCCTCGGGATGGCCGCAGTCGGTCTCCTCGCGCAGCCGCTCGGCACGCACCTCGACGGGAACGGAAGCCCAGTCCCGGTCCCGGATCTTGTAACGCTGGCACTGGCAGCGGGCGGCGTCGCCACGGGTGCCGAACACCGCCCGCAGGTCGTCCCAGCTCGTCTCGTTGGCGGGCAGCACGGTGATCACCTGGTGAGGATCCGCCACCACCGCTCGCCCTCCTCCGTCCGGCACGGCACGCCGGCCGGTCACGCTACCGCCTGCCGGGCGGTCCCGCCGGTCGGCGTACCGGGTTCGGGTCCGGTCCAGCCGGCCGCGCCGACACAGACCTCGTTGCCCTCGACGTCCGCCAGCACCCAGAACGACGGCGCGTACGCGTCGGTCACCAGGTGGCCGCCGGCGGCGAGCGCCGCCGCAACTCGCGCCTCGGCCCGGTCGTACGGCACCCAGACGTCGAGGTGGATCCGGTTGCGCTGCGGCCGGGGCGCGTCCATCTCCTGGAACCAGATCGCCGGCCCCCGGCCGCGCGGGTCGATCAGATCCTCGGAGCTGCCGGCGCGGTCGGCGTACCCGAGCACGGCCCGCCAGAACGGCACCACCTCGGGCCTGGCGAGCGCGTCGACCGCGACCTGGACGGTCTGCACGGCGGACGGGTCGGCGGGGATGCCCAACTCGCGCGCCACCGCCGAGATTCGCCGGGCCAGCGCGATGTCACGCCCACTCAGCCCGTAGTAGTCAGGCGTGATCGTGACCAGCCGGACGGTCACGCCCACGCGCCGCACGTCGACGTCGGGGTAATGGTGGTCGAGGTCGGCCAGCTCGCTGATCGCCCGCACGAGCCGGGAGCCGACCGGGAACGACCCGGTACGGAAGTAGGTGCACACGCCCTCACCCAGCACCCGCCACTCCCCGACGCCATCGGTCTCGTGGAACTGGGTGGGGGTGATTCGCTCGTCCAGATCCGTCGACACCTGGGACATGTCCCTGCCTTTCCTGAGCCTGCCGGCCCGGAAGCCGCAGGCTCTGTCGCGGTGCGGCGCCGCTGCGGCGCCGCACCGAGTGTCACCCGATTTCCCGACATCCTCTGACGGGTATCTGCGGAACCATGGGACGGTGCGTGCCTCGCGGATGATGACCCTGCTGTTGCACCTGCAGGTTCGCGGCCAGGCCAGCGGCCGGGAGCTGGCCGGGCTGCTGGAGGTCAGCGAGCGCACGGTGCAGCGCGACGTCGAAACGTTGGTGGCCGCCGGGGTTCCCCTACGTTCGACGCGGGGGCCAGCGGGTGGATATCGACTGGCCGGCGGCTACCGGACCCGGCTGACCGGTGTCGGCCTGGACGAGGCCGGGGCGCTGACGTTCCTGGGTCTCGCCGGCCCGGCGCACCAGCTCGGGCTCGGGGAGATGCTGGAGGGCGCGCGGATCAAGGTCTGGGCCAGCCTCACCGGGGAGGCCCGGGAACGTGCCGTCCGGACGGCGGCGCGCTTCCACCTCGATCCGGTCCGCTGGTACGGCACCCCCGAGCCGGTGCCCTGCCTGAACCAGCTCGCCGACGCGGTCTGGCGCGACCGTCGGGTGCGTATCCGGTACGTGCGGGACGGGCGGGCAGCCACGCGGGAGGTTGACCCGCTGGGGCTCGTCCTCGCCGCCGGCGACTGGTACCTGGTGGCCCTGCGCGACCGGCAGCGGCGCACCTACCGGGTCTCCCGGATGGCTTCCGTGGAGTTGCTCGACGAGGAGGTGGTGCGCCCGGCGCGGTTCGATCTCGCCCGGTCCTGGGCCGAGGCGCGCCGCGACCTGGAACAGGAGGAGATCGCCGTCGAGGTCACGGTACGCGTGGCGGCCGGCGCGTTGCCACGCCTGCGGCGTCTGGTGCCCGTCGACGGGCAGGCCCGGATCCCGGTCACGGCGACCGGGGAGATCGAGGTGACAGTCCCGTTCGAGAACGAGTCGTGGGCGCGCTCCGCTCTGCTCAGCCTGGGTGCCGCCGTCGAGGTTCTCCGGCCCGCCGCCCTGCGGCAACGCGTGGCGGACGAGACCCGCCGCGCCGCAGCGCGCTACGCCTGAGCGGGCTCCGGCGCCCAGCCGTCCACCACCTCCGGCGCCAAGCTATCCACCCACCGCGGGGTGCGACCGGCTAGATATCGGTCCGGTAACTCGACCCGCGCGGCCGGTCCGGCGTGGCGGCGCTGCTCCACAATGGGGCCGCCATCCCCCTCGCGCGACAGGAGCAGCACATGAGGGTCCTTGCCGCACCGGGCGACACCTGGGGCGTCCCCGGCCCGACCTTCCTGCGGGTCTACCTCGCGGCGGCCGCCGTGGTCGTGGTGGTCTCCCTGATTCACCGGGCCCGTCTCTTCGGCGGATCCCGGACCACCTCGCCCGACCAGCTCGACCCACAGCAGGTCGCCTTCCTCAACGGCGGCCCGCAACTGGCCGTGCACGCCGCCGTCGCCGGCCTCCGCAGCAGCGGGGTGCTAGGCGTCGGGCCGGATCATCGACTGATGACCACGGGCCCGATGCCCGCCGGGGCCACCTCGCTGGACCAGGCGGTCTACCACGCCGCCCAGCGGCGGGCCCGGGCGATCCAGCTGCCGCGGGACAGGCGGGTGGTCGCGGCGCTCGATCGGCTCCGCAAGGGCCTCGCAGACCGGGGGCTGACCCTCGGTCCAGCACAGCGCTCCTCCGCCCGGCAGGGCGCGATCGCGCTGGCCGGCCTGCTAAGCATCGGTGGGGTCCGGCTCTTCGCCGGGCTGTCCAACGGCAGGCCGGCCGGCTACCTCATGCTCATCCTGGTCGCGCTCCTCGTGATCTTCCTGTTCCAGGTGCGGGTACCGCACCGCACCCGGGCCGGCCGGGCGGCGCTGCGCGAGCTGCGCCGGCGGCATGCCCACCTCGCACCCTCCGCGGCCCCGGCCTACGCCACCTACGGCGCGGCGGGTGCCGCGATGGGGGTGGCCGTGTTCGGCACGGCGTCACTCTGGGCGCTCGACCCGGGCTTCGCCGAGCAGGCCGAGATCCAGCGGCAGGCGATCAGCGGCAGCGGCTCCTCGGGCACCGGCTGCGGGGGTGGCAGCTCCTGCGGCGGTGGGGGC
>NZ_POUB01000164.1 GCF_003236335.1 Micromonospora deserti
TAAGAGACAGGGGCCGGGGTGAGCAGCCGGCGCAGCGAGAGCGCGACCACGGAGGCCACCAGGCACCCGCCGACCACGCTCGCCACCCAGATCCGGCCGTCGGCCGCGCCGATCAGCGGCCCGGCGGTGACCGGACCGATCACCCCGCTGATCCCGAAGATCATCGAGCTCATCGCGTTGTAGCGGCCGCGCAACTCGTCGGTGGCGAGCGCGTTCGCCAGCGCGGGCATCACCGGCGAGAGCATCGTCTCGCCGAAGCCGAAGATGGCCGCGCAGGTGACCACGCCGATCGCGGCGACCAGCGCGTTGCCCGTACCGACCAGGCCGGCGGCGCCGAGGACCAGCCACGCGGTCGCGAAGACCGCCCCCACCATGGCCAGGGCGCCGGTGCGGCTGCGCCCCTCCAGGCGGCGGAGCACCAGTAGCTGGGCGAGGACGATCATCACCGTGTTGCCGGCGAGCGCCCAGGCCACCACGCGCGGGGTCACCTCGACCACCCGCACGGCGTACGCGGTGAAGCCCACCTCGATCTGGGCGTACCCGCAGGTGGTGAGGATCAGGCCGAAGATGACCAGCCGCCGGAACGGCCGGTCCCTCAGCACGGTGAGGTAGCCGCCGGCCGAGGGCCGGTCACCGGTCGGGCGGCCGGCGAGCCGGTGCCCCACGTGCGGCAGGCTCAGCAGGAGCAGCGCCGGCATCAGGTAGCTCACCGCGTCGAGCAGGTAGATCACCTGGAAGGTGACCGGCCGGCCGGTGTCGACGATCGCGCCGGAGGTCAGGCCGCCGATGCCGATGCCGAGGTTGAGCAGGGCGAAGTTCAGCCCGAAGACCCGCTGCCGCTCCCCGTCGTCGGTGAGCGAGGCGAGGATGGTGTTCTGCCCCGACCAGATGGCCGAGCTGCCGACGGCGATCAGAGTCATCACCGCGAAGGCCGAGGCGGTCGAGTCGACCAGCGCCAGCGAGCCGGTGCCGACCGCCTCGATCAGCAGGCACGGCAGGACGACCCGGCGCGCGCCGAACCGGTCGATCAGCGTGCCGCCCAGCGGCGACAGCGCCAGGGTGACCGCGCCGAACCAGCCGATCACCAGCCCGGCCCGGGCGTCGGTGAGGCCCCGGACGTCGGTCAGGTAGATGAAGAGGAAGGGCAGGGTCAGCCCGCGCCCGACCGCCGACAGCAGGGTGCCGAGGAGGATCCGTCGGGCTTCCGGGCGGCGGGGCAGGGCGCGACTGAGCATGCAGCATTCTGTTCGCCGGGTATGACGCTTCGCGAACCGTTTTACGCGCTTCCCGTGCGGGGGCCGGCCAGGGGGTGATTAAGGCCACCCGCCGCGTCGGTCCGGCCGGCACCCCGCCCGTCGTCGGACCCGTCTGGAATCCTGGTCGTCGATGACGACGACCTGGCGACACCTACCCGCACCGGCCCGCGAGATCGCCGGCGCCGCCACCGACGCGGTCGCCGCCGCCCGGGAGCGCGACGGCGAGGCGTACGAGATCGCCGTGGCCCGGCTCGGCGCGGCCGAACGGTCCGGCCTGGTCCTCGGCGCGGTCGTCCGGCTACTCATCGAGGAGAGCCATCCGGACGGCCTGGCCGGCGACGACGTACGGCAGGTGCTGGAACGCTGCGTGCGGGGCGCGGCCGAGTGGCGACCGGAGGTCGATCCGCACGTGCTGCTCGTCCTGCTCGCCAGCGCCCTCGGCGTGTACGACCCGGACGCCGACGACGCCCCGCCCGCCCCGCCGGCCGTCGCCCGGCACGCCGCCCTTCTGGTTGCCGACCTGCTCGCCGTCACCGGTCACCCGCTCGACGGCTACCTGGCCGCCGCGTTCACCGAGATCCACCGCACCGAGCTGCACGACTGACAGCCGGCCCCAACCAGGAGTGCCCAACCGGCGGCCCACCCGGTGGAGAACGGCAGGATGGCCGATCTGACCGGCCTCGGCGCCGCCGGTGCCGTCCGAGTTGGACGCACCGGCTCCAACGTCTTCGGGGCTCACCGCGGCCGGTCAGGAGCACTATTCTTTGCCGGTGACCGCAGCGGCGACAGGTGACCAGGGCGCGATAATGTCCGGTTGACCCGGGTGATGCCGGCCGCTGCCGTCGCGCTGATCCTCGCCACTCAGGCGGTCCGGATGCGCCGGCGTGCCCGGGAGTCGTGACGACGACCGGGCGGCGCGCCGCCGCCACCGGGTGCGGTGCGCGGACCGAGTTCCTTCCAGATGCGGCGGGGCAGACTCACGGCGGCGCTGCTCATCGCGGGTGTCATCGGTCAGGCCCGGCCGGTTGCCCACGTGGCCAAACTCGGCTGCTTCCGAGCCGCGGGCCACAAGTGGCTGGCGCGGTGGTGGGCCGAGGGCGACGCCGGTCTGACCGACCGGTCAAGCCGGGCTCACCGCCAGCCCCACAAGACCTCGGCGGCAGCGGAGGCACGGGCCTGCCAGCCGCGCCAGGAACGCAAACTCGGCCCCGCCGGCTCGCACCGGTGGTCGAGCTCAGCGCGCGGTGATTAGCGCGATCACCCGGTCGACGTAGCGGCGGCGGGCGGTGCTACTGCTCTGTACCAGCTGCGGCGTCGCCCGGGCGAGCTGGGCGTGACCCAGGTACGCGGTGAACGCCAGCAGGCCCCGCTCGCGTGCCTCGGCCGGGGGGAACCCGAGATCGCCGAACAGTTTTGCCGTGTACGAGATCCGTCGTTCGGTGACCCGTGCCAGCACTGGCGCCACCAGCGGGTGGTCCGCCGTGGACAGCACGACCACCTCGAGCAGGTCGTGCTCGGTCGCCTCGATGACCGTGACGAGTAGTAACCGCAGCCGCTGCAACGGGTCAGGTTCGGCGTCGACCATCCGGATGACCGCCTCGGTGTGGTCGGTCTCCCATCGCTTCAGCGCGGCGGCGATCAGCGCGTCACGGTTGGCAAAGTGCCAGTAGAAGCTGCCCTTGGTCGCGCCGAGTTGCGCGGCGATCCGTTCCACGGCCACGGCGGCGAGTCCGCCGCGCGCCATCGCGTCGAGCGCCGCGCCGGCCCAGTCGTCGGCGGTGAGGCGGCTCACGGGGCGTCGGGGCATCTCCGTACGGTACCGTACGGCCGTAGACCATACGGCAGCGTACGGAGGCGGCCATGGCCATGGCATCCGGCATCGGCACCATTGTCAACGTCCACGAGCGTGAGCTCCCAGCGTCCGCCGACGCCGTGGGCCAGTTGCTGGATCGGATCGGCTCCGTCGACGATCCGCTGTGGCCGGCGCCGACCTGGCCGCCGATGCGGTTCGATCGGCCGCTCGGTGTCGGGGCGGACGGCGGTCACGGCGCGATCCGTTACCGCGTGGCCCGGTACGAGCCGGGCCGCGTGATCGAGTTCGCGTTCGACCCGGCGATCGGCCTCGACGGGATCCATGTGCTCGAGGTGCAGCCACGCGGAACGGACCGCTGCGTTCTGCGGCACCGCCTCGTCGGCCGGCCGACCGGCGCGATGCGCCTGATGTGGCCGCTGGTGGTCCGCGCCTGCCACGACGCCGTCCTCGAGCACCTGCTGGACAACGCCGAGCGCGCCGTGACCGGGACCGTGCGCGAGCCGGTCCGGTATGGCCGCCGAGTCCGCCTCGCCGCGGCGGCCGAGAGCGTCCGGGTACGCGCCGTACCGGTGCCCGCCGGCGCGGGCCTGTTGAACGCATGGTCGGCACGCCGGGACCTCGCCGACGCGATCGCCGTACGCGTCCCGCCGGGCACGTCGACCGATCCGCAGGACTGGGCGGACCGCATCTTCCGCGACCCGCCGGCGGTGGTCCTCGCGTTGCTGCGCCTGCGCAACGCCCTGGTGCCGCTCATCGGCGTCGAACGCGGCGACGCCACCGCCTTCGCCACCGTCGCCCGCACCGATCGCGAAGTCCTCCTCGGTGTCGACGCCTCGCACCTCGACTTCCGGGCCAGCGTTCTGGTCGAGCCGGACGAGAGCGGCAGTACCGTGACCGTGTCGGCGGTCGCCGCCGTACGCACCCGCGCCGGCAGGGCCTACCTCGCAGTGGTGCGTCTGGTTCACCCGGCCGTGATTTGGGCGATGGTGCGCCGCGCCGCGCGCAGGGCCACTGCGCCCACCGCGGCGTCCTTGCGGCGGACGCCGGATCAGCAATGCCGCCAGGCGTGACCCGGTCAAACCGCGGGCGCACCGCAGGCAGGTCTCAGCTGCCAGTCGAGCGGGATCCGTCAGGTTCTTCCGCGTTGCGGCGCGGCACCGCAGCCACCGGTGGTTGCCAGCCGAAGACCTCAGCGTTCTGTCTGGCGGGGTTCGTGAAGCGCCCCGTCGCGGTCATCATTGTCTCGCGACCAGGTGCCCACCGGGTTGCGGCTCTGGCCGATCGAGCCCATCATCCGGGCCTGCTTGACGATTTGGGCGGTTCGCGGTGCAGGTTCGGCCGTACCGGGCCAATGCCTCGTCCGGTCACCAGGAACCAATCGAGGCCCTCGTGAGAGGGGCCTTGATTGGTTCCTGCTCTTACCTCTGGTCGGGGTGGCCGGATTTGAACCGACGACCTCTTCGTCCCGAACGGCCGTCGGTGCTGTCGTCCGCTATCAGCCGCTGTCGTTTGTTCGCGCTGGCCTCGGGTCGGCAGTCGTCTACGGCTCGTTGATGGGGAACCGCTGTCAGGCGTTCGCTGACTTACCGCTGAAGCGCTGGCCGCAGGTCCCTCGGATGTGTCTGATGGACTCTGTTACAGGCGCGCCCTACGTCTGGGCACGGCCGAGAGTCGCGGTTGCACGGTTCCGGATGACATCATCGGAGCATGCCTCGCCGGAACGTTGTCGGCATCGGATTGATGGTCGGATTGATGTTTGGCTGCTCCGAGCCGCCGTACCAACTGCCTGACCGAAGCACCCCTGAGGTGCAGGCTGAGGAGCAACGCCTCGCCGCGCTACTGCCCGACCGGTTGCTGTGGGGCCCAGGCACCTGCGAGGTCCGGCTGCTCGGCAGCGAGGGCTCCTCGTCGTTTGCTTGGGCGAGCTGCGAGATGACGCCAACGGCCAACGGTCAACCGGGAGGCGTCTCCCTGCCGGTGCGGGTGGACGGAACCCGGGTTACGGAGCCTGCCGACGGTGCTGGCTATGCAGACAGTGTCAAGCGCATGTTCCCGCAGCGTCTGGCAGATGCCGTGCTCGACGAACCTGAAAGGCTGCAACCTTAGGGCGCTCCGTATTCGACGTTGCCCGCCTCGGCTTCGCGCTGGCGTTTACTGGCGTCAGGCGGGTTCAGTGACTGTCAGCTTGGGAATCGTGTTGATCTACACGCTGGGTGACCACGAACGCCTCGGTCCGGCACGGGGCGTGCACACGCGGCTGCAGACCGCGCCGCCGTTGACCCATCTTGCCCCCTGCATCGGGCACGGACCGGGCACGCGGCAGACAATGGCCCGAGGCATGATTCTGTGATGCCTTCACCCGACGACTTCACTCTCTCGGTTTCCCGGCCGAGCTTCCGGGCGCTACTCATCACGTGCGCGTTGGGGACGAGGGAGATCGACGTGTATGCCGAGGCACTTCCCGATAGCCCCGACTACGACTGGTCCATCGTCTTGAGTCAGCCGCTGCACTGGACTCGGCCACTACGCGGAATGGCCCTCACCGACGTTGAGGCGCAGACGCTTCGTACGGCGTTGATGCGACGAGCCAGCCTTGACGGGCTGCGCATCCGGTGGGATGAATGAGCCTTCGCCATCTTCGAACATGCAGGTCGGAGGCTCTGGCGTGGCGCTCGCTCGGGATACTCATGCTGATCTCGGGCGGGAGTCTGCGGTCTTGATCATCCGTCATGTCATCGGTCGAGGCTGTCACATTTGGGTCATTAAACCCAACCCAGCCAGCCGGGTTGTTAATGTCAAACAGCCGCTCGCGGCGGCGCGGTCCGAAGGGCACATCAGCCCCCAGCGTCATCTCCCGGTGCGGTACGCTTTCGCGGCCCACGGCCGGCGACGGCGTCCGCGAGGGTCGCAGCCAGGTCTCCGTTGTATGTAGTGTGCGGAAATGACAAGAAGCCAGCGACTCGCGGACCAGCTGGACCGGCACTGGCACAAGAACCTGCGACCGCGGCTGCACGGTCTTGCCGATGAGGAGTACTTCTGGGAGCCGGTGCGCGGCTGCTGGAGCATCCGCCCACGTGGCACGTCGGCCGCACCGATGTCGGCAGGTTCGGGGGAATGGACGATGGACTCCGCGTCCCCTGACCCGGTGCCGGCGCCGGTGACCACGATTGCCTGGCGGCTGGCGCACATCATCGTCTCCTGCCTGGGCTATCGGGTCGGATGGCACTTCGGCGGCCAGGACGTCGACTCCCAGACATTTGCCTACGCGGGGACCGCTGACGAGGCGCTAAAACAGCTCGATGAGATGTATGGGAGATGGAACGCGGGGGTCCGCGAGCTCTCGGACGCTGACCTGAAGAATCCGCCCACGGTGGGTCCCGAGCGGTTTCCCATGGAGGGCATCGTCCTGCACGTCAACAGGGAGCTGATCCATCACGGCGCCGAGATTTCCCTGCTGCGCGACCTCTACCGCTGGCAGGACGGAGCCGTACCGCGCCGAATATGACTTTCCGGTAACCGGCGATCGAGCTTCGGAAACCTACGTGGCCTCCGTGACGCTCCGTGGCTGCGAGCTTCAGTGAAGCTGCGCTGTCGAGCAACCGTCCGATCCCGTCGCTGCCTCCGGCTGAATCACGCACGCGAGGGTGCGGCCGGCCCGGCCGATGCCGGGCCCAGCATCCGCAATCCCGCCACCAGCGGCCATCCCGAGCGCGGAACGAGTCGTATCCATCAACGGCAGCATCCAAGTCGCCGGACAGAGAATCCAAGTCGGCAAGGTCCATGCCCGCAAGGTGGTCTCCGTCGTTCTCGGCGAGCACACCGTCACCGTCTACGACGCCAACAGCCCGATCAACGCCGTCCCTCGGCGCAGCACCACCGGTCTGACCCGCACCAAAGCCCACCACCACATCAGGAGCTCGGACACCCACCGGACGACTCCAGGGATTCACCTCGACGCGTCCGGTCCCACTCGGCCTGGTACTCGGCGGGCAAATCACTGATCGGTACCCAGGACAACGCCCACCGCGTCAGCTTGAGCAGCTCCGCAGAACTCACCTCCGGCAACGCAGCGAAGTCACCGGGGAGCACGTCAAGGGGGAAGTGCTCCACGCTGCCATCCAGGCGGTGCGCGAGAACAAGGGTGCGGTAGCAGGGCTGCGGGGTGGACTCGCGCAGGATCGCCCGCATGAACGCCGCCCGGCTGCTCTCGACGTGCTCGATGATCCAGTCGGCGCGCCGACCGAAGCCGAGATGCAGGTCCCTCGCCCGCTGCGCGAGTGCGACTAGCTCAGCCTTACCCAGCCTCTTGATCTCGCGTGGCAGATCTCGGGTCACGCCGGGAGGTTAACCCCTACGATCGATCGCAGCACCAGGCCACGACCTAATCGATCACGACCAGGCGTCAAACGACCTCCGACGCCGTTCCGTCAACCATCATGCGAGACCAGGCATCGCCGGCGGCCGGCTGTCGTACTTTGCTTGATGCGTGACA
Organism: Micromonospora deserti; assembly: GCF_003236335.1. GTDB lineage: Bacteria > Actinomycetota > Actinomycetes > Mycobacteriales > Micromonosporaceae > Micromonospora > Micromonospora deserti. The sequence continues at coordinate 7,562 of NZ_POUB01000164.1, forward strand.
GGTTGACTTCACATGACGCGTGACACTCCGCCGGGGCCGCGTCGCTACCTGCGGTGACGTGTGCGGTCAGTCGAACTCGGGGCGGCCGATGAGTGTGATGTCGCTGCTGGTCGCGATAACCAGGGTGCGTCCAGACGGAGAGAACCCGGCGGCGCGAAACTCCGAGTAGTCGGAGTGGAAGACGTGCCACCACGTCTTTCCTGGTGGGCCGTCGTAGCGTCCACCGTCGGCAGAGAGCAGGACCCGATGGTTCGGCCACTCGGGTGCCACCACGTCGATGGTCCAACCATCGTCGGTCGTTGCGTGTAGCCCGCCGCCGAACAGTCCTGCTATTCGGATCCGGCTTCCCGCCAGCACCCCGATGCCCGGGCAGGACAGTTCTGGCCCCGACGGCTCGGCATCATCGGGGTCAGGGTTGCGGTCGCGGGCGATTTTCGCGCCAGTCTCGGCGTCGAACAGGCCGAAGCCGTCCATCGAGACCACCATCAGCAGGTCGCCACCGGTCTGCGGATGGGCGCCAAAGCCCACACCTTGTAGCCCGCCCACGGGTACGTATTGCCGGGTCTGATCGACATGCCGCCACGGCGGTGGTGGTGCTACGACGGCGGCGGCCATGAATTTCTCCCGCAACCGCTGTTGATAGTCCGACAGCATCCCGTTGTCCTCCGACCCCGGCGTCCGGGCGACCTCTTGGTCTTCCACACATCCGGTTACGCTAAGTGACGCCCTGGCACTACGCCACGCCCTCGGTGTCACACATCATCCGACCCTGATCCGTACGCATCAAGTGGAGCCCGACACTGTCGGCGTGCCCGTGTCCTGCGCCGGCAGCCGGCTGTGTGCACGGCAAGGCGTGTCTTCTGCCATACCGGTCTGTGATCCGGGACGGGTATCACGATCGCCTCGAAACACAGCGCTACGAGATCCTTGGGCGGCCCGAAGCCCGGGCCGATCCGAGGTTGGGATACTCAGCGCCTGGTCTCGTACCTGGTCAGGACCACGCCGTCAGGGAACGTCCGGGTCTCCACCAGGGTCAGGTTCACCCAGTTGTCCAGGGCCGCAAAGAACGGCGTGCCGCCACCTACCAGGACCGGATGGGTGACGATCGCGTACTCGTCGATCAGCCCGTCCCGCATGGCCACTGCGGCGAGTGTGGCGCCGCCGATATCCATGGGGCCGCCGTCCTCGGCCTTGAGCCGGGTGATCTCGGTGACCGCGTCGCCGGTGACCAGGCGGGTGTTCCAGTCGACCGTGCTGGTCGTCGAGGAGAACACCACCTTCGGCATGTCCCGCCAGCGGCGGGCGAACTCGATCTCCGCCGGTGTGGCACCCGGCTGCTGGTCGGCGGTTGGCCAGTGGGAGCTCATTGTCTCCCACAGTTTGCGCCCGTACAGCGCCATGCCTGTCGCCCTCACCCGGTCGGACCACCACTGGAACAGCTCGTCGCTCGGCACACTCCAGCCGAGGTCGTCGCCGGGCGCGGCGATGTAGCCGTCCAGGCTCAGGTTCATGCCGAAGGTCAGTTTTCGCATGGTGTCAGCCTCCCGTGAGTCGGTACTCGGCGTACAGACCAGCACGGCGCGGAAGAATCATCGGTCAGGCCACACCGAGGGCCGGTTCACCACCACGCCAGGACCCCGTAGCGCCAGGACGGCGATACGATCTCCGCACTTATCTCTAGACCAACCGTCAAGAAGCTGGCGTGACTGAAAGTAGGTTGCAGCCGAAGATCGAGATGCGCGACGCTCCCGGTGTGCGGATGCATGCCAACCAGCTGACCGTGTCACTTGAGACGGTGCGCAACTTAGTGGATGAGCAGTTCCCTCAGTGGCGGAGTCTGCCTATCAGAAGCATCCCTTCGCAGGGAACAGTCAATGCCATCTTTCGTATTGGCGATCAGTTCACAGCTCGGTTCCCTCTAGAGCCTCGCGACGCCGAGTCGACGCGGCGTTGGCTGGAGGCTGAAGCGGAAGCAGCCCGGGAACTGGTAGGTCGCACAGGGTTCGCCACGCCCGAGCCGGTGGCACTTGGTGAACCTGGGTCCGGCTATCCGCTTCCGTGGGCCGTGCAGACCTGGCTGCCCGGCGCCGTGGCCACCGACGAAGACCCCGGCGAATCGGTCGCGTTCGCGCACGACCTGGCCGAGTTCGTCAACGATGTGCGCGCAATCGACACGCGTGGCCGGAGGTTCAGCGGCGGAGGTCGCGGAGGCGACCTCCAATCCCACGATGCATGGATGGAAACCTGTTTCCGGAACAGCGAACGACTCCTGGACGTTCCACGCCTCCGCCGGATGTGGGCCGCCATGAGGAGCCTGCCGCGCAGCGCAGCCAAAGACGTGATGAATCACAGTGACCTCATTCCAGCCAACGTGCTTGTGTCCAACGGGCGCCTGGCCGGGATTCTGGACGTCGGCGGCCTGCGACCAGCTGACCCTGCCCTCGACCTCGTAAGTGCCTGGCACCTGCTCGAGGCTGGACCGCGGCAGGTGCTCCGCGAGGATCTCGGCTGCAACCACCTCGAATGGGAGCGCGGCAAGGCGTGGGCATTCGCGCAGGCGATGGGGGTCGTCTGGTACTACATCGAAAGTAACCCCGCCATGAGCCGGATGGGTCAACGCACGCTGGAACGGATCATGACGGACGAACTATCCGCCTAAGCCTGCGCTGAAACTGAATGCCAGTAGCCTGAAACCAGAAACTAGCCCAAGATCGTCTAGCCCGACGTGTCACCCACGTCCCGAGACTGATCTGTCACGAACGTCTTGAGACTCGACACTGTCGGCGTGTTGGTGTCGTACTCCGCTTGATGCGTTACAGGTTGGTTCCACCTATGCGTGACACTCCGCCGAGTGCTGGTGGGGTTGAACGTGTCAGAGCAGCGGTATCGAGGAGGCGCGCCGGCGCAACTCCGTGCGCGCCTACCGCAGGCACGGCGGCTTTTGGATCTCGATCCGTAACGGATCAAGTGGAGCCGGACATTGTCGGCGTGTCGGTTGTCCCGTCACGGGACATGCTTGACACTCGCGTCCCACCAGACGCTTGACGTGATCGACGCTTCGATGTTCGACGACCGGCCAACAAGTCCTGCACCCGCCGGCTCGTATGGTCAAGTGCATGATCGGCAAGGTTTCCGCTGCCACGGTGCGCCACCGGCACGTTGTCTTGGTACTTGGTCTGCTGGTGGCAGGCGTGAACGCTGCGGCCGTCGGGTTCGTGCCCACCTTGGGGCAGCGCCTGTTCTTCTATCCGCTGCTCTTCCTTACCTTGGCGGTCCTGGTCCTGGCGCTCATCACCATGGGGATCCGCCCGGCCTACTTCGTGGTGCAGCCGCAGATTCCGGCCTTCGCCACACCCGCGCCGGCGTGGAAGGTGTTCATTGCCCTGGGCCTCCTCGGGCCCGCATCGGCCAGCATCGGCGCATTGGTGCGCTCGACCAGGCAAGGCATTGCGTCGACGTTCGACGTGGTACCCAGCGTCCCTTGGGTCGTGCTGGTCGCGCTGCTGGTGGTTGAGGCATGGCGGGGTCACGGGGTGCAGTTCCATCCTCACGGGGTACGGCAGAGCTCCGCTCTCGGCTCGCTCACTGTGCCGTGGGAGGCCCTACCGACCGCTCAGATCCCCCCGGGCGCCGACCGCCCCTCGTGGCTCCGGATGGCGTTCACGGAACCCCAGCTGGTTCGGCGGCGTGGCATTCCCTGGAGCCGGAAAGCTCTGCGCACGGACAACGTCGACGCCGGATTTCTCGCCGCTGTAATCCGGCACTACGTCTGTCACCCCGAACGCCGGGCCGCGATCGGCAGCCAGGCCGAGTACGAACGGCTTCTCGCCGAGTTGCCCGAGCGGGACGGTTGAAGGACGGGCAACAACCCCTAGGCCAAACGTCAAGCATGTGCTGGGACGGATTCGTCAAGCATGTGGTGGGACTAGACATGTCGGCGTGTCGGTGTCCGACTCCGCTTGATGCGTTACACGGTGGCTTCACTTGATGGGTGACACACTCCGCCGAGTGCTGGTGGGCGACCAATGCCATACTCCTCGAATGCCAGACAGAGCCGCAACGAGCCGGCTGGTCGCAGCAGCGGCACGGCAGCATCTGCAGCCGCTTGGACTGCACTGGCGAGGCGCATCACGCCTCTGGTTCGATGACCGAGGCTGGTGGCTGATCGTCGTTGAGTTCCAGCCTTCCCGCTCACACGGCACCTATCTCAGCATCGCCGCGATGTGGCTGTGGCACGAACGCGACTACTGGTCATTCGACGACGGCGACCGCATCTACTGGCGCAACGACGCCGCCTTTGTCACACAACCGCCGATCGGCGAGGCCGGCTGGACAAGCTTTCTCAACTTCATAAACGCTGAACAGTTCACCCGCGACATCACCATGGTCACCGGTATTGCCGCACAACGGGTCGAGCAGCTGCGCAGCCAGTTCGCCGACCCCGCAGCCACCGCTCAACAACTCGCCTCCCGGACCACCAGGCACGGCGAGTCGCCCTGGTGGCACGCCTACCACACCGGTAGCGCAGCAGCGCTGGCCGGCGACCCCGACACCGCACGACAAGCATTCCACCGCATCACCGTCGGCAACCTGGACCCGGACTGGGCCCATGACCTCGCCCAGCACGCAAGACAACTCGCCGACCTCGCCGACAACCCACCTGCTCTGCAGCAGCGCGTCATCGACGTCATCCACGCAACCCGCCAGCGGCTCAAACTACCGCCAGCCCACCCCGTCCCATGCCAAGTCCGGCGTAGCGATCGAAGCGAGAACATCAGCGGTGGAGCAAGCTGACCGACTATCCTGACCATGAAGATCGTCTAGCCGGACGTGTCACCCAACATCTGACACCAATCCGTCACGCATCAAGTGAAGCCCGACAATGTCGGCGTGTCGGTTGTCCTCCGTCGGCTGATGTGCGACACGCGTTCGCCAGTTGATCTGCGTCCGTGGTCGGTTTCGGCACTCCGAGCCCGACGTCTCCGCGCCCACCTACTTGTCGAAGAGGTACGTCGGCCAACTCGGCCACGGCACTTCCTTGCCGTTCAAGTTCAGGCTCAAGTGGTTGTCCTTGGTCCGATGGCGGCTGAACGCTTGGACCAACTCGTCCCACGTCAAACTTCGCCACAGGCCGGGCAAGAACACCGTGTTCTCTCCCATGGTGATGGCCACGCATCGAAACTCGTCGGGATCATCGACCATCAGCTTGCCGTCTAGCAGGGCAGTGATCCTGCGCAGCCAGGCTTGTCCCTCAACGCGAAGCTGTGTCGAATCGGCATAGGGGTACTCGCTACACAGCCGGTCGGCGGTGACAAGTAGGGCGTCGATCGTGGCTGCCGATCGCTCCCGGCCTGACTCCGCATGGGCTGCGGCACACGCACAAGACGCTCATGGAGGAGTTGGGTACGCCGCCCAAACTCATGGATGAGCGGATGGGGCACGAGGACGGGTCGGTGCAGGCCCGGTACTCACATGTTACGGCGGAGATGCGCCGCCGGCTGCTCGACGGTCTGACGGAGCTGTGGGAAGCGGCCCTGGACGCGCGGCGGGAGCTGGCTCCGGGCTCGCCGGTGGCGGCGCTGGATCGACTGCTGGCGGCGCGGCGGGGAGAGGTGGGAGAGTGAACGGCCAAGATCGTCTCCCAGATTTCTCCCGGAGAAGCACCGAGAAGCAAATCAGGACCGCTCTCCTGTGCTGGAGAATCGGCCCTGACCTGGCGTTACCTCTGGTCGGGGTGGCCGGATTTGAACCGACGACCTCTTCGTCCCGAACGAAGCGCGCTACCAAACTGCGCCACACCCCGAGGCGTGCCGACAAATAGTAGCCCACCCGCTCCGATGGTCAAACTCGGTACCCCCGCCGCCGCGGGCCGCCAAGATCCGCACAGCTGCCCTGATGTTGCCGGCCTTATCGGGCCAACGAGGCCACTGGTTGCGCGGATCTTGCCATCCGCACTCGGGAGCGGGC
>NZ_POUB01000165.1 GCF_003236335.1 Micromonospora deserti
GGCACGTGGCGGGGGCGCGGGAAAGCTCAGCTCCAGCACGACCTGGGCATCGCCGCCGTCGAGCCGCCGTGGGCGGTAACAGCTATACGTTGGGCAACCAGATCGACACGTAGTGTCGACGATCTATGGCGTCGGGGCTCGCGGGCCTGGTGACAGACCGGCGGTCCGGTATCCTGACCGCCGGTCTCCGCCAGCAGGCCGCCGACCGGCGCCGGCGGAGGTCGCCGCCGCGAAGTGGTGTCACCGGGGGCCGGCGGCCGACGGAAGGGATCTCTCGTGCGTTGGACCATGCCCGCCGGGCGTCGCGGCCGCCGCCCGCTGATCGCTCTGTTCGTCGCCGTTGCGCTGCTCTTCGGTGCCGTGCCCGCGTACGCGGAGCCGAACGAGGGCGGCACGAAGAAGCTGCGGGACGCCCTGGAGGCCACCGCCAAGGCGCACATCGAGGCCAAGGCGAAGCTGGACAACTCCAAGCGCCGGCAGAAGGCGCTGGTGGGCGAGCTGGCCGGGCTGGAGACACAGCTGGTCGAGTTGGCCGCGCAGGTCGGCGAGGTAGCCGCGCAGTCCTACCGGGTGGGTCGGCTCACCCCGACGTCGATGCTGCTCAACAGCGCCTCCCCGGAGGCGTTCCTGGAGCGGGCCGCCAACCTGGACATGATGGCGCAGCGCGACGGCAAGCGGCTGCGTACCCTCGCCGAGGCGCGCGAGCAGGCGCGGCAGGCGAAGATCGCCATCGACGCCGAGGTCCGCGAGCAGCAGAAGCAGCTCGCGGTGATGGCGAAGAAGAAGAAGGAGGCCGAGGCGGCTCTCGCCGCGGTCAGCTCGGGCAGCAGCGGTGGCTTCAGCGGCGGCAGCTCCACCTCGGCGAAGCCGGCGCCGCGCAACTCCGACGGCTCCTGGCCGTCCGAGTCCTGCTCGGTGAACGACCCGACCACCTCCGGCTGCATCACCCCGCGCACCCTCAACGCCCTCCAGCAGACCCAGGCCGCCGGCTACAAGCGGTACGTCTCCTGCTACCGCAGTGGCGGCTCCGGCGAGCACCCGAAGGGCCGGGCCTGCGACTTCTCGGCCGCCGCGGGCGGGTTCAAGGACCAGACCGCCACCGGCGGGGACAAGGCCTACGGGGACAACCTGGCGGCCTGGCACGTGCGCAACGCCAGCCGGTTGGGTGTGCTCTACGTGATCTGGTACCGGCAGATCTGGCACCCGGGCACCGGGTGGCGGGCGTACAGCGGCAGCGGCAGTCCCGCCGCCGACCACACGAACCATGTTCATCTCTCGATGTACTGACCCGGAGTGCCAGGTTCACTGCGTACCATCGCGACGGTGAACTCCCCATCGTCCGACGTCACGGTCCCGCCGGCGCGGCCCGTGCCGGCGACCGGCCGGGCCCTGCCCAACGGTCTCGCCGCGTTCCTGGTCTTCTTCTCCAGCGGCGCCGTCCTGGTGCTGGAGACCGTCGCGTTGCGCCTGGTCGGCCCGTACGTCGGGGTGACCCTCCAGGTGACCAGCTCGGTCATCGGCATCGCGCTGGCCGCGATCGCGTACGGGGCGTGGGCCGGCGGCTGGCTGGCCGACCGGCGGGACCCGCGCACCCTGCTGGCCCCAGCGCTGGTGCTGGCCGGTATCGCCACCGCGGTTACTCTGCCGGTGGTCCGGTATGCCGGCGAGGTGCTGCGCGGCGGGGCGGCCAGCGCCATCCTGCTGCTCGTCGCGCTCGCCGTGTTCGTGCCGGCGGTCCTGCTCGCGGCGGTCACCCCGCTGGTGGTCAAGCTCCAACTCGCCGACCTGCGCCGTACCGGCCAGGTGGTCGGCCGGCTCTCCGGCATCGGCACGCTCGGTGGCATCACGGCGACCCTGGCGACCGGTTTCGTGTTGGTCGCCGCGCTGCCCAGCACGGTCATCCTGCTGGCGCTGGCGGTGTCGCTCGGGCTCGCCGGGCTGGCCCTCGGGTTCTGGCTGCGCCGGCAGGACCGGGCGGAGCTGCCCGGTCCTGCCCGGGCCAAGGCCGCGCTGGCGGTGCTCGGCCTGGTCGGCGCGGGCCTGACCACCGTCGCCCCGAACCCGTGCGACATCGAGACCGCGTACCACTGCGCGCGGGTCGAGGCCGACCCGGGCCGGGGGAGCGGCCGCACCCTGCTGCTCAACTCGGCGCAGCACTCGTACGTGGACCTCGCCGACCCCACCCACCTCGAGTACGCGTACACCAGGTGGATCGGGGCGGTGGCCGACGTTCTCGCGCCGGCCGGCCAGCGGCTGGACGCGCTGCACCTGGGTGGGGGCGGCTTCACCGTGCCGCGTTATCTGACCGCCACCCGTCCCGGCACGGACAACGTGGTGTTCGAGATCGACGGCGGGCTGGTCGACCTGGGCGAGCGGAAGCTCGGCGTACGCCAGGGGCCAGACCTGCGGGCGGTGGTGGGTGACGCCCGGATGCTGGTCGCCGGGGAGCCGGCCGACAGCCGGGACTTCGTGGTCGGCGATGCGTTCGGCCACCTGGTGGTGCCCTGGCACCTCGCCACCCGGGAGATGGCCGCCGAGATCCGCCGGGTCACCCGACCCCGCGGCGTCTACGTGCAGAACGTCATCGACTACCCGCCGCTGCGTTTCATCCGCAGCGAGCTGGCCACCGTGGCGGCCGAGTTCCGGCACGTCGCGCTGATCGCCCCGCCGCACGCGCTGGCGGGCGAGCAGGGCGCGAACTTCCTCATCGTCGCCTCCGACGCCCCGCTGCCGCTGGACGCGGTGCGGGGGCGGCTGGACGCCGTCGACGCGTCGGTGAGTCTGCTCTCCGGGGCGGAGCTGACCGGGTTCGTCGGCTCGGCGCTGGTGCTGACCGACGACTTCGCCCCGGTGGACCAGCTGCTCGCCACCGCCTGAACGGGTGACATCGCTGACCGATTACGACCGGGGAGGTGTAGCCGGGGCGGTTCGGGGCAACAACGACCACCATGGGTGGAGGGATCCGGGACGGCGCGCAACTGCTCGGTGAGCGGTACCGGCTGATCGAGCAGCTCGGTGCGGGTGGCATGTCGGTGGTCTGGCGGGGCTACGACGAGGTGCTCGGCCGTCAGGTGGCGGTCAAGGTGCTGGCCTCCCGGCTGGCCAGCGACCGGGCCTTCGGGCACCGGATCCGGATCGAGGCCCAGGCCGCCGCACGGCTCTGCCACCCCAACATCACCAACGTGTACGACTACGGCGAGTCCGAGCAGGTCGGGCTGACCGTGCCGTACGTCGTGATGGAGCTGGTCGACGGCGAGTCGTTGACCGGGCGGCTGCGCCGCGGTGAGCTGCCCCGGCGCGAGGCGCTGACCATCGGTGCGGAGGTCGCCTCGGCGCTGACCACCGCGCACTCGCGCGGGGTGGTGCACCGCGACGTCACCCCGGGCAACGTCATGCTGACCGCGACCGGCGTCAAGGTCGTCGACTTCGGCATCTCGGCGCTGGTGGGGGAGAAGGAGAAGGGCGGCGACGGCCCGCTGCTCGGCACGCCCGCGTACCTCGCCCCGGAGCGGCTCGACAACGGCCAGGTCTCGCCCGCCACCGACGTCTACGCGGTGGGCCTGCTGCTCTACCGGATGCTCACCGGCCGGCTGCCCTGGCAGGCCAGCACCACCACCCAGATGTTGCGCGCGCACATGTACCACGACCCGGAGCCGATGCCGCCGGAGTTCCCCGACGACGTGCGCGACCTGGTGCACCGCTGCCTGGCCAAGCGCCCCGGCGACCGACCGGCCACCGCCGAGGTCGCCCGGACGCTCGCCGCGGCCGCCGGCATGACCGCCGCGGTGCCGGTCTCCCCGGCCGCCGGGCCGGTGGATCCGGCCACCCTGGCCACCGCCGGCACCACCATCCTGCCCTGGCCGGCCGCCACCGACGCGCTGCCCAGCTCCGGTACGCGGAGCCGGCGGGCGACCGCGCGGCACCGGCGGGTCGAGGCGGGGGTGGCCGCCGCCGGGCTGGTGGCCGTGACCGCGGCCCTGTGGGGGGTGACCGCCCGCAGCCCGGCCAGCGGCGGCATCGACGGGCCCACCGCGGCGCGGATGGGGGTGGAGAAGCCGGCCCCCTGCCGGGTCGCGTACGCGCTGCGAAAGGACTTCGGGAAGGATTTCACCGCCGAGCTGACCCTGACCAACACCGGTGATCGGGAGCTGCGGGACTGGCGGATGAGCTTCGCCTTCCCCGGCCAGCAGACCGTGACGAAGGCGCATCCGCTCCCGGTCCGCCAGCAGGGGGCGAGCGTCTTCGTCGAGCCGCCCCCGGAACGGGCCGTGCTGGCGCCCGGCGCCACCGAGAAGCTCACCCTGACCGGTCAGCACGCCGGGGCGAACCCGCTGCCGGTGGAGTTCCGCATCGGCGACGAGACCTGCGGGGTGCAGGTCTCCGGGGTGGCCGGGACGGCGCCAAGCACCGCTCCCCCCACCAAGCCGGCGGCGACCAAGGCGCCGCCGAAGAAGGCTGGCACGTCCACCGGCAGCTCGGGTGGGTCGACGGCCAAGTCGGAGAACTCCGGCAAGGGCAAGGGGTCGGGTGGTGGAAAGAGCGGGGGAAAGGGAGGGGGACGATGACGGCCGCGATGGCGACGACTGAGGTCGTCGCCGCCGGTCGCGGTGGGACCGGCCCCCGGCCCGTCAGGTGAGGGCGGCGAAGCTCTGCACCTGGTCGATGCTGCCCTCGACGATCAGCATGCTGCCCGGGGCGAGGACCGTGTCGTCCGAGGCGTACCGGAAGCGCTCGCCGGGCAGCTTCGCGCCGACCACCCGCACCCCGTAGTGCTCGGCCGGCGCGAGCTCGCGCAGCGGCCGGCCGAGCAGCACCTGGGGGACGCGGACCTTGGCGATCGCGAAGTTGTCGCCGAACTCGATGAAGTCGAGCATCCTGCTCACGATCAGGTGGGCGACCCGCTCGCCGGTCTCCGCCTCGGGGAAGATCACGTGGTGGGCGCCCACCGACCCGAGGATCTTGGCGTGCTTCTCCGAGGTGGCCCGGGCCCAGATCTGCGGCAGGCCGAGCTCGACCAGGGCCAGTACGGTCAGCACGCTCGCCTCCACCGAGGCGCCGATCGCCACCACCGCCCGGCCGAGGTCGGCCACCCCGAGCTGGCGGAGCACCCCCTCCTCGGTGGCGTCGGCCTGCACCACCCGGTCCAGCTGGGCCGACCACTTCTGCACCTGCTCCGCGTTGCGGTCGATGGCGAGCACCTCGTGGTCGAGCGCGGCCAGCGAGCCGGCCAGCCGGCAGCCGAAGCGGCCCAGCCCGATCACCACGATGCCGCCCTCGTCCGGGCTCCTATCCGACAATGGGTTGCTCCTCCGGGTAGCGGTACAGCCGTCGCCGGGTGTTCAACGCTATCGCCGAACCCAGGGTCAGCGGCCCGACCCGGCCGATGTACATCAGCACGGTCAACAGGAATTGCCCGCCCTCGTTGAGCGACTGCGTGATCCCGACCGACAGGCCGGTGGTGCTGAACGCCGAGGTGACCTCGAACAACGCCTGGTTGAAGAGGACTCCCTCGGTCATCAGGACCAACCCGGTCGTACCGCCGACCACCAGCGCCACGCTGAGCAGCGCGACGGTCAGCGCCTGCCGCTGGCTGGAGGTAGCGACTCGCCGGTGCCCGACCGTGACGTCGGGCTCCCCGCGCAGCTCGGTCCAGATGACGAAGGCGAGCAGGAAGAAGGTGGAGACCTTGATCCCGCCGGCGGTGCTGGCGCTGCCGCCGCCGATGAACATCAGTCCGATGAGCAGCGGATAGCTCTCCTCGCTCAGCGCCGAGACCGGCAGCAGGCTGAACCCGCTGGTCCGGCTGAGCGCGATCTGGCTGAACGAGGCCAGGATCTTGCCCGGCACGTCGTACTGGCCGATGGTGCGCGGGTTGGTCCACTCGGTGAGCAGCAACCCCACGGCACCGAATGCCAGCAGCGCGACACTGCCCCAGACCGTCAGCTTGGTGGCGACCGCCCAGCGGACTGGCTGCCGCCACTCCCGGAACGCCTCGAACAGCGCCGGGAAGCCGAGCCCCCCGACGATGGCGCCGAGGGCCAGTGGCAGCGAGACCCAGGGGTCACGGGCGAAGGCGAGCAGCCCGTCCGTGTAGAGGCTGAACCCGCCGTTGTTGAAGGCCTGTACGGAGTGGAACGCCGCGGACCAGAGCGCGTGCCAGAACGGATAGTCGTAGACCAGCCAGAGCCGACCGGCGACGACCGCCGTCATCACCGCCTCGCAGGCGAGGGCGGTCGCCGCGATGCGCAGCAGCAGACCCCGTACGTCGCCGACGCTGTACTCGGCGGTTTCGGCCGCTACCAGCAGCCGGTTGCGCAGCCCGAGCTGACGGGACACCGCGAGGATGACCAGCGCGGCGCCGGTCAGGATGCCGAGGCCGCCGATCTGGGTGAGCACGGTGATCAACGCCAGGCCGAAGCCCGACCAGTAGTTCGGGGTGTCGGTGGTGGACATGCCGGTGACCGAGATCGCCGAGGTGGCGGTGAAGAGCGCGGTGACGAACGGCGGGCGCTCGTACTCGATCGTCGCCGGGCGCAGCATCAGCAGGCCGGTGCCGAGCAGGATCGCCACCAGGAACCCGAGCGGCACCAGCCGTACCGGGTGACGGAGAAACCGGCGCACCAGACAATCTTCCTGTTCCGGTCTGGCCGGGGTTGGCGAAACCGGCATCCCTGAGGGTTCGAGGGTTCACCTGCCGGCCAGTCGTCGACCAACTGACGGTCAACGAGGCCCGGTCTGCTGAGGCGGTTCCCCTCGACGACAGGAGACCGCGTTGCGACGTACCCTTTCCGTCCTCGGCATGGCCGGGGCCCTGCTGGCGACCGCCGTGGCCGTGCCGACCGTGGCCGCCTCGGCCGTCCCGGCTCCGGGCGCGGAGCGGTCCCGGGCGACCGACCGGCCGATCGTGATCGGCCACCGGGGCGCCAGCGGTTACCGGCCGGAGCACACCCTGGAGGCGTACCGGCTGGCGATCCGGCAGGGCGCCGACTACATCGAGCCGGACCTGGTCGCCACCCGGGACGGCGTGCTGGTGGCCCGGCACGAGAACGAGATTTCCGGTACGACCGACGTCGCGGCCCGGCCGGAGTTCGCCGCCCGGAAGACGACGAAGACCATCGACGGGGTCGCGGTGACCGGGTGGTTCACCGAGGATTTCACCCTCGCCGAACTGAGGACGCTGCGCGCCAAGGAGCGGCTGCCGCGGGTCCGGGTGGCCAACACCGCCTTCGACGGCCGGTTCGAGGTGCCCACCTTCCAGGAGGTCGTCGACCTGGCCCGGGCCGAGGGGCGGGCGCGGGGCCGTACCATCGGCGTCTACCCGGAGACCAAGCACCCGACCTACTTCGCCTCGATCGGCCTGCCGCTCGAGGAGCCGCTGGTCGACGTGCTGCGGCGGAACAAGCTGACCCACCGGAACTCTCCGGTGATCATCCAGTCCTTCGAGACGGCCAACCTGCGCAAGCTGGACAAGATGATCGACGTCAGGCTCGCCCAGCTGCTCGACGCCTCCGGCCGCCCGTACGACTTCACCGTCGCCGGCGACGCCCGCAGCTACGCCGACCTAGCCAAGCCGGCCGGCCTGAAGTGGATCGCGTCGTACGCCGACGGCGTCGGCGTCAACAAGAACCTGATCGTGCCGCGCGACGCGGCGGGCAAGCTGCTCGCCCCGACCACCCTGGTCCGGGACGCGCACCGGGAGCGGCTGGTCGTGCACGCCTGGACCTTCCGGGCCGAGAACCAGTTCCTCCCCGCCGACCTCCGGATCGGCACCGACCCCATCGCCCGCGGCGACATCCAGGCCGAGTACGAGCTCTTCTACGAGTTGGGCCTGGACGGCGTGTTCAGCGACCACCCGGACACCGCCGTCGCCGCCCGCGAGGGCCTCGCCCGCCACTGACCGCCCGGCTGCCTGTGCGGCTCGGCTCGACTGCCTGCCGGTTCCGCCCGGTTGCTTGTGCGGCTCCGGCCCGGCTGCCTGTGCGGCTCGGCTCGACTGCCTGCGGCTCCGGTCCGGTTGCCTGTGCGGCTCCGGCCCGGTTGCCTGTGCGGCACTGGCCCGGGGTTGCTTGTGCGGCTCCGGTCCGGTTGCTTGTGCGGCTCCGGCCCGGTTGCCTCTGGTGCATGGTCGGGCCGGTGCCGCCCGTGTTCGTGCTGGTCGCGCCTCCGGCGTCGGCGCCCACGCCGGCCCCATGACTCGGGGCGACCTCTTTGGGTGCAGTTCTTGTCGCTCCAGCGACAAGAACTGCACCCAAACCCAGAAGCCCCGTGATGTGGCGGGGCGGGCCGGTTGCGGGACGGTGACTCGTCCCGGTCGGCCGGCGCGCGCCCGTGGGAGATGCCCGGGGGAGGGCTGGGCCCTACGGTCGGGCGCCGGGCAGGTCTGCCCCGCCTGTGCGGGCAGTTCAACAGTGGGCGTGAGGTGTTGTTACCGCTCCGGCCGCTCGGCGACGTAGCTGCCACGACCCGGACGACGGTGCCACGACCCGGACGACGGTGCCGCGACCCCGACGACGGTGCCGCGACCCTGGTGGCGATGACCAGCTGCGATCGTGCGGGGAGCGGTACGGGACGGGTGATCGGTGGCGCGGGACGACACATGCGTGGCTTCATCGGTGGCGGTGCTCGCCATCGACCCGGCGAGCCGTCACCGCATGGCACCGGCGGCTGTAACGTTCGGCCACCCCACCCCTGTTACTTGTGTGTTTCCGCCACATAGCCCGTGCGTGACGTCACTTCTAGCGTGAGCCGACACATGAAGTTTCCCTCCCTCCGAGTCCTCACGTGGAGTCGCAATGACGGTCCGGACGACGCGGCGGGTGTTCCTCTCCGCCGCCACGATGATGGCCGCGGCGCTCGCCGCCACGGCCTGTGGCAGCCCGCAGGACACCGCCTCCGGGGGCGGCGACAGCGCCGCCCCGGTGCAGGTTGGCCTGGTGTACTCCCAGTCGGGAGTCCTGGCCAGCTACGGCAAGCAGTACATCGAGGGGTTCAAGGCCGGCCTCGACTTCGCCACCCAGGGCACCAACAAGGTCGGCGACCGGACCATCGAGGTCACCGAGGTCGACGACGCCGGTGACCCGGCGAAGGCGGTCTCCGCGGCCAAGGACCTGATCGGCAAGGGACACAAGATCATCGCCGGTTCGACGGCCTCCGGCGTGGCCCTACAGGTCGCCCCGATCGCCGCGCAGAACAAGGTGCTCTTCATCTCCGGGCCGGCCGCCACCGACGCGGTGACCGGCGCGAACAAGTACACCTTCCGCTCCGGGCGGCAGTCGTACCAGGACGTGGTGACCGCCAAGTCGTTCATCGGCGACCCGGCTGGCAAGAAGGTGGTGGTCTTCGCCCAGGACGGCGCGTTCGGTGACGCCAACGAGGCAGCCGTCAAGACGGTCATCGGCGGCGCCGGTGCGACCGTGAGCAGCGTCCGGGCCCCGGCCAGCGCCACCGAGTTCACCCCGTTCGCCAGCCAGATCAAGGCCGCCAAGCCGGACCTGCTCTTCGTCGCGTGGGCCGGCACCACCGCCCCGGCCATGTGGCAGACCCTCGACCAGCAGGGCGTCCTCTCCTCCACCACGGTCGTCACCGGCCTGGACATCCGCGCCTCCTGGCCCACCTTCGGCGCCGCCGGCAGCAAAATCTCCTTCCTGTCGCACTACTTCGACGGGGCCACCGACGACGAGGCCACCAAGGCCGCCAAGGCCAAGATCCCCGGCGGCACCCTCGACCTGTTCCACCCGGACGGCTTCGCCGCCGCGCAGATGGTCGTCCGGGCCGTGCAGGAGGGCGGCGACGACGTGGACAAGATGATCACCGCGCTGGAGGGCTGGAGCTTCGACGGGGTCAAGGGCAAGATGACCATCCGTGCCGAGGACCACGCCCTGCTCCAGCCGATGTTCCAGGCCAAGCTGTCCGGCAGCGGCACCACCTTCACGGCCAGCGCGCAGAAGAGCCTCACCGGCGACGAGACCGCCCCGCCGGCCGTGGCGATGAAGGGCTGACAGATGCTCGCCACCCGCGGTCTGACCTGGCGGATCGGTGAGGTCGCCATCGTCGACACCGTCTACCTGGACCTGGCGCCCGGGGAGTTCCTCGGCGTCATCGGGCCCAACGGCGCCGGCAAGACCTCACTGTTCAACCTGATCACCGGCCTGCGCCGGGCGACGCAAGGGCGGATCACCCTCGACGGGCGGGACATCGGCTCCCTCCCGCCGCACCGACGGGCCCGCCTCGGGCTCGGCCGTACCTTCCAGGCGTCCTCGGTCTTCGGTTCGCTCAGCGTGCGGGAGAACGTCCGGCTCGCCGTGCAGGCGTACCGCGGGGGCTCGATGAAGCTGTGGCGGCGGGCAGGGGCAGACCGGGAGGTCGCCGCCGCCGCCGACACGGCGCTGGAACGGGTCGGCCTGGCCCACCGGGGTACGGCACTCGCCGGCACCCTCGCCCACGGCGAGAAGCGGAAGCTGGAGATCGCCCTGCTGCTCGCCGGCGAGCCCCGGGTGATGCTGCTGGACGAGCCGATGGCCGGGGTCAGCGCCGAGGACGTGCCCGAACTGGTGCGGGTGATCCGGTCGCTGACCGGCGACGGCGGCCGGTCGGTGCTGATGGTCGAGCACCACATGGACGTGATCCTGGAACTGGCCGACCGGATCGCCGTGATGCACCACGGCGCGCTGCTGGCCTGCGACACCCCGGAGACGGTGATGGCCAACCCCACCGTGCAGGAGGCGTACCTGGGGGAGTCGCTGTGACGGAACCCATCCTGAGCGTGGAGGACCTGTCGGTCCGGATCGCCGGGCTGCACATCCTCCAGGGCGTCTCCTTCACGGTCGCGCCGACCGGCGTCACCGTGCTGCTCGGCCGCAACGGCGTCGGCAAGACCACCACCCTGCGCGCCGTCGTCGGCCTCACGCCCCGCAACGGCGAGGTGCGCGGTGCGATCCGGATGGGCGCGCAGAGCCTGCTGGCCCGCCCCACGCACCGGCTGGTCCGCGGCGGGCTCGGCTACGTGCCGGAGGACCGCTGCGTCTTCGCCGGGCTCACCGTCGCGGAGAACCTGCGGCTCGCCGAACGGCGGGACACCAGCCCGGCGTACGACAAGGTCTACGCGCTCTTCCCCGAGCTGGACCGGCGCGGGCGGCAACGGGCCGGCTCGCTGTCGGGCGGCCAGCAGCAGATGCTCGCGATCGGCCGGGTGCTGCTCAACGACAACCGGCTGCTGCTGGTCGACGAGCCGACCAAGGGGTTGGCGCCGAAGGTGGTGACCGAGGTGGCCGAGGTGCTGGAACGGGTCGCCGACTCCGTGCCGGTGCTGCTGGTCGAGCAGAACCTGGCCGTGGTCCGGCGGCTGGCCCGGGACGCGGTGGTGCTCGCCGTTGGCAAGGTGGCCTGGACCGGCGGCGCGCGGGACCTGCTGCTGGAGACCGCGCTGACCCGGTCGCTGCTGGGCGTGGGCTCCGCGGAGGTGCACCACTGATGGAAACGGTCGTCCTGTTGACGCTGACCGGGCTCGGCCTGGCGGCGCTCTACTTCCTCGTCGCCTCCGGGCTCTCCCTGGTCTTCGGCCTCGCCGACGTGCTGAACTTCGCGCACGGGCTCTTCCTCGGTGTCGGCGCGTACGCGACCTGGTGGGCGGCGGGCAACCTGCCCGGCGCCGGGCCGGACGGGTTCGGCTTCGTGGTCGCGGTCGCCGTCGGGGTGGCCGCCGGCACGCTCGTCGCGGTGCTGGTCGAGCTGGTGCTGATCCGGCCGTTGTACTCCCGCACCATCGAGCAGGTGCTGGTGACCGTCGGCCTGTCGCTGGCCGGGGTGGCGCTGCTCCAGGCCACCTGGGGCGCGGACGCGCGGCCGTTCCCGCGCCCCGACTGGACCCGGGAGGTGACCGGTGTCCTCGGCGCGCAGGTGCCCAACGGCGGCCTGCTGCTGATCATCGCGGCGGTGTTGGTCCTCGGCGCGATCCTCGCCTTCCTTCGCTGGACCCGCTACGGCCTGGTGATCCGGGCCGGGGTGGAGAACCGGGAGATGGTGACCGCGCTCGGCATCGACGTCCGCAAGGCGTTCACGCTGGTCTTCGCGATCGGCGGGGCCGCCGCGGCGCTGGCCGGCGCGCTCGGTGGCGTCTACTTCGGCACCGTCTCGCCCGGACAGGGCGGCTCGCTGCTGATCTTCGCGTTCATCGTGGTGGTGATCGGCGGGATGGGTTCGGTGGTCGGCTCCGCGTACGCGGCCGTCGCGGTCGGGCTGCTGCAACAGTTCGTCAACTACTACGGCACCTCCGGCCTCGGCGACATCTGCGTCGTCGGGCTGCTGGCCGCGGTGCTGCTGCTGCGCCCCCAGGGCATCGCCGGAAAGGTGGCAACGGCATGACCGAGGTCAGGAGTCGCGAGGTTCCCGCGCCGCCCGCGACGGTGCCCGACGAGCGGACACCGGGCGGTGGCCGCTGGCGCCGGGCCCGCCCCTTCCTGCCGCTGGTGGCGCTGGCGGTCGGGCTGATCCTGCCGTACTCGACGCTGCACCTGCCGGGCATCTTCGAGGGCCCGCTGAACTCGCCGGGCACGCTGCAACTGCTCGCCGTCTGCCTGGTCTTCGGCGGCCTGGCAGCCGGGTACGACCTGCTTTTCGGGCGCACCGGCATGCTCTCCTTCGGGCACGCGCTGTACTTCGCCGCCGGGGTGTACGGCACGGACATCCTGGTCACCCGCGCCGGGCTGCCGCTGTGGCAGGCCGCGCTGCTGACCGTCACCGGTGGCACGATCCTCGCCGCGCTGCTCGGCGCGGTCGCGCTGCGCACGGTCGGGATCGCGTTCGCCATGGTGACCCTCGCCTTCGCCCAGGTCGGGGCGATCCTGGTGGCCCGCGACTTCGGCGGGCTCACCGGCGGCGAGGAGGGCCTCCCGCTGGACGTGTCGGGCCTGCCCGCCGGCCTGGTCGGGGTGACCAACACGGTCAACCTCTACTGGCTGGCGCTGGCGTATCTGGTCGTGGTGGTCTTCGTGGTACACCGGGTCTCCGGCTCACCGACCGGGCGGGTGCTGGCCGGGTTGCGCGACGACGAGCGGCGGATCGGGGTGCTCGGGCTGGACCCGTACCGGTTCAGGCTGGTGGCGTTCACCCTGGCCGGTGGCCTCGCGGCGGCCGGGGGCGTGGTCTACTGCCTGATCGTCGGCGGCGCGTCGCCGCACATCACCTCCTCCGAGCTGACCCTGTCGTTGCTGGTCATGGTGGTGCTCGGCGGTCCTGGCACCCGGTGGGGCCCGGTGCTGGGCGGCATCCTCTACATGTACCTGGACCATCGGCTGGTCGCGTTCGGCACGTCCGACGCGGTGGACGCCCTGCCGGCGGTGCTCAGCCGTCCGCTGTCCCAGCCGCTGTTCGTCCTGGGCACGGTCTTCATCCTCGCCGTCTACTTCTTCCCCGGCGGCCTGGCCAGCCTGGCCCCCCGCCTGGCTCTCCTCCGCACGGCCCCCCGCCTGGCTCTCGAGAGCCAGGCGGGGGGCCGTGCGGAGGAGAGC
>NZ_POUB01000166.1 GCF_003236335.1 Micromonospora deserti
GGTCAGGGGTGGGTGGTGGGGTGGGTGGGGGCTGGGAAGTGCGGGCGGTCGGCGTCGCGGAGGGCGGCGGCGCGCAGGGCGGCCAGCTGCCGTTCGACCTCGACGAACTGGTCCGGAGCGAGCGGACCCTGGTGCAGCGCGGCCGCGTTCTCCTCGACCTGGGCGACGGTACGGCAGCCGGGGATGGGCACCGTGCGCCCGCTGCGCGCCCAGATCCAGCCGAGCGCCCCCTGGGCCGGGGTACGCCCGTCGGCGGTCAGGGCCGCGCGTACGGCGGCGACCCGGCGCAGCCACTCCGGGGCGGGGCGGCCACCGCGGAACCACTCCAGCCAGCCGGGCGCGATCCCCCGCACGTCGTCGCGGGGCAGGGTGGAGCCGGTGGTGTACTTGCCGGTGAGCAGTCCCATGCCCAGCGGCCCGCGATTGACGCTGGCGAGGTCGTACTTGTCGCAGACGGCGAGCAGCTCGGGGGCGTCCCGGAGCACCGACAGGGTGTGCTGCACGGCGGTGGCGTGCCGGGCGGCGTGCCCGAACGCGGCCCCCCGGTCCGGCCGGTCGGTGCTCCAGCCGTACGCGCGGACCAGCCCGTCGGCGACCAGGTCCTCCAGGGTGCCGATCAGCGCCTCGGCCCGGGGCACCGGCAGGTCGGCGAGGTGCAGCTGGTAGAGATCGATCCGGTCGGTGTCCAGCCGGCGCAGCGAATCCCGCACCGCCCGCCGCAGGTAGGCCGGTGACGCGTCCTCGCCGGTCGCCTGCCGGGTCGCCTCGTCGAAGGTGTAGCCCCACTTGGTGGCAATGACCGCCGCGTCCCGCCGGCCGGCGAGCGCCCGCCCGAGGATCCGCTCGCCGTGCCCCGCCCCGTACGTGTCGGCGGTGTCGAAGAGGGTGACGCCGAGGTCCAGCGCGCGGCGCACCGCCCGGACCGACCCCTCGTCGTCGACCGCACCCCAGCCCAGCGGCTGCGCGCCCTCGGCCCAGGGCCCACCGATCGCCCAGCACCCCATGCCCAGGGCACTGACCTCGATGCCGCTGCGGCCCAACGTCCGTATCGTGACTGCCATCGACGCATCGTGCCACCTCCAGCGCGCTGGAGGGCGAGAAGTTCCCCGATGCGCGGGCCCGCCGGCTGGCACCGAAGGCCGCCCGGGGTAACGCCCCACCGATACCACGCCGGCCACCTCGGCGCAGCCACGTCCGCCGCGAGCCACGCCGGCCAAGCCCCGCCCGGTACCACGCCCGCCAGGGCCAGCCGAACAGCGCCGGTCAGGAGGGCCAGGCGCGGGCGAGCAGGTCGCGGGTGTCGCTCAGCAGTTGCGGCAGGACCTTGGTGCGGCCGATCACGGGCATGAAGTTGGCGTCGCCGCCCCAGCGCGGCACCACGTGCTGGTGCAGGTGCGCGGCGATGCCGGCACCGGCCACGCCGCCCTGGTTCATCCCGAGGTTGAACCCGTGCGCGTTGCTGACCTTGCGGATCACCCGCATCGCGGTCTGGGTGAGCGACGCCAGTTCCACCGTCTCCGGCTCGTCCAGGTCGGTGTAGTCGGCGACGTGCCGGTACGGGCAGACCAGCAGGTGGCCGGGGTTGTAGGGGTAGAGGTTGAGCACCACGAAGACGCGCTCGCCGCGCGCCACGACCAGGCTCTCGGCCGGCGGCAGGCCCGGGGCCAGGCAGAACGGGCAGCCGCTGGGCTTCTCGTAGCCGCCCTCGGGCCGGTCCTCCCCGGAGATGTAGGTCATCCGGTGCGGCGTCCAGAGCCGCTCCAGGCCGTCGGCCATGCCGCTGTCCGTGTGCCGTTCCGCCCCTGTCACAAGCCGATCCTACGGACCAGCCCGGCCGGCGGCGACGCCCGCCGCCGCGGCCGGGGCCTCGCTCACGCCTGGGCGGACGGGCCCACGTTGGCGCGGGAGCCGACCACGTCGAGCACGTGCGCGACCGCGTCGGCGATCGGCACCCCGTTGCGCTGGGAACCGTCCCGGTAGCGGAACGAGACCGTGCCCGCGGCCACGTCGTCGTCACCGGCGATCACCATGAACGGGATCTTCTGCTGTTGCGCGGTGCGGATCTTCTTCTGCATCCGGTCGTCGCCGGTGTCGACCTGGGCCCGGATCCCCTCGGCCCGCAACGCGGCGACGAAGCCGTGCAGGTAGTCGGTGTGGTCCTCACGGATCGGAATGCCCACCACCTGCACCGGGGCCAGCCAGGCCGGGAACGCGCCCGCGTAGTGCTCGGTGAGCACGCCGAAGAACCGCTCGATCGAGCCGAACAGCGCCCGGTGGATCATCACCGGCCGCTGCCGGCTGCCGTCGGCGGCCTGGTACTCCAGCCCGAACCGCTCCGGCTGGTTGAAGTCGACCTGGATGGTGGACATCTGCCAGGTGCGGCCGATGGCGTCCTTGGCCTGCACCGAGATCTTCGGCCCGTAGAAGGCCGCGCCGCCCGGGTCGGGCACCAGGTCCAGCCCGGACTGCTCGGCCGCGGTCCGCAGCGCCTCGGTCGCCTCCGCCCAGTCCTCGTCCGACCCGATGAACTTCGGCGAGTCGTCCCGGGTCGACAGCTCCAGGTAGAAGTCGTCCAGGCCGTAGTCGCGCAGCAGGTCGAGCACGAAGGTGAGCAACGTGGACAGCTCGCCGGGCATCTGCTCCCGGGTGCAGTAGATGTGCGAGTCGTCCTGGGTCAGGCCACGCACCCGGGTAAGCCCGTGCACCACGCCCGACTTCTCGTACCGGTAGACGGTGCCGAACTCGAACAGCCGCAGCGGCAGCTCCCGGTACGACCGCCCGCGCGCCCTGAAGATCAGGTTGTGCATCGGGCAGTTCATCGCCTTGAGGTAGTAGTCGGTGCCCTCGAACTGCATCGGCGGGAACATGGTGTCCGCGTAGTACGGCAGGTGACCCGAGGTCTCGAACAGCTGCGCCTTGGTGATGTGCGGGGTGTTGACGAACTCGTACCCGGCGTCCTCGTGGCGGCGGCGCGAGTAGTTCTCCATCTCCCGGCGGATGATTCCCCCCTTGGGGTGGAACACCGCCAGGCCGGAGCCGACCTCGTCGGGGAAGCTGAACAGGTCCAGCTCCGCGCCGAGCTTGCGGTGGTCGCGCCGGGCGGCCTCCTCCAGCAGTTTCAGGTACGCCTTGAGCTCGTCACGGGTCGGCCACGCGGTGCCGTAGATCCGCTGCAGCTGCGGGTTCTTCTCCGACCCGCGCCAGTACGCGGCGGCCGAGCGCATCAGCTTGAACGCCCCGATCAGCCGGGTGCTCGGCAGGTGCGGGCCCCGGCACAGGTCCGACCAGCAGACCTTCTCCTCGCCGGCGGCGAGGTTGTCGTAGATGGTCAGCTCACCTCCGCCGACCTCCATCACCTCGGAGGAGTCCAGCCCTTCGCCCTTGACGTCGATCAGCTCCAGCTTGAACGGCTCGGCGGCCAGTTCGCCCTTCGCCTCGTCGAGGCTGTGGAAGCGGCGGCGGCGGAACCGCTGGCCGGACTTGATGATCTCCTGCATCCGCTTCTCGAGCTTGGCCAGGTCGTCCGGCTGGAACGGCTTGTCGACCGCGAAGTCGTAGTAGAAGCCGTTCTCGATGGGCGGGCCGATGCCGAGCTTCGCCTCGGGGAAGAGGTCCTGCACGGCCTGGGCGAGCACGTGCGCGGTGGAGTGGCGCAGCACGTTCAGCCCGTCCGGGGAGTCGAGGCTGACCGGCTCGGCCGCGGTGTCGGTGGCCGGCCGCCAGTCCAGGTCGTGCAGCTGCCCCTGCGGGTCGCGGACCACCACGACCGCCTTCGGGCCGCTGGCGGGCAGCCCGGCCGCGGCCACCGCGTCGGCCGCCGTGGTCCCGGCGGCGACGACGACGGGGTCGGCCACGGCGGGGGTACGGGGTGCGGACACGGTGACTCCTCACAGCAGGCGGTACGGGTGGGGCCGGTGCTCGGCTCCTGCCGATGCTATCGGTCCCCCGCGTCGGCACGGTCGGCGACGCCACCCGACCCCGTTTCGTGGGACGGCCCGGGTCGTTGAACCTTTTCGCCGCCGCGTCCGAACTACCACGTGTGGCCGGAGCCGGTGCCGGCCGGTGGAGACGGATGGGGACCGAGATGGCGATGACGCGCGGCGACAGCGCTCCGCGCCGGGCCGGGACGGTGGCGGTGCTGGCCGTGGCCGGCGTGCTGGGCTGGCCCGGCACGGCGTACGCGGTGGACGTGACGACCACGCCCGCCCAGGCCCGGCAGGGCGACGCGGTGAAGGTGGACTTCGTGGTGCCCGAGCAGCGCTCCGGCACCCGGACGGAACGGGTCGAGGTCCGGCTGCCGGCCGACGCCCCGATCGCCGAGGTCTACCCGATGTCGGTCGCCGGATGGGCGCCCCGGATCGACTCCCGTGCCCTGGACCAACCGGTGGCCGGAATCCATGCCGCCGGGGTGCGGACGGTCACCAGCGCGGTGATCTGGACCCGGATGCCCGGTGCGGCGGACGCGCCGGCCCGACTCACCCTCTCGATGGGCCCGCTGCCGCGGGTCGACCGGCTCGCCTTCGAGGTCGTCCAGACGTACGCCGACGGCACGGTGGTCCGCTGGACGGGCCCGGACGGGGCGCACCCGGCCCCCGCGCTCACCCTGCTGCCGGCGGCCCCCGGGGCCGCTGGGGCGGCCGGACACGGCGGGCACGCGGCGGCACCCGGCGGTGGCTCGGCCGGAGCTGCCGCGGACGGCGGCCTCCCCGGCCCGGCGGTGGCCGGGGAGGCCGCCGGCGGCAACGCGGACGCCCTGCTCGCCGCCGGGCTGCTGGCCGGCCTCGGCGGTGGTGTGGCGATCGGCTGGTTGGTCAGCCGCTGGCGCCGCCGCGGCCAGGCCGACCCGGTCGACCGGTCGGTGCTGCGGGGGGAACCGGCGGCGGACGGGAGCCCGGCGGCCGACCGGGAGACGCCGGTCGCGGCGCGCTGAGGATCAGCCGACCCAGTCGGGCAGCGGCTCGCGGGCGTCGAGCCACTCGGTGGGCACGCCGCCTGGTGTGCCCACCCCGGCGTGCGCGGCCACCACCGCGCCGACGATGGCGGCGGTGGTGTCCACGTCCCCGCCCGCCTGTACGCAGGTGCGGATCGCCGCCGGGTAGTCGTCGAGGTGGGTGGCGGCCACCCAGCAGGTGAAGGCGACGGTGTCCTGGGCGGTGACCCGGGAGCCGTTGCCGAGCGCGTCGACGGCCTCCGGCAGCGACCGACCGAGCAGCCCGGCGGCCCGGCGCACGCCCCGGTGCACCTCGGTGGCCGGATCCACGGCGGCGGCCACCCCGGCCAGCAGCCGGTCGGGGGCCGGGCGGTAGCCGTCCAGCCGGGCCCGGGTGGCCAGCGCTGCGGCCACCGCCACCGCCACTGCCCCGGCGATCCCCTCCGGGTGTGCGTGGGTCACCTCGGCCGACGCGCGGGCCTGCGCCGCCGCCCGCCCGGTCGAGTCGGCGAAGAATGCCCCCAGCGGGCCGACCCGCATCGCCGCGCCGTTGCCGCAGGAGCCCTGGCCGTCGAACGCCGACGCGGCGGCCACCGGCCACGGCGTGCCGGTGCGGATCAGCCGCAGGATCCTCACCGCGCCCGGCCCGTACCCGCGGTAGGGCTCGCAGCGCTCGGCGAACGCCAGGGCAAGCGCGTCCCGGTCGATCCGGCCGCCCTCGGCCAACGCCGCCACCACCGAACAGGCCATCTCGGTGTCGTCGGTCCACGGCCAGGGCGACGGGGGGAGACTGCCGACGGCCAGCTCGGCCGGGCGCCGACCGGGGACGAAGAACTGCGCGCCGAGCGCGTCGCCGACCGACAGGCCGGCGAGGGAATCCCGGGCGAGCGCCAGGCGGGTGTCGGCGAAGAGCGTGAAGGACATCGTTGTACCAGCTTGCCCGGTTCCCAGCTGCGCCGCAACGCGATCGACTTGCCACGGGAAGTACCGTCTTGGGGTGGCCACCGTCCTCCTGGTCGAAGATGATCACGTCGTACGCGGCGCGATGCTGCGCTCCCTCGCCGACCGGGGGCACGCCGTGCACGCCGTCGGCACGGCGCTGGACGCGCTGCGCCGGGTCGCCGCCGAGACCCCGGACCTCGTGGTGCTCGACCTCGGCCTGCCCGACCTGGACGGCTCGGACGCGCTGCGCATGCTCCGCGGCATCACCGACGTGCCGATCATCATCGCCACCGCCCGCGACGACGAGCAGTCCGTGGTCCGGCTGCTGCGTGCCGGCGCCGACGACTACATGGTCAAGCCGTTCACCGGCGCGCACCTCGACGCCCGGATCACCACCGTGCTGCGCCGGGCCGGCCGGGCCAGCCGCGCCGTCCAGCCGGCCGTGCACACCGTCGGCGGGCTGCGGGTGGACGTCGGCGAGCGCAGCGCCCACCTCGACGGGGAGCCGCTGGCGCTGACCCGCAAGGAATTCGACCTGCTGGCGTATCTCGCCGCCCGGCCCGGCCGGGTAGTGTCCCGCCGGGAACTCTTGGAGGAGGTATGGCGGCAGCCATCGGTCGGCGAGGATCAGACCATCGACGTTCACCTGTACTGGCTGCGCCGCAAAATGGGCGAGTCCGCGGCGAAGCCGCGCTACCTGCGCACCGTGCGGGGGGTCGGCTTCCGGCTGGTGGCACCGGACTGAGGCCGGCGCTGGCCCTGCTCGCGGCCGGCATGGGCGCGCTGGTCGCGCTCGCGTTCCTGATCCCGCTCGCCACCAGCCTCGGTGACCGGGCCCGCGAGGAGGCGATCGCCGACGCCGCCCGGCGCAGCGCGATGGTGACCGGCGCGCTCGCCGTCAGCACCGAGCCCGAGGTGGTGCGGCGCGCCGTCGCGGCCAGCGGGGACGATCCGGCCACTCGGCCGGTGGTGCACGGGTTGGGGGTGGACGAGTCCGGGGGCCGGGCCGCCGCGGCGGACCTGCAGCGGGCCCGCGCCGACGGGCGTTCCCTGGTCGTTGACGTCGACGGCGGGGTGGTCCGGCTCGACCCGGTGGTGCTCGGTGACCGCACCGCCGTGGTCGAGGTCTTCGTGCCGGAGTCCGCGCCGGGCGACGGCGCCGCGAGCCGCTGGCTGCTGTTGCTCGGGGTGGCCGCCGCCCTGGTCGGCGCGGCGGTGCTGGTGGTCGACAGGGTGGCCGCCCGCGCGGTCGACTCGGCCCGGGCTCTGGTCAGGGCCGCGCTCGCGGTCGGCGACGGCGACCTGGCCGTACGCGTCGAGCCGAGCGGCCCGCGGGAGCTGGCCGAGGCCGGGTACGCCTTCAACCGGATGGCCGACCGCCTCGTCGCGGCCCGCACCGAGGAGCGGGAACTGGTCGCCGACCTGTCGCACCGGCTGCGCACTCCGCTGACCGTGCTGCGGCTGGACGCCGAGGCGCTGGAGTCCGACGACACCAGTGTGGGCTCGTTCAGCGAGGCCGAGCTGGACCGGCGGCGGGGGATCCGGCGCATCCGGCAGGCGATCGTCACGCTCGAGGGCGAGATCGACGTGCTGATCAAGACCACCCGCAAGACGGTGGCCCACGAGGCGGGGCCGGCGATGTGCGACGTCAGCGAGGTGGTCCGGGACCGGATGGTGTTCTGGGCGGCGCTGGCCGGCGACCAGAACCGCCCGCACCGGGTGATCGGCGCCCAGCTGCGCATCCCGGCACCGGTGCCCCGCGCCGAGCTGGCCGCCGCGCTGGACGCGGTGGTTGGAAACGTCTTCCGGTACACCCCGCAGGGCACCGCGTTCGAGGTGGCCGTCTCCCGCCGCGACGGCTACGTGGCGATCCGGATCGACGACGCCGGGCCGGGGATCGCCAACCCGGACCGGGCGTTGCGCCGGGGCGCCAGCGACCAGGGTTCGACCGGGCTGGGCCTGGACATCGCCAAGCGGGTGGCGTTGCAGGCCAACGGCTCGGTGAGCATCGACCGGGCCCGGCTGGGCGGGGCCAGCGTGGTGATGCTGCTCGCCGACCCGGAGGCGACGCCCCGCCCGGTCAACCGCTTCGGGCTGGTCGGCCGGATGGCCCGGGAGGCGCGCGAGCAGAAGACCGCCGGTCGCCGCTGGCCCCGGCGGCGCCCCACCGACGCCTGACGTCCGCCGGGGGCGGGCGAGGGTTCCCGCCCCCAGCCGGCGCGGCGACCTCGCCAGGCTGTGGGGTGGCGCAAGTCTTGCTTAGATCCCGGTTAACCACCGTGGTGCCGCCGGCGGGGGCTGACAGGATCGGGACACGAACCCATCAGTTCCACCGGCCACCTGCCCCGAGTACCACCGGCCGGTGGAGCTGCGCGCGCGGCGGGAGAACGGTCCCCCACACCCGCTCCCGCCGCGCGCCCTTCTCTCCGTCCCGGCACCGCGGCCCGGGTCACCCGCTGCCCGGCGCCGTCCAGGGCGGGGCGGGTCAGCGGGGCGCGGTGGCCAGGTAGGCGTCGATCTCGGCGGTGATCCGCTGCTTGGCCGTCGGGTCGAGGAACGACGCGGTGACCGCGTTGCGGGCCAGCGCGGTCACCCCCTCCGGGCCGACGTCGAGCAGCCGGGCGGCCACGGCGTACTCGTCGTTGAGGGTGGTGCCGAACATCGGCGGGTCGTCGGAGTTGACGGTGACCAGCAGCCCCGCCTCGACGAGCTGCGGCAGCGGATGCTCCTCGATGGCCGCCACCGCCCGGGTCCGCACGTTGGAGGTGGGGCAGACCTCCAGGGCGATCTGCCGCTCGGCGAGGTGGGTCAGCAGCTGCGGGTCGAGCACGGCGGAGATGCCGTGCCCGATCCGCTCGGCGCCAAGGTCGCGAAGCGCGTCCCAGACGGTCTGCGGGCCGGTGGTCTCGCCGGCGTGCGGCGCCGAGCGCAGCCCGGCCGCCCGGGCCTGGTCGAAGTACGGCTTGAACTGCGGGCGGGGCACCCCGATCTCCGGGCCGCCGAGGCCGAAGCTGATCAGCCCGTCCGGGCGTTCGTCCAGCGAGATCCGCAGGGTCTCCTCCGCCGCCGGCAGGCCGGCCTCGCCGGGGATGTCGAAGCACCAGCGCAGCTCGATGCCGAAGTCCACCTCGGCCCGCTTGCGGGCGTCCTCGATCGCCTCGCAGAACGCCGGCGCCGGGATGCCCCGGCGCACGTGCGAGTACGGCGTCACGGTCAGCTCGGCGTAGCGGACCTGCTGGCGGGCCAGTTCCCGGGCCACCTCGTGGGTGAGGATCCAGACGTCCTCCTGGTCGCGGATCAGGTCGACGACGCTCAGGTAGACCTCGATGAAGTGCGCGAAGTCGCGGAAGGCGAAGTAGTCGGCCAGCGCCGCCGGGTCCGCCGGCACCGGGCTGCGGCCTTCGTGGCGGGCGGCCAGCTCGGCGACGATCCGGGGGGAGGCGGAGCCGACGTGGTGCACGTGCAGTTCCACCTTGGGCAGTCCGGCGATGAACGTTCGCAGGTCGGTCACATGTTCTCCTCTGCACTGGCGCCGGTGCGGGCGACGACGAAGACGCGGCGGAACGGGAAGTACACCTGCCCCTGCCGCACCGGATACGCCTCGGTGAGGCGTGCGCCCAACTCGGCGCGGAAGTCGGACCAGCGGGCGGTGTCCAGGGCGGCGCGGACCGGCCGCAGCGCGGTCCCCTCCATCCAGGCCAGGACGGGGTGGTCCGCGGCGGCGCGGGCCGGCAGCAGATGCACGTAGGTAGTCTCCCAGGCGTCGACGGTGCAGCCGGCACCGGCCAGCAGCTCGGCGTAGCCGGTCGGGTCGTCGACCGGCGCCTCGCGCAGCAGCGGGGCGAGTTCGGCGCGCCAAGCGGGGCGGCCGGCGACCTCGCGCAGCGCCCGGTGCGAGGGGGCGTCGAAGTTGCCCGGCACCTGCACGGCCAGCCAGGCGCCGGCGGGCAGCTCGGCGGCCCAGCCGGCGAGCAGGTCCCGGTGGCCGGGCACCCACTGGAGCACCGCGTTGCAGACGACGACGTCCACCGCCGGGCCGGGGTGCCAGTCCCGCAGGTCGGCCACGGCGAAGTCGACCGGGGTGTCCAGCGCCCGGGCCCGCGCGATCATCTCGGGCGAGGAATCCAGGCCGACGACCCGGCTCGCCGGCCAGCGCCCGGCGAGGGTCGCGGTGAGGTTGCCCGGCCCGCAGCCGAGGTCGACCACCGTGCGGGGATGGTCGGCCGGGACCCGGGCGAGCAGGTCGTGGAAGGGCCGGGACCGCTCGTCGCCGTAGCGCAGGTAAGTCGTCGGATCCCACATCGCAGCCCCCAAACCGTACGTCCGTCTTGTTTTAAGGTACGACCCGTCGAGCGGCCACGGCAAGCCGATCACTAGGCTCGGTGTCATGGAGCAGCGCACCTTCCACCGGCTCGGACGGCACGTCGGCGTAATCGGGCTGGGCGCCTGGCAGCTCGGCGCCGACTGGGGCACGGTCACCGAGGAGGACGCGACGGACGTGCTGGCCGCCGCCGTCGACTCGGGAGTCACCTTCCTCGACACCGCCGACGTCTACGGCGACGGGCGCAGCGAGCAGCTGATCGGCCGGTTCCTGCGCACGCGGCCCGAGGCCGAGCTGACGGTGGCCACCAAGATGGGTCGCCGGGTCCCACAGACCCCCGAGGCGTACACCCTGGCGCACTTCCGGGAGTGGACCGACCGGTCCCGCAAGAACCTGGGGGTGGACACCCTCGACCTGGTGCAGCTGCACTGCCCGCCCACGCCGGTCTTCGCCGACGACGCGGTCTTCGACGCGCTCGACACCCTGGTCGCCGAGGAGCGCATCGCCGGCTACGGGGTGAGCGTGGAGACCTGCGACCAGGCGCTCACCGCGATCGCCCGGCCCGGGGTGGCCAGCGTCCAGATCATCCTCAACGCGCTGCGGCACAAGCCCCTCGACCGGGTGCTGCCGGCCGCCGCGGCGGCGGGCGTCGGCATCATCGCCCGGGTCCCGCTGGCCAGCGGGCTACTCTCCGGCCGGTACGACGAGCACACCAGCTTCGCCGCCGACGACCACCGCAGCTACAACCGGCACGGGGAGGCGTTCGACGTCGGGGAGACCTTCTCCGGGGTGGACTTCGAGCTGGGCCTGGCGGCCGTACGCCGGCTGGCCCCGCTGGTCGGCACGGACCGCACGATGGCCCAGTTCGCCCTGCGCTGGGTCGTCGACCAGCCCGGGGTCACCGTGGTCATCCCCGGCGCCCGGGATGCCGGTCAGGCGCGAGGCAACGCCGCCGTGGCCGGCCAGGCGCCACTGTCCGAGCGGGAACTGGCGGTGGTGGCGGAGGTCTACGACAAGCTGATCCGCCCGCAGGTGCACGACCGGTGGTGACCCGACCGCCCGCGACCGACGTCGCGCGGCCCGGCGCAGGGCGATCGCGATGAAAGGCTGGCTGCCGCTGACGCTCGGCCTGCTCGCAGTCGTCGGCGGTGCGGTCTGGACGGTGCAGGGGTTGGGCTACGTCGAGGGCAGCGTGATGACCGGCCAGCGGATCTGGGTGGTCCTCGGGCCTGTCGTCGTCCTGGTCGGACTCGCCCTGCTCTGGTTCGGTTTGCATACCCGCCGCCGGCGCTGACCGGAGCGGGCGCAAGACCGGCACCGGGCCGGCTCCCGGCCGGGCGCTCGCCGGGCCGCGGCACAAGGAAAGCCCCGCATCCCGGACGGGATACGGGGCTTCGCGTCGATCCGGGGGGCCGGACCGCCCACAGGTCGGCGGCTGCCGACCGGCGCCGCTCAGATGGGGCGGACCTGCTCGGCCTGCGGACCCTTCTGACCCTGGGCGATCTCGAACTCCACCCGCTGATTCTCCTCCAGCGTGCGGTAGCCGCTGGTCTGGATGGCCGAGAAGTGGACGAACACGTCAGCACCCCCGCCGTCGACGGTGATGAAGCCGAAGCCCTTGTCAGCGTTGAACCACTTCACGGTTCCCTGCGCCATGTGTATCTCCTTCTAAAACTGGCGGCCGAGCACGCCGTGCGGCCGGTTGGCCGTTTTCGAGCAGCGGCGCCTGAGGCGGCCCCCGGTGAAGGAGACTTCTCTCAACCCACGCCATCTCTCAACAGCGTGGAACAGCAAACCACGTACGCAAAAACTCTGCACAGCCTACCCGACGAAATTCTCCGACATGTGACCTGACGGTTGCCGCCGGTCTGCTACGCGGGCGCTTGCCGCCCTGCGAAAGGCCCCCTCACCACCGCCGCGGTGAGGGGGCGTGTCCGTTCCGATTCGGTCAGTCCGGCCACCGTCCGGTCAGCCGGCGTACGCCCACCGCGCCGCCGCGGTCGACGGCGGCCCGGACGACCGCGAAGATGGCCCCCTGCAGGGCCGCCGCGGCCAGGATCTCGCCCCAGCCACGGTCCTCGTCGGTGGCGCTCGGCGCCTCGCCGTCGCCCGCGGCCAGCTTCCAGACCTGCCGGAAGATAACGCCCGCGACCGTACCGGCGGCGAGGCCCATCAGCACCCCGACCGGCTTGTACGCGGCCCTGCCGACACTCCTGCTCACCTGCGCCTCCCCCGGACGATCACCAGCACGATCACGGCCACCGCCGCACCGGCCGCCAGCGCCGCGAACGGCGCCCGGTTACGCCGTACCGCCTCACCCCGCTGCCGCACCTGCCCCCGCGCGACCGCCGCCTGTCCGCGCACCCGGGCGGCGGTCTGCGCGGCCTGCTCACGCATCCGCGCTTTCGCCTGATCGGCGGAGGACTTCAGCCGTGCCCTGACGTCGGCCTTGGCGGCCAGCGCCTCCATCGTCTCGCCCAGCTCGACCCGGGTCCGTCGGATCTCCTCCCGGAGAGCCTCGGTGTCGGTGCCCCGCCCGTTGCCGGTCATGCCCGTCCCCTGTCCTTCACCGCAGCGGTGACGGTGTCCACGTCCGCCCGGAGGCTGCGCGCCGTCACCGCCGGTACCGGCGGGACCGCCTGGCTGACCTGCTTCTTCCCCATCAGGGCGAGGATCCCGGCCACCACGAAGAGCGCCACCGCCACGATCAGCGCGGCGGCCCACGCGGGCAGCACCAGATCCAGCAGCAGGATCACCGTGGCGACCAGCGCGCCGAGGCCGTAGAGCGCCAGCGCGCCGCCACCGCTGAACAGGCCGATGCCGATGCCGGCGTGCTTGCCCTTCTGGGTCAGCTCCGCCCGGGCCAGGGCCAGTTCGTCGCGGACCAGGCGGGAGACCTGCTCCGTGGCCCGCTGCACCAGCTCGGCGGTGGACGGCTCGCTCCCGTTGCGGGAGGTGCGGTCGTTCGCCACGTCAGCCATGCTGTCCTCCTTTCATCATCACCGCGCTGTATGCCCGGAGTCGCCGCCCGTCAATCCTTCGCGCCGGACGGCGCGCCGAGCGCCAACGCCGCGCGGGTCGCGCCGCACCGGAGAGGGAGCAGAAGCGTCGCGCAGCAGGTCCCCCGGAAACGCCCGGTCAAACTTCCCGGCCCGGTGCGCTCCTCGCCCCGCCCCGACGCCCTGAC
>NZ_POUB01000167.1 GCF_003236335.1 Micromonospora deserti
CGCCCACCCGCTCCCCTCGACCCGCCTGCCGCCGCGCCCGTGGTGTCAGGACCCGGCCATCAGATCAGAAGCGGTCAACACCCGCCACGCCTTCGCCGACAGGTGGGCCCGGACACTGGTCCACCCGGACTCCCGCGACAGGGCGGCGTCGGCCCCGGCTCACGGCCGTCGCCCCGACCCAGGGGCACGATCGCGTGGGGCTGGGCGGCTACTTGAGCTGGCCGGCGGTGAGGCCGGACTGGACCTGGCGCTGGAAGATGACGTACACCAGCAACACCGGGACCACCGCGATGGTGAGGCCGGCGAAGAGCCGGGCGTAGTCGCCGGCGTAGCCCTGGCTGACCGACAGTGCGAAGAGCCCCTGGGCGAGCACCCACTTCGACTCGTCACCCTGCATGAGCACCTGGGGCAGCAGGAACTGGTTCCAGTGGCTGAGGAAGTTGAAGATGCCGACACTGATCAGTCCCGGACGCGCCATCGGCAGCATCACCTGGAAGAAGAGCCGGAAGTGCCCGCACCCGTCGACCAGTGCCGCCTCCGCCACCGTGGTGGGCAGGGTGCGGAAGAACGCGGTCAGGAAGAAGACCGTGAACGGCAGCGAGTACGCCGCGTAGACCAGGATCAGCCCGGTCCAGGTGCCGAAGAGCCCGGCGTTGCGCACCACGAAGAACAGCGGCACCAGGGCGAGGAAGACCGGGAACATCAGCCCACCCACGAACAGGTAGTAGACGACCTGCTTGCCGCGGAACTCGTAGCGGGCGAAGACGTACGCGGCGGTGGCGCCCATCAGCATGGTGAGGCTGACCGAGCCGGCCACCACCACCAGGCTGTTGAGGAAGTAGCGGCCGATGTTCGCGCCGGTCCAGGCCCGGGCCCAGTTGTCGAGGCGCAGCTCGCCGGGGAGCCCCCACGGGTCGGCCAGGATCTCCGCGTTGCTCTTGAAGGAGCTGAGGAACATCCAGAGCAGCGGCAGCACGGTCACCGCGCCCCAGAACAGCAGGAAGCCGTGGGAGAGCAGGTTGGCCACGCCCAGCTCGCGACGCACCGGACGGTCGGCGGGGGTGGCGGCCGGGGTGGCCGGTGCGGCCCTGTCGAGAGTGGTCATGAGAACTCGATCCGATCACGCTTGCCGGCCCGCAGCGCCAGCACCGCCACCGAGAGGGTCAGGAAGAACATCACCACGCCGATCGCCGAGGCGTAGCCGAACTTGGTCTCGCTGCCGAACGCGGTGTCGTACATCCGCACGCCGATGACGTCGGTGGAGAAGTTGGGGCCGCCGTTGGTCATCAGCTGCACCAGGATGAACCCGTCCAAGGCGAAGATGGCCAGGTAGACCCAGGCGACCTGGACGGTGTCCCACAACAGCGGGATGGTCACCTTCCGCAGCGTGGTCAGCCGGGAGGCCCCGTCGAGCAGCACCGCCTCGTAGATCTCCTTCGGGATCGCCGACATGGCCGCGCCGAAGAGCACCACGTAGAAGCCGATGTTGCTCCAGACCATCACCGCCAGCAAACACCAGAAGGCGGTCCTCGGGTCGCCGAGCCAGGTCGGCGCGGCGAGGCCGACGGCGTGTAGGGCGCTGGTGAGCAGCCCCTTGTTCGGGTGGTAGACCTCCTTCCACAGCAGGGCGATGATGACCACCGAGAGCACCTGGGGGAAGAAGTAGACCGTGCGGTAGAAGGCCGAGCCCCGCACCCCGCTGACGCCGGCCCGCCCCTTACGGCCGCCCATGGTGAGCATGGTGGCGAAGAAGAGGCCGAGCGCGATCGTCAGCACCGGCACCAGCGCCAGCAGGACCGCGTTGTTCTGCAACGCGTTCCAGACGTATTCGTCGTTCCACAGCGTCCGGAAGTTCGCCAGCCCGACGTAGTTGGCGTCGGCGGAGTAGCCGAGCCAGTCGGTGGTGGAGATCTGGAACGCCTGCAGGTACGGCGATACGACGAAGACGACGTAGAGCAGCACCGGCGGCACCAGGAAGGTGACGATCAGCGGGTACTTGCCATGTCTCACGATGAGGTCCTACCTCCCAGCGGCGGGCCCGGTGGGAGCGGGGTGGGCCCGCTCCCACCGCACCGGGTCTCAGACGGCCCGCTTGTACTTCTTGATCGAGCTGTCCTGGGCGATCGAGTCGGCGCCCTTCTGGCACTGGTCGAGGAACTCCGCCGGGCCGATTCGGCCGCTGAAGAACTCGCCGCACGCGGCGTCGACGAGGTTGCGCTCCAGCTTGCGGTAGTAGTTGTTGTAGACCCAGTTGAAGCCGTTGGCACCGGAGGCGTCCAACGCCTTGACCACGGTGCTCAACCCGAACGGCAGCTCGACGCCCTCGGTGGCGCCGGCCACCACGGTCAGGCTGGACACCTTCTTCGTGAAGTCCTGCGCGCCCCTCTTCGACAGCATCACCCGGAAGTACTCCAGGCCGCCGGCGAGGTTCTTCGCCTTGGCCGGCACCATGAACGGCTCGCCGGCGGTGCCGCGGATCGCTTCGAAGGGCAGCTTGTCGCCGGCCCCGAGGCTCGGGGTCGGCTGGACGGTCATGTTGAACCCGGCCGGGGTGACGTCCTTCTGCTCGCTCTCCAGCCACGAGCCGCAGGAGATGAAGGCGGCTTTGCCCTGGCACCACGCGGTCTGCGACTGCTTGTGGTCCAGGCCCGGCGAGCCCTCAAGGATGTACTTGTCCTTGACGATCTGGTGCCAGGCGTCGGCGGCGGCCTTCATCGCGTCGGACTTCCAGGCGTTGGGCTCCAGGTTGTCGATCGCGGTGGCGACCTGCGGCCCGCCGAACTTGATGGCGGTGGAGATCAACGGCCAGCTCATGTAGCGGGGGTGCGCGCCCGCGTACGTCCAGGGGGCGATGCCCGCGGCTTTGATCTGCTTGCACAGCGCGACGTGGTCGTCCCAGGTCTTGGCGTACTCCCAGTTGCGCTCGGTGAAGAGTTTGGTGGAGTGCCAGATGCCGTAGACGGTGTAGGTGTAGTTCATCACCAGGAACCTGCCGTCGTACGAGCCGACCTCGACCGCGCCCGGCAGCAGCGTGTCCCTGACCGTCTTGCCTGGGATGTCGAGGCTCGGGGCGGCGAGCAGCTCGCCCAGGTCGGCGAGGGCGTTCTGCGACACCAGCCCGTTGAAGTCGATCTGGCCGGCGCCGGAGTTGTTGACCACGTCCGGCGGGGTGCCGTCGACGAAACGCGGCTGCAGGGTCTTGCTGATCTCCTGGGTCGCCGAGTGGTTGATCTTCGCCTTCGGGTACTTCTCCGTGTACATGGCCTCGTGGGCCTTGGCGTACTCCTCGCCGAAGCCGCCGTTGAAGATCACCACCTCGAGCGGCGCGTCCTCCTTGACCCCCAGCGGGTTCTGCTCGCTCCTGGTGCCCTGGTAGGTGCCGGCATCGCCCTTGTCGTCACCGCCACCGGTGGCGCAGCCGGCGAGCAGGCCGGCGGCGGGGGTGGCCAGCAGGCCGGCAGCGGCGCTGCGCCGCAGGATGTCACGCCTGTTCATGGTCTCTCCTCGGGTCCGGTGCGGGCGGGCGCCGATGCGGGGGTGGCGTCCGCCGTTCGAGGTGTAGGGGGAATTTGTCTTCAGTTAGCACTATCTTGCTGAAGAATTTCTACGGCAGCGGGGCGCGGACTTCAAGACCCGGCCACCGAACCGTTATCACCACCAGCGAAACCGGGCCTGGCCTAGGCTCGGATCCATGCGCCGACTGCGGCAACTCGCCGCGCGGACGCCCGCCAGTCGGGAACGCTACGTCGACCTGCTCCGGGCGCTCGCGATCATCATGGTGATGCTCGGCCACTGGGCGGTCGCCGCGATCGACGAGACCGCCACCGGGCGGCCCACCGCGCGCTCCGCACTGCCCGAACTGCCCTGGGCGTACCCACTGACCTGGGCAGCCCAGGTGATGCCGGTCTTCTTCGTGGTCGGCGGGTTCGCCAACGCCGCGTCGCTGACCTCCCGCCGCGCTCGTGGCGGCGATGCCACCGACTGGCTGCTGGGCCGGAGCGCCCGGCTGCTGCGCCCCACCACCGCCCTGCTGCTCACACTCGCAGCCGGCGCACTGGTGGCCCGGCTGGCCGGCGTGGAGGCCACCCTGATCCGCCCCGTCGTCTGGTTCGCCACCATCCCGCTCTGGTTCCTCGCCGCCTACCTGGTGGTGGTCCCGTTGACCCCGCCGATGCACGCGCTGCACCGGCGCTTCGGGCTGGCCGTGCCGCTGGTGCTGGCGGCGCTGGTGACCCTCGGCGACGTGGGCCGGGCAGTCGGCCCGGCCGATCTGGCGCTGCCCAACTACCTCTTCGGCTGGCTCGCCGTCCACCAGCTCGGCTTCGCCTGGTACGACGCCCACGCCGACCGGCTCGGGCGGGACGACAGCCCCGCGCGGCCCGGGCACCCCGAGCCGGCGCGGCCCGACCCGGGGCGCGGCCTGCGCACCCGACGGTTGCCGATGTCCCGGCGGGCCGGGTGGGCGGCGCTGCTCGGTGGGCTGGCCGCCGCGGTGCTGCTGACCGGCGTGGGTCCGTACCCGGTCAGCATGCTCAACGTGCCCGGCGAGCGGCTGGACAACGCCGCGCCACCCAGCCTGGCGCTGCTCACCGTCACCACCGCCCAGCTCGGGCTGATCCTGCTGCTGCGTGACCCGGCCGAACGCTGGCTGCACCGCTCCCGGCCCTGGCAGGCGGTGATCGCGGTGAACGCGGTGGTGCTGACCGTCTTCCTCTGGCACCTGACCGCCGCGATCCTGCTGGTGGGCGCGCTGGACGCGGTGGGCTGGCTGCCCACCCCGGCGGTGGACACCACCGCCTGGCTGGCCTGGCGGGTGCCCTGGGTGCTGATGCTGACGGTGGTGCTGGCCGCCCTGGTCGCCGTCTTCGGCCGGATCGAGACGGGCAGCAGCCGGACCGCGGGCGGACGCCCGGGCAAGGCCCACCGCCCGCGGGGAGACGGGCGAGCCGCCGACCCCGGCCGGCGGGCGACCGTGCGCAGCGTGCTCACCGCCGCCGGCTTCACCGCCGTGGCGTACGGCCTGGTGGTCAATGCCCAGGCACCGAAGTTCGCGCCCGAACCGCTGGGGCTGCCGGCCGCCGCCCTGGTGGCGTACCTGGCCGGGGCCGGCACCCTGCGGCTGCTCAGATCTGGGTGGGGAAGCCGAGGTTGACCCCGCCGTGCCGGGGGTCCAGCCAGCGGCTGGTGACCACCTTGCCCCGGGTGAAGAAGCGAACCCCGTCCTCGCCGTGCGCATGCAGGTCGCCGAAGAGCGAGGACTTCCAGCCACCGAAGGAGTAGTACGCCATCGGCACCGGGATCGGCACGTTGATCCCGACCATGCCCACCTCGACCTCGTGCTGGTAACGCCGGGCGGCCCCACCGTCGTTGGTGAAGATCGCGGTGCCGTTGCCGTACGGGCTGGCGTTGACCAGCTCCACCGCCTCGCCGTACGAGCCGACCCGGAGAACGCTGAGCACCGGGCCGAAGATCTCGTCGGTGTAGATCGACATCTCCGGGGTGACGTGGTCGAAGAGCGTCGGGCCGAGCCAGAACCCGGCCGCGTCCCCGTCCGGCTCGACGTCCCGCCCGTCGACCACCGGCACCGCGCCGGCGGCCACCCCGGCCTCGACGTACGAGCGGACCTTCGCCGCGTGCGCGGCGGTGACCAGCGGGCCCATGTCGCAGCCGCGCCGGCCGTCGCCGGTGCGCAACCCGGCCATCCGCTCGGCGATCCTCCCGACCAGGGCGTCGGCGACCGGCTCGACCACGACCAGCGCCGAGATCGCCATGCACCGCTCCCCCGCCGAGCCGAAGCCCGCGTTCACCGCCGCGTCGGCGGCCAGGTCCAGGTCGGCGTCGGGGAGCACCACCATGTGGTTCTTCGCCCCGCCGAGTGCCTGCACCCGCTTGCCGGCGGCGGTGCCCCGCTGGTAGACGTACCGGGCGATCGGGGTGGAGCCGACGAACGACACCGCCTTCACGTCCGGATGGTCCAGCAGCGCGTCGACCGCCTCCTTGTCGCCGTTGACCACGTTCAGCACCCCGTCGGGCAGGCCGGCCTCGGCGAACCACTCGGCCAGCAGCAGCGCCGCGCTCGGGTCCTTCTCGCTCGGCTTGAGCACCACCGCGTTGCCGCAGGCCACCGCGACCGGGATGAACCACAGCGGCACCATCACCGGGAAGTTGAACGGGGAGATCACCGCGACCACACCGAGCGGCTGGCGCAGACTGTACGAGTCGACCTCGGTGGAGACGTTCTCGCTGAACCCGCCGCGCAACGCCGACGGGATGCCGCAGGCGTACTCGACCACCTCCAGGCCGCGCTGCACCTCGCCGGCGGCGTCGGCCAGCACCTTGCCGTGCTCGGCGGTGATCACCTCGGCGAGCCGGTGCCGCCGGGCGTTGACCAGCTCACGGAAGGCGAACAGCACCGCCGTCCGCTTCGCCAGCGAGGCGTCGCGCCAGGCCCGGGCCGCCCGTGCGGCGGCCTGCACCGCGTCCGCCACGTCCGCGGCCGAGGCAAGCTCCACCTCGCCGGTACGCCGGCCGGTGGCCGGGTCGAACACCTCCCCCCGCCGCGCGGAGGCGCCGCTGACCCGCTTGCCGTCGACAAAATGGCCGATCGTGGTCACGGCGCCACCTCCGCCTGGGCGCAGGAGCGGATGGCGTCGACCAGGATCGCCAGGCCCTCGCGGGCCTCGTCCTCGGTCAGCGTCAGCGGCGGACCCATCCGCAACACGTTGCCGTACAGGCCGCCCTTGCCGGCGAGCAGGCCGCCGGCCCGGCACGCCTCGAAGACCCGGGTGGTCAGCGCGGGGTCCGGTTCCGTGGTCCCCGGCCGGACGAACTCCACGCCGAGCATCAGGCCCTTGCCGCGTACCTCGGCGACGCAGTCCAGCCCGGCCACCGCGGCGCGCAGGCCGTCGGCGAGGATCGCGCCGGTGCGGGCCGCGTTGGCCTGCAGGTCGTGGTCGAGCAGGTAGTCCAGCACCGCGTTGCCGGCAGCAGTGGAGACCGGGTTGCCGCCGAAGGTGGAGAAGCTGATCGCCGGCACCGACTCCAGCACGTCGGCCCGGCCGACCACGCCGGCCAGCGCGAAGCCGTTGCCGACGCCCTTGGCGAAGGTCAGCAGGTCCGGGGTGACGCCGTGCGCCTGATAGCCCCAGAAGTGCTCGCCGGTACGACCCCAGCCGGTCTGCACCTCGTCGGAGACGAACAGGATGCCGTGCTCGTCGAGGACCTTCTTCCAGGCGGCGAAGAGCCCGTCCGGGCCGTGCACGAAGCCGCCGACGCCCTGGATCGGCTCGGCGATCAGGCAGGCCACGTTGCCGGCGGTCTGGGTGGCGAGCACCTCGCGCAGGTCCTCCACCGCCGCCTCGATCCGGTCGGCGGGGTCGAGCCGGGCCAGCAGGCCGCGCAGCCGCTCGCCGGAGTGCAGCCAGGCCACCTGAAGCGGGTTCAGCGCACTGGCCGACCAGCCGCGGTTGCCGGTGACGCCCATCGCCGCGTACGACCGGCCGTGGTAGCTGTTGCGCACCGCGAGGATCTGGTGCGACCGGCGGTGGTTCGTCGCCACCAGCAGCGCCGCCTCGTTCGCCTCCGTGCCGGAGTTGGTGAAGAAGACCCGGGCGTCCGGGATGCCGGAGAGCCGGGCGACCTTCTCGGCCAGCTCCACCTGCTGCCGGATCAGGTAGAGCGTCGAGGTGTGCACGATGCCGGTGCGGATCTGCCGCTCGACGGCCTCGCGGATCTCCGGGATGTCGTAGCCAATCATGTTGGTCAGCACACCGCCGAAAAAGTCCAGGTAGCTGCGCCCCTGGGCGTCGGTCACCCGGCGGCCGGAACCGGAGACCAGCTCGATCGGCTCGGCGTAGTAGAGCGGCATCCAGGACGGGAGCACGGCCCGGTGCCGGGCCAGCAGGTCGTCGGTCATCGGCGCACCTCTCAGCGGCGTTCGCGGTTACCGCACGCTTTCACCCTCCGACGGATCGGACAACTGGCACTGTGTAGCGCGGCGATGGCCCCGGCCTGACAGCGCGTCAACCGGCTCGCGGTCATACCCTGGGTCGGTCCGGCGCTGTCGAGGAGGTGTGCCGTGCGGGTGGAGGAAACGATCGCCGAGCTGGAGCGGGTGGCCGCGCGGGAGGTGGGCCGGGGCAGCGCCAAGCTGGCCGCGCCGGTCGCGGGCGACCTGCTCGCCGCCGCCCGCTCGATCGCCGGGCGATCCACTCTCGACGCGGCCGTGTTCACCGGCTTC
Organism: Micromonospora deserti; assembly: GCF_003236335.1. Lineage (GTDB taxonomy): Bacteria > Actinomycetota > Actinomycetes > Mycobacteriales > Micromonosporaceae > Micromonospora > Micromonospora deserti. Next base: position 8,240 of record NZ_POUB01000167.1, read on the forward strand.
TTCATCCCCGCCGCCGACCCGCCCGCCGCGGAGACCGACGGCCCGATCGGGGCGGTCCAGCTCGCCGCCGCGCTGCGGGCGCTGGGCGGCCAGGTCCGGCTGGTCACCGACGCACCGTGCGCGCCGGTGCTCGACGCCGCGCTGGCCGCCGCCGGCTGCGACGCCCCGCTGGAGGTGGCTCCCCTGACCGGGTACGACGCCTGGGCTGACGCCGCGCTGCCCCGCTACGCAGGGCTGTCGCACCTGATCGCCTGCGAGCGGGTCGGTCCCAGCGCCGACGGCCGCCCGCGCAACATGCGGGGCGAGGACATCGGCGGGCATACCGCCTCCCTGGACCGGCTCTACGCCGCCGGTCCCGGCTACCGGATCGGCATCGGTGACGGCGGCAACGAGCTGGGCATGGGCCGGCTGCCGGCGGAGCTGGTGGCCCGGGTGGTGGACCGGGGCGAGCGGATCCGGTGCGGGGTCGACTGCGACGCCCTGCTCGTCGGCGGCACCTCGAACTGGGCCGCCGCGGCGCTGGTCGGCGCGCTGGCGCTGCTGCGCCCCGAGGTGAGCATCCTGCGCGACCTGCTCCGCCCCGAGTGGTCCTACGACGTGCTGGCCGCGATCGTGCTGCACGCCGGGGCGGTCGATGGCGTACGCCGGCGGGCCGAGCTGAGCGTGGACGGGCTGGACTGGCCCGCGTACGCCGAACCGCTGGCCCGGATCGCGGAGCTGGCGGCCGGGGGGCGGTGAACGGTCAGCCGCCCCGGCCGAGGTCGTCGCCGACCGGCATATCCCGGCGGCGGATGGGCCCGCTGAGGCCGGCCGCCGGGCGCCGCGCCTCCCGCTCGTTGCGGGGCGGGTTGGTGGGCACCCGACCGTTCTCCGTGCTGCCAGCCGGCGCGCCCCCGGCCGGGACGGCGCTCCCGGCCGCCTCGCCGGCCGGCGGCCCGTCCCGGCCCGGCCGGGCCGCCGGTGCCGCCGGTGCCGCCGGAGGCCCCGCGGCGCCGGTACGGCGCCGCCGTCCGCGCAGCGGCAGGTGCAGTGCGCTGGAGACGAGGCCGAACGCGGCCCAGCCGGCGGCCAGGGCGACGGCCGGCGACACGCCCTGGAGGTAGTGGTAGGCGGTGAGGAAGCCGACCAGGGCGAGGCTGTTGCGGGCGAAGTGCCGGCTGAACTCAGCCAGGTGGTGGCGGGCCTCGACGGCGACCAGCACCCCGGAGTAGGGGAAGGTCACCACCATGCCGCGCAGCAGCTGGCCGAGGAGCGCGGTCAGCACCGCGCCGAGGAAGATCACCACCAGCTTGGCCGGCGCGGGCAGGCCGTTCCGGCGCGCGTCGACCGGCTGCGCCGCAACCGGCGAACCACCCACGGGAGCGGTGCGGCGGGCGCGGCGGCGCAGCACCGCCATGGCCAGCAGCCAGAGGAGCACCGTGCCGGCCAGGGCCGGCTCGAACGGCACCGGGACGGCCAGCAGACCCGCGCTCAGCGCCACGTACCCGCCGACCCCGGCCAGGTCGGCGAGGAGGATCGGCCAGCGCAGCCGGTGGTGGGTCAGCGCCACGGTGACGAAGAAGAGGTTGAGGCCCAGCACCCCGAGCAGCTGGGCGCCGTCCACCTCGTACCCGGTGGTGACCAGGGCCAGCGTCATCGGCAGCGGCAGGCTGTAGACCAGAGCCCGCAGCCGTACCGAGCGGATCAGGCTGACCGCCCACACCACCGCCGTCACGAGCAGGACGGCACCCCAGGTCATGTCCGGCCCACCCGCCGCGCGTCCCCGTCGGTCATCGGTAGGTCGCCTCCCGGGCGCAGGCCGCGAAGGCCGTCCGCAGCCGTTCCAGGTCCTGCGGGTTGACGGAGAACTGGTTCAGGCTGATCTCACCGTGCGCGCTCATCGTCGGCTCCCAGGCACTCGTCCCGTCCCAGAGTGCCAGATTGACGTGCAGATCGGGCCGCACGGCACCCCAGCGCAGCAGCCCCACCCGGACCCCGGCCCGGCGCTGCGTCTCGACCAACTCGGACAGCTCGTCGGAGATCGCGGCGTGGACGAAGATGCGGGTGATCCGCACCCCCCGCACCAGCGCCTCCACGTTGGCCGCCCAGTACGTCCGGCCGATGTCGCTATGCCACCAGCTCAACTCGCCGCTGGCCCGGGGCATCACGTGGGTCACCGCGTCCATCGACCGGGCGCAGTCACGGATCCCGGCGAGCAGGTCCTCGTAGTCGTCACCGGGCCGGACGATCCGCCCGGCGCGCAGCTGCTCGGTCTCGGCCCGGAACCGCTCGAAACGGCGCCGGGTCTCCTCCGCCACCCGGGTACCCGGGTGCGCCTCGACCGCCTCCCGCGCGGCGGTGACCAGCGGCGGTACCGCGTGCACCAGCCAGGTCGGGCCCTCCAGCAGGGTCCGCAGGTGGAACCGGCGCTCGGCGCGGGCCAGCGAGTCGACCAGCAGCGAGATGGTGACGCCCATCAAACCGGCCAGCAGCGACTCCACCCCGGTGGCGGCGTTGGTGAGGTCGAGCGTGACGGACAGCGAGATCGACAACGCGATACCGATCAGCGCCACCGGATCCGTGTGGGCCAGCAGCCGGACCAGGCCGCTGGCCGACCCGGTGCGGCCCCTGGGACGTCGACGCAGCACATCGTCTGCCATCGGCAACCTCCGGGGTCGATTCGATGACGACAGAGTACGGCCGATCCACAACGGACCGTGGTCAGCGGCGGGTCCGGTCCCGGCCCGCCGGTACGATCCGGCGGTGCGGATCGGGGACGTGGCGCTGCCCACCGGGGCGGCCGGGGTGACCGAGGCGGAGCTGGCCGCCGGCGTACGGGCCTGGGTGGACTCGCCGCCGCTGCGTGCCCTGGTCGACCGCTTCGGCGGCGACTGGCCGGCCGGTGACCTGGCCGACGTGCTGGCCGGGCTGGACGAGTTCTCCGGGCGGTACTGGGACTTCCGGGGCGGCCGGGAACGGCCCGAGGCTCGGGAACCCACGTTCGACCCGGGCACCACCTGCCTGGTGCTCGCCGCCGCGACCGCGCTCGGCCTGGTCCGTCCGGCGGCGCCGGCCCGGCCGGCGTACGCCCACCTGGTGGTGCTGGGTGGGCTGGCGCACGGCTGCCTGCGCCGGGTCGCGTACGCCGCGCACCTGGTGCGCAACGGCACCGCGGTGACCGGCGAGGTCGCCGCGCTGGGCAGCTTCCGCCCGCTGTCCGAGCAGGAGCGGCGCGTCCTCGCCGACGCCGGCGTCGAGCCGGGCGAGACCGAGGTGGCGGCGCTGGACGCGGCGGTCCGCCGGGCGTTCGGGGTGACCGGCCCGCCCGAGGAGGACGGTCACGACGCCGGCCACCCGCACCACTCCTGGTCGTCGCGCACCTACCGGCCCGCCGGCACCCCGCCGGTGCGGGTGCTCGCCGCCCCGTCCAGCGAGCCCGGACGCCGCGCGCACACCGCCGACACCCAGCGCTTCTGGGCCGGGCGGGTACGCCTCTCCCCCGGCGACCCGGTGCTGCTGGTGACCGCGCCGATCTACGTGCCCTTCCAGCACTGCGACGCGCTGCGCACCCTGGCCCTGCCGTACCGCTGCGGGATCGAGACGGTGGGCGTCGACCCGGCCCTGCCGGCGCTGGCGGCGCTGCCCGAGCCGGCGCCCACCCCGGGGCGCTACCTACAGGAGATCCGCTCGGCGATCCGCGCGATGCGCGCCCTGCACGCCGCGCTGCGCCCGACGGGCCCGGTCGGGCCGCCCGGTCCGTGACCGCCCCGCGGTGGCAACCTCCGGCTCGGCGACAGCGCCAGATCGCCCTTCGCTGCCCGGCCTGCACCGGGGCGGATCGCCCGGCGGCGGGCGCCCTCGGCGCTCAGCCGGCGGCGGTGTCCCGGACGGCCTGGGCGAAGACCTCGGAGCGGTGCTCCCAGTTGCGGAACCGGCCGTAGCTCGGCGCCGCCGGGGACAGCAGCACCACCCCGCCGGCGGGGGTGAGTTCGCGGGCCAGCCGGACGGCGTCGACCAGGTCGTCGACCACCTCGACGCGGACCTTGGGCAGCCCGGCGAGCGCCGCGACGATCCGGGGCCCGCTGTCCGGGATGCCGATGACGGTGATCTCCCGCTCGGCGAGGTGCTCACGCAGCGGGCCGTAGTCCAATCCCCGGTCGGTGCCGCCCACGATCACCGTCAACGGCCGCCCCTCGTACGCGTCGATCGCGTGCATGGCCGCGTACGGGCTGGTGGCGAGGGTGTCGTCGACGAAGGTGAGGCCGGACGGGTCGGCGATCTCGGTGAGCCGGTGGGCCAGCCCCTGGAACTCCGCGACGGCCACCGCGAGGCTGTCCTTGCGGGCGACCACGTCGACGCCGAGCGCGTCCAGCACGGCGAGCGCGACACACAGGTTGCCCTCGTTGTGCCGGCCGACCAGGGGCAGCACCGCGCGCGGGAAGAGCGGCTGGTCAGCCAGGTGGAACCAGGGGGTGCCGTCCGGACCGCCGGCCACGTGGGCGGTGTCCGGGGTGCCGGCACGCACTGCCGCGCGGTCACCCAGTTCCAGGGCGAGCCGCGGGTCGGCGCCGTTGACCACCACCGTCCGCGGGCCGTACGCGATCAGGTTGAGCTTGTCCCGGTAGTACTCCCGCTCCCCGCCGTGCGCGTCCAGGTGCTCGGGGAAGAGCGCGGTGACCACCGCCACTCGGGGGGAGTCGGTCAGGTCGCTGCACTGATAGCTGGAGAGTTCCAGCACGTACAGCTCGGCCTCCGGCAGGTCCAGCGTCGGCACCCCGATGTTGCCGCCGAAGACGTTGGGCCGCTCCACCGCGGCGAGCAGGTGGCTGATCAGGCTGGACGTGGTGCTCTTGCCCTTGCTGCCGGTCACCCCGACGGTGCGGTCGGCGTGGTCGGCCATCCAGAGCGCCGTCCCCTGCGTCACGGTCACTCCGCGCCGGCGCAGCTCGACCAGCCACGGGTGGGTCTGCGGGACGCCGGGCGAGCGGACCACCACGTCCGCGGCGGCCAGCCGGGCGAAGCCCTCCTCCCCCGTGACCAGCGGCGCGGCCTCGGCCAGCGGCCCGTCCCAGGGCAGCGTGAGGAAGTTCGCACTGTCGTCGACCACGACCAGGCCGGCCGGGCCGTGCGCGGCGATGGCGGTCACCGCGGCCC
>NZ_POUB01000168.1 GCF_003236335.1 Micromonospora deserti
GGCCGCAGGTGAACGGGCCCCAGGTGAACGGGCCCCAGGTGGACGGGCCGCGGGTGGACGGGCGGGCCGCGGCGACGCCCGGCGGCGGGCCGGCGGCCCGCGCCGGGCGGGCACTGCGGGCGGCGCCCGTGCCGCTGGCGCTGGTCACGATGATCAGCCTGGCCGGCGCGGTGCTCGGCCGGGTGTACGCCGGGCCGCTGCTGACCCGCCTGGTCATCGGGGCGGCGCTCGGGTCGGTGCTGGTCAGCCTCGCCGCCCGCCGGCTCCCCTCCTGGCTGGTCGCACCGATCTCCGTGCTGGCGATGGGCGGCTGGGTGGCCTGGTCGCTGCGGCTGACCGCGGCGCGGGCCGACCTGCCCGGCGGGCTCGCCGAGGTGACCGCGGACGCCGCCGCGAACGGCATCCCCCGGCTGCTGACCGCGATGATCCCGGTCGAGCCGGCCCCGGACACCGTGCTGGTGCCGCTGGTCGCCGCCTGGCTGGCCGGTCTCGCCGCAGCGGAGGTGGCGCTGCGCAACGGGCGGGTGCTGCTGGGCTACCTGCCGCCGGCGCTGCTGTACGCGGGCGCGGTCTACGTGGTCGGCCCGAACGCCGACCCGGCGGTCGGGTCGGCGCTGGTCTTCGTCGCGGTGGCGGTGCTCGGCCTGGCGGTACCCGCGACGCGCGCGCCGGGCGAGGGCGGTGACCCGGCCGCCGGGCTGGCACCAGCGGTCCGCGCCGCCGTCCGGGCCCGCCTGGCCGCCGCCTCCGCCGCCGGGGTGGCGGTGGTGGTCGGGCTGGTCGCGCTGCTCGGTCCGCTGCTGGCCGGCCAGGTCGACGGCCGTCCGGTCGACCCGCGCCGGTACGTCGAGCCGCCGCAGGTGGAGACGCTCGACGAGAACCCGCTGATCCGCATCTCCGGCTGGGCGCTGAACCCCGGTCAGAAGTTGCTCGACGTGACCACCGAGCGGCCGGCCGGGCCCGCCGCCGCGCCGTCGCCGCCGCCGGACGGGGCGGCGGGCGAGCCGGGTGCGGCGACGCCGGGGCGGGACGTGCGGATCCGGTTGGCCGTGCTCAGCGACTACGACGGGGTGACCTGGCGGGTCGGCGCGACCTACCGCAACGCGGGGCGGATCCTGCCGGCGTCCGCGCCCGCGCCGGGCGGCACGGTACGGACGGTACGGCAGCAGATCACCGTCGCCGACCTGAGCGGGCGGCTGCTGCCGGCCGTGGCCACCCCGCGCGAGGTCACCGGCGCGCGGGTGGCGTACGACCCGGCGACCGGGACGCTGATCCGGCCGGAGGGGCTGACTCCCGGGCTGCGCTACACGGTGACCTCCGCGTCGGCGGAGCCGGACGGGAACCTGCTGCCCACGGCCAACGTGCCGGCCGGTGAGGAGGTGGCCAGGGTGCTGCGGGTCGCCGACGGCGTGCCGGAGCCGCTGCGCCGGCTCGCCACCCAGCTCGCCGCGGAGAACGGCGCACCGTACGCGCGGGCCGTGGCGGTGGAGCAGTTCCTCGCCGAGCACTACCGGCTGGTGGCGGACGCGCCGAGCGGGCACGCCTACCCGAACCTGAACTTCTTCCTCTCCGGGCCGCGCAACGCCGGTGGGCAGCGCGGCACCTCGGAGCAGTTCGCGGCGGCGTTCGCCGTGCTGGGCCGGCTGGCCGGGCTGCCGACCCGGGTGGTGGTCGGCTTCCGGTCCACGGGGGACGGCCCGGTACGGGCCGGCGACGCGTACGCCTGGCCGGAGGTGCTCTTCGACGGGCTCGGCTGGGTGGCGTTCGACCCGCTGCCCCGCCCCGACCAGGAGCCGCGCCCGGTGGAGGAGGACTTCCGTCCCGCGCCGGAAAAGCCGCCGCCGTCGGAGGTGCCCGAGCCGACCGTCGAGCCGACCGTCGAGCCGGAGCCGGCGGCCGCGCCGGGCCCACCGGAGGGCTCCGGTGGCGTACCGACGCCGGTGCTGGTCGGCGGCGGCGCCGGCGGCGTCCTGCTGCTCATCGTGGCGCTGCTGCTCACCCTGTTCGGGCTGCGCCGGGCGCAGACCCGGGCCCGGCTGGTCCGGGGTGACCCCGGCCAGCGCATCGCCGGCGCCTGGCGGGAGGTGACCGACGCGCTACGGTTGGCCGGTCACCCGGTCGGCGACGACCTCGCCGCGACCGAGGTGGCCAGCCACGCCCGCCGCGCCCTCGCCGACGGGGCGGCCCACGGGGCGGCCGGGGAGGTCGGCGCCCAGGTAGACCAGCTGGCCGGCCTGCTCAACCAGGTGGCCTTCGCCCCCGGCACCGCCACCCCGGAGCAGGCTGACCGGGCCGCCACGGCGGCCGGCGGTTACATCAGCGCGTTGCGGGCCACCCGCCCCTGGTGGCGGCGACTGCTCTGGTCCGTCCACCCCGGTCCCCTGCGCCGCCGTTCAGGATGATCGCCGGTATGAGCCCACGCGTCGGTCCGGTACGGCCTGCCCTGTGGCGTGACCGCAACTTCGGCACGTACTGGGTCGCGCAGTCGCTGTCCGCCGCCGGCGACTCGTTCGCCTACCTGGCGGTGCCGCTGCTCGTGCTGCACGCGACCGGTTCGGTCGCCCAGATGGGCCTGCTCACGGCGGTGGCCGGCGCGGCGTCCGTCGGTGCGGGCATCTTCGGCGGCGTCCTGGTCGACCGATACGACCGGCGGACCCTGATGATCGCCGCCGACCTGGCCCGGCTGGTGCTCTACAGCCTCATCCCCCTGGCCTGGCTCGGTGGCCCGCAGGTCTGGCTGCTCTTCGTCGTGCTGCCGATCTGCGAAGCGGCCGGGATGGTGTTCCAGGTCGCCGCGGTGACCGCGGTGCGTAACCTCGTCGACCGGGACCGGATCACCGAGGCTAACGGGCGCCTGCAGGCGACGTACGCGGCGGCGGCCGTGGGTGGGCCGTTGCTCGCCGGGGTGGTGTCCGCCCGGTTCGGCCCCACGGCGGCCATCGCCATCAACGCGGCCAGTTTCGCGCTGTCGGCCGCCGGCCTCTGGCTGGTCCGGCTCCGGCGGCCCGTCGAGGATGAGGCGAATGCCGGCACCGGAGGGCGGGAGAAGCCGCTGGCCGAGTTCCTGGCCGGCGCGCGGTTCCTCTGGCGCCAGCCCGTGCTCCGCTCGCTGACCGTCCTGCTGTCGATCTTCATCTTCCTGACGTACGGCTTCACCGACCTGCTCGTCTACCACGTCAAGCACGACCTCGGCGGCTCCGACCGCACCGTCGGCACGGTGCTCGGCCTGGCGGCGCTGGGCACGATCGCCGGGGCGCTGCTGGTGGCGCCGCTGCGCCGCTGGCGGGGCTTCGGTGTCACCTGGGTCGGTGCGCTCTCGGCGTGCGGCCTGGCGATCGCGGGCATCGGTGTCGTCGGGAGCGTGCCCGCTGTCACCGTGCTGACCGCGGTGTATCTGTGTGGCGTCAGCGTAGGCGGGATCTGCTCCATGTCGCTGCGCCAGGAGATCACGCCCGATCACCTGCTCGGGCGGGTGACGTCGGCCTTCTGGAGCACGCACTACTCGCTCGGGCCGGCCGGCGCCGCGGTGCTGACCTGGGCCGCCGGCCGGTACGGCGTCACCGCGGTCGCCCTGGTCGCTGGCGCGGGCTGCCTCCTGGTCGCGATCAGCGGGCTGTTCACGCCGATCCGCCGAGCCGGGTCGGAGCCGGCCGTCCACCGGTCGGCGCTTCCGCCGGTCGCGACCAGCCAAGCCTCGTGACTCGTGGACCTCGACATCCACAACATCTGAGCCCTGCTCACCGCACGACGTGGCCGCGCACTCGACGACCCGGCACCGGGCGGGCACTCGCCGACGGGAGCGCCGCGCTGCTGGTCAGCGCCCGGATTCGCGCGGTCCGGACGAGAGCCGAGGTCTATCGTCTACAGCCTGCGGGCAGATGGAATCACCGGTACAGGGACGGGCAGATGAGCGACGACCACGACGCCGCCGGGGCGATGAGTTTCATCTTCGAAGCGGGCGTACTCAAACGTGCGGCCCGCACCGGCTGGTGGTTCGCCGGCGTCAAACACCCGGAGTCCATCGCCGAGCACTCCTTCCGCACGGCGATCATCGGGATGGTGCTCGCCGCCATGGAGGGTGCCGACCCCGGCCGGGTCGCCATGCTCTGCGCCCTCCATGACACTCAGGAAACCCGGATCACCGACATCCCCCACATCGCCAAGCGCTACCTCACCGCCGCACCCAACACCACCGTCACCGCCGACCAGGTCGCCGCCTGCCCACCGGCCGTCGCCGAGGCGATCACCGCCGCCGTGGCCGAGTACGAAGCCGGCCAAACCCTGGAAGCCGTCGTCGCCCGAGACGCCGACAAGCTGGAATGCCTCGTCCAAGCGGTCGAGTACCGCCACCAGGGCATCGACAACGTCCAGCGCTGGATCGACAGTTCACGAGCGGCACTCAGGACCGCGTCCGCCCACCGGCTCGCCGACGCCGCACTCGCTGGACAACCCCTCGCCTGGCTCAACCCACCCCGACAGTCCGAGTAGACCAGAAGATTCGCCAACCGCCACGCACGCCTGACCCTGAACCCACACAGCTCGCCGTACCTCGACCGGACGACTTCGGCGCTCAACCGAGTTCGCTGACCAGCCGCTCACCCTCCGGCCAGGGGCCGAAGCCGCTCGCCGTGTCGAGGTGACCGACGTCGCCCGCGTCGACCAGCTCCGCGCCCCAGTCCTCGGCGAACCGCTCGAACTGGGCGAGGGACGTGTACGGGTCGGTGCGGCTGGCGACCAGGACCGTGCGGAACGGCAACCTACGCCGAGGCACCACCCAGGGGATGTCCGAAGGGTCATCCGGCTCGGCTCCGTCGACGTACGGCGGCGTGACGAGCAGGGCGGCACGTACCGGCCCGACGTGGTTCGCCGCCCACACGGCCGTGGTGATGCAGCCGGCGCTGTGCGCTATGAGGACCGCCGGTTCGTCCGACTCGCAGACGGCCCCGTGCAGCGCTCGCACGCGGTCTCTCAGGACCAGCGGTGGACCCGGCGGCTCGGGCGCCCACCGGTACGTCGGATGCGCGTCGGCCCACCGCCGTAGCCAGTGCTCGGGCCGGGGGATCCCCCGCCCTGGCACGAGGAGATGTCGGGTCACCTCGCCGATCGTAGGTGCCCTCGCACACCGCGCCGGGGCTCGGCTCCGGCCGCCGGGGTCGGCGGCCGGAGCCGAGGTGGCCGGTGTGGATTCAGCTCAGTTCGATGTAGTCGAGTTCCGCGTACCCGGTGCCGCCAGCGAAATACGGCGAGCCCTTGGCGAGGCGGATCACGTTGTGGCCCGCCCGCAGGGTGACGGTGGTGCTGACCGTCGCCCCGAACCGTCCCCAGGCGGCGGTCGGCGGGTAGCTCACCGTCGACCAGGGGCCGCCGTTGTACGCCAGACCGTGCGTCGCGGTGGCGCCGGTGGCGTTGGCGTACCCGATTCGCATGGTGTAGTTGCGGGCGGTCGGGACGGTGACGATGAAGTCGACGTAGCTGGCGGTGCGGGGGTCGCCGGTGTTGTCGATCTGGCCGACGTAGCCGCCGGCCGACGCGCTGGAACTGCCGAACCGGTTGGCGCGGAAGATCGACCCGTTCTCCGCCTCGTACCGCTGCTGGTAGCTCGGTACGCCGCTGGTCGGTTGGATGACGAGGTGGTACCCGCTGGTCGCGGTCATGTTCGGCACCGTCACGGTCAGCTCACCGTTGGTGACGGTCGCCGTGGTGTTGCTGATGACCGTGGGCGCGGAGACCTGGGTGAACCGGCCCGCGGCCGGGGTGGACTCCACCAGGACCCGGACCGAACTGCCCAGCGACGACAGGCCGGTGACCCGGACGTGGTTGGTGCCGGACTCGCCGCCGAACACCACGTTGACGATGCGCCGGGTGGGGTCGTGCGAGGCGAAGCCGTCGAGGCCGGTCTGTGCGCGCGGCGTGGTGACCACCATGTTGCCGGCCATGTCGCCGTACCACTTGTACAGCCACCAGCTTCCGGTCGGCTGGTTGTTGACGGTGAGCCCGTTGACGGTGCCGTACTCGTACCAGAACGCACGGTGGGCGTTGTCCACGCCACCGCGTTCGAACTTGGCGAGGTAGCTGGCGACCGAGCCGGGCTGGTCGACCTCGGTCGGCGTCGCGTACTCGTTGATCGAGATCCGCCGCGGGCTGATCCCCAGCGACGCCTCCAGCGCGCGGTAGTTGGCGATGTCCCCGGCGATCCGCGCCGAGCCCTCAAGCTCGTGCCAGCAGATGATGTCCGGCAACGCGTTGTTGTCCCGCGCGTACGTGAGGAACGAGCGCATCCAGGACTCGTTGTACACGGCGGTGCTCGGCCCGACGATCGGGGTGAGCGGGTCGCGGGCACGGACCCGCTGGAACGTGCGGACCCAGCCGGCGTTGAAGCTGCCGGCCGCCGAGGTGTTCCAGGTCCAGTCCGGCTCGTTCCACAGCTCCCAGCCGGTGATGTTGCTGGTGGCGGTCGCCGCCAGCCGCGCGTTGACCTGGGCGTCGACCTTCGCCAGCCAGTCGTTCCAGCTGACCCATCGGTAGGGGAAGTCCGGGTAGATGTCGGGCATCCGGATGTACTCGGCCGCGCCGACCCTGGTCGCCTGGGGGGCGACGAGCAGCGAGTCGCCGCCGGGTGGTTGGCCGTTGGGGCGCTGGCCGACGCCCGGGGCGGGTTGGGTGAGCGTGTGGAGCTTCAGCGGCAACAGCATCGCGTCGGCCGGCTGGTTGTTCTCGGCGAGTGCGTACAGCCCGCCAGCGCCGACGTGGCTGACCGGGCGGAACGGGCTCGCGGCGTTGACGGTGAGGGTCGAGTTCGCCGCGTTGGCGGGACCGCCGGCCACGCCCACGAACAGGGCGGCGGCGCCGGCCACCACGACCGACATGAACGCTGCGGATGCTGCGGGTGGCCGACAACGCCGGCTCCGGAACGATCTCACGAGGTGCCTCCTCCTGAAGGGGCTCAACGCGGGCCGGTGAGCGCCGTGCTGAACGGGGTGACCGTGACCTTGTCGATGACCGGGGCGTACTGGGATCGCAGGAGCACTCCCGGGAAGGTGTCCGACGCGTAGGTGGTGCCGTCGAAGTTCGGCAGCTCCTCGGCGGAGAACCGCACGGTGTTCCGGCCCTTCTGCAGCCGCACCGGGACGGTGAGTTCCCAGAAGTTGTTGTCGTGGAAGGTGTGCGGGAAGAGGACACGCTGCGCGGCGCCGTCGTTGACCGAGATGTCCGCGTGCCGGGCGAGCGGGTCGGGGTTGTAGTGCGTGGCGACCGCCTGTTCGGGGTTGGAGTACCGCACGCGCATGGCGTACGTGCCGGTGCGGGGCGCGGTCACGGTGAGGGCGAGGGTGTTGTCGTTGCCGGGGGCGCCGCCCAGCCCGGTGACCGCGGCCTGGCCGCTCGCCAGGGAGCGCTGCGACACCGCCGCCGTGCCCGCCAGTTGCCCGCTCTCGGCCTCCACCAGGGTGAGCGGCAGCTTCCCCGAGGTCTGCCGAACCGCGAGACGGTCGATGAGCGAGGTACCCGAGCGGCCGGTCACCGTCACCTTGTTGACGCCGCCCGACATCGACACCGCCACCGTCGACGCGTCGCGCCGGGCCTTCATCACCTCGACGCCGTTGACGGCCACCGCCACCTTGCCGGAGCCGACCATCGTGAGGTCGAGGGTGGCTTCGGCCTCTTCGCGGGAGTACACCCAGAAGGTGGCCGACTGGCCGCGGCCGATCGCGGCGGCGCCCGAGCCGGAGACCGTGGCGCCCTTCGGGTAGCCCCGGTAGACGGGGCTCGCGGCGGGCAGGTCGGCGAGTTCGGCCTCGTAGACCGCGGTGGCCGCGGCCGGGTTCGGCAGGGTGAGCTGGATCCGGTCGACGATGGCGTCGCCCTTGGTGGCCCGGCTCCCGTCGAGGCTCCGCGCGGCCAGGGAGATGACGTGCCGGCCGGCGCTGAGTTCCACGGTGGTGTCGGCGTGGTCCCAGACGACCCACTTGTACCCGAGCGGCAGGAAGAGCTCCTGCTCCGCGCCCCCGTCGACGCGGACGAAAACGTTGGTCGGACCCTGCTCCCGGACCAGTCCGAAGGTGTTGAGCGAGTTGGCGAAGACGCTCAGGTCGTAGCGGCCCGCCGTGGGCACGTCGACGGTGAAGTCGAGCACGCCGTCGCTGCCGCTGCGCAGGCCGCCGACGTTGAACCCGCCCGAGGTGTAGAACTTCGACACGTCCCTCGGGGAACCCTCGGGGCCGTTGCGGCTGTAGCCGGTGCCGCTGTACGTGGCATCCTCCGCCTCGTACGACCGCTCCCACAGGTACGACGGAGGCGAGGCGGGGCCGTCCCCGCCGTCGGGCGTGAGGATGATCTCGTACGCCGAGGACTCCGACAGCCGGGGAAGGTCGCCACCGTCGAAGTCGAAGGCCACGGTGCCGTCGACGACCGTGACGTCGCGCTCGGCCAGGAGCCGCGGCGGGGCGGAGTCGCCGATCTGCCCGGTCCATGGGATCTCCCGGATCCAGGCGTGCACGGTCCGGCCGAAGACGCCGGCGGGGACGTGTGCGAAGCGGATGTGCCCGGCGCTGCTGGCGCCGCCGAAGATGGCGCGGGCCTGCTTCCGGTCGCGGTCGAGCGTCGCGACGCCCTGAAGCGTGTAGTTCCGGCCCGGGTACGGCGGGGTGACCTGGACGGTCTGCCCCGTCATGCTGCCGTAGGCGTTGTAGAGCCACCACTGGCCGTTGCCCCGGTTGGCCTGCACCGCGGAGTCCGACAGGTTGCCGTCGATGTTCCAGTAGGCGATGTCGGCATCGATCTTCGACTCCTCGATCGCCGATATCCACTGGATCATCTGCCCGGGCACCGAGGTGTGGTAGTTGAAGGCGTACTCGTTGACGTTGATGGGCAGTTGCCGGCCGTCGTGCGCGGTGCCGGCGAAGACCTCGGCCTCCCACGTGCGGTACCGCTTGACGCTCTCCCGGACCTGCTCCGGGTGGCTGAGCTCGTGCCAGGTCATCACGTCGGGGACCGTGCCGGCCTGGACGGTGTGCGCGAGGAAGTCCTTGACCTGGGTGTAGAGCACGCTGGTGTTGGGGCCGGCGATCCGCGCGTCGGGCATCCTCGCCTTGATGAGGGCGTGGACCTCGTCCCACGCCCGGAAGTAGTCGCGCGGGTCATTGAGCCAGCTGACGCCGTTGTAGCTCCACTGCCCGGTGCCGAACATGTTGCCCTCGGGCTCGTTGAAGGGCACGAAGACGATGTTGTCGCGGTACCGCGGTTCGAGCTGGAGCACCTGGTCGACCTGCTTGGTGATCTTCTGCTTGAACAGGTCGAGCTTCTCCCGCGGCTCGCTCCCGGGCCACTGGTAGGGGAAGCCACGGTGGATGTCGGTCATGTAGATGTAGACGTCGCCGTCGGTGCTGTCGGCCAGCGGCTTGACGACCTCGAGGGCGTCGGCGCCCGGATGCTGGGGACCGTCCTGCGCCTTGGTCGACACCGTGCGCAGGTGCATCCCCTCGATCAGGTTGTTCGTCGGCACCCCCGGCCCGTACAGGCCGTAGAGCGTGCCGGACGCGCCGCCGTGGAAGGGACCCGTGGTCGTGCCCAGGTCGATGGTCAGCTCGCCCTCCTGGATCACCGTGACGGTGGCGGTCACCGAGCGCCCACCGGCCGATCCGGTCACGGTGAACGTCCCGCGGGTGGCGTACCGCGCCGGGTCGATGGCCGGCCACGTGACGGGCAGGTCCCGGTCGTAGCCGTCGGAGAAGGTGGCGCGGACCGCCGGCGGCAGCGCCGGCGCGGTGCCGACGCTCGTCCGCACGTTGACGGTGGGCTGGAGCAGGCCGGTCGGCGTCGGCGGCTCGGCGCCGACCGAGGCGGCCACCTGCTCGGCGGAGAGGGCGGCGGCGTAGACCCGGAAGTCGTCGACAGCGCCGTCGAAGAGCGGATCGGGATAGAAGGAACGGCCGATGAGACCACCGTGGGTGGTGGCCGCGTCGATCAGTTGCCCGGCGGTCACGCTCGTCGGGGTCCAGGCGACGGCGGCGCCGTCCAGGTAGGTGGTGAGGCGCGCCGCGCTGGTGTCGAGCGTGACGGTCAGCGTCTTCCAGGCGTTCGCCGGCAGCGCGGCCGAGCCGGTGACCTGGGCCTCGCCCCCGGCGGACGAGGAGGTGACGGCGGTGCGCAGCCGTCCCTCACCGTGGTACGGGGTGGTGAACAGGTAGCGGCTGGTGTCCTTGCCGAGCGCGTAGATCCACTGCCAGGCGGCGGTCGTGCCGTCCCACCGCACCCGCGCCGACACGGTGAGGTCGGTCCTGCCGTCGAGCACCGCCCGGGGCAGCCGGATGTAGGCGCCGTTCGAGTTCGGCGCCCCGCCGGGCAGGTTGATCGCGTGACCGCCGTCCGCACCGTCGACCAGCGCCGCCGTGGTGCCGTTGACCAGCGTCCCGTGCAGGCCGTTGCCGGAGGAGTCGGTCACCGACCCGGTCGTCAGGTCGTCAGCGTCGAACTCGTAACTGAGTACGGGGGCGGGTAGCTCGGTCACCACGGGCGCCGCGACCGCGGGTGCGGCGGCCCCGACGCCGAGCACACCGGCGAGGGCGGCCGACCGGAGCCGGACGGTGGTCACTCTCGAGAGCCTCATGGCTGTCTCCAACTGGTCGTCTCTGCCGCCGGTGGCCGGGCGGGGGGCCATCGCCGTGGGCGGCACGTCCCGGATGTGATCGCTAACATCGAGAGTCGGCGTCCCGACTCAGCAGAGGTTCGGAAAATTTTCCGCCGGCGCCCGATCCGGAGCGGCTGGTGGCGGGAGGGATGGCGTACGCCGTGCAAACGGTTTCGCGTAGGTTACGTACGTCACCAACGCGCGTCAATGCCCGTCGTTGAAGCCGTTGAGGAAAAGGTTTGCCGAAGCTACCGTTCTCCTGTGACGGACAGGCCGGTACGGACGGACGGGCGGCGACGCGTCGGCATCGTCGATGTGGCTCGGCGGGCAGGAGTATCGGTCGGCACCGTGTCGAAGGCGCTGAACGGCCGAGGTCAGCTGCGCGACGAGACACGTGCGCGGGTCCAGGCCGTCGCCCACGAGCTCGGGTTCGTCCCCAGCGCCGTCGCGGCGAGCCTACTCACCGGCCGGACGTACACGGTGGGCCTGATCATGACCGACCACCACGGACGTTTCAGCCTGCCCGTCCTGCACGGCGCGGAGGACGCCCTGGGCTGGGGCGAGACGCTCGCTCTGGTCTGCGACACCAGGGACGACCCCATCCGGGAGCAGCACTACGTACGCAGCCTGATCCGCCGCCGGGTGGACGGCATCATCGTCGCCGGCCGCCGCACCGACCCGCGGCCGCCGCTTGGCGGTAGGCCGCCCGTGCCGGTGGTCTACGCCTTCGCCCGCTCGTCCGACGCGGCCGACTGCAGCGTGGTGGTCAACGAGGAGGCGGGGGCGCGGGAGGCCGTCGAGCACCTGATCCGGACCGGCCGGCGGCGGATCGCCCACGTGACGGGCCCGCGCGGTCACGCGTCGGTACGCACCCGTGTGGACGGCACCCGGCACGCTCTCCACGAGGCCGGGCTGGAGCTGGTGGGTGAGCCCTGGTATGGCGGGTGGAGCGAGGTGTGGGGACGCTTCGCCGCCGCCGCGCTGACCCGGTCGCACCCGGACGTCGACGCCGTCTTTTGCGGCAGCGACGCGATCGCGCGCGGCGTCGCCGACGGCTTGCGCGAATGCGGCCGGCGCGTACCCGACGACGTGGCCCTGGTCGGCGTGGACAACTGGCAGCCCACCGCGGAAGGCTGCCGGCCACCCTTGACCAGCGTCGACCTGAACCTGCAGGAGGTCGGCCGGACCGCGGGCGCCCTGCTGCTGCGGGCCATCGAGTACGGTGCGGCACCAGGTATCCACACCGTGCCGTGCCGGCTGGTGGTCCGCGCATCCTCCGCTCCGGCGAGCGGTTAGCCGCGAGCGGCCCGCGCCGGATCCGGCGCGGGCGGTGCGTCGTCGCCGGTGGCCGCCGACACGACCGGCGGGCCCGCCTGGACCGGGTCGGCGGCCGGCGGTCAACGGGCGATCACGTTTTCGACATCAGCCGTAACCCGCTCTTGACATGGGCCGTGTCGGGCGTCACAGTCAAGCAACATTCGTCGAACCGGTTCGCACGATGATCGCGGATCGGCGAAGTACCCGGCAGCCCGCAGCAGGGCTATCACAGCCTGCCGTGGAGCCGGGACATGCAATGTGTACAGGCAAATTGTCGGCGGAGGGCGGGAGCACCCACCGGTGCAACCCACGCGATTGCCGAACCGGTTCGACAGATCGCGACGTCGAGAGATTGAGGCGAGGGATGGCAACGATCGGGGACGTGGCCCGGGCAGCCGGCGTCAGTCGCAGCACGGCGTCCTACGCCCTGTCCGGCAAACGCGCGATCTCGGAGGAGGTGCGGCAGCGGGTCGCCGAGGCGGCCCGGGCTCTCGCCTACACGCCGAACGCCGGTGCCCGCGCGCTGGCAACCTCCCAGACCATGGTCCTGGGCCTGCTCGCACAGTTCTACGAGGACGAGTTCGCGCCGGCGATGATGCAGTACATCCGGGCCGTCTCGGACACCGCCCGCACCCTGGGCTACGACATCCTGCTGGTTACCGAGGCGGACGGCGCCCGGGCCCTCCGCCGCATCACCGACTCGCGCATGGTCGACGGCGTCGTCCTGCTGAACATCGCCGAGCACGACGAGCGGTTGCCGGTCCTGCGGGCCGCGCCCCGGCCCGGCGCCTCGGTCGGTTTGCCCGCGGACTGCTCCGGACTCGACGTGTTCGACCTCGACTTCGAGGAGGCCGGCCGGGTCATGGTGGACCACCTCCACCGACTCGGCCACCGCGAGCTGATCCTGATCTCCCAACCGGAGCACGTCGTGCACCGCGGCGGCGCGTACGTGTGGCGCCTGCGGGACGCGGCGGTGCAACGCGCCCGGGAACGGGGCGTCACGCTGCACGCGGTCTACGGGGAGTCCCGGCAGCCGGCCGTCGGGCGCCTCCTCAACACGCTTCTCGACACGTACCCGTCCGCGACCGGGCTGTTGCTCAACAACGAGGCGGCCGCGGCAGCCCTGCCGTCCGTCGCGCGCGCCCGCGGCCTGCGGGTGCCGGAGGACCTGTCGGTCATCGGTCGCTACTCCGACGACTTCGCGGCGACCTTCTCCCTGCCGTACTCGTTCATCGAGAGCGCACCCGACCGGCTCGGCAGCATGGCCGTCCGGCACCTGGTACGCCGCGTGGAGTCGACGACGGCACGGGACGAGCCGTACGTCGTGCGCTTCATCTCCCCCGAACTCGTCTCCCGCGGCAGCACCGCCGTCCCGCGCTAGCCGACACACCGCGGCACCTGTCTCTTAT
>NZ_POUB01000169.1 GCF_003236335.1 Micromonospora deserti
GGCCCGGCCCCGGTCCGCCGACCACCTGCGTCGGGTTACGCCCAGGCGCCGACCACCCGGTGATCATGCAGTTGTGGTGGACGACCGGTCCCGGTACGCCCCGTCGGCAGGATGCGGCAGCACGCTGGGCGTACTGCCGGGCGGCTTGGGGGTCAGTGGAAGAAGTGGCGGGTACCGGTGAGGTACATGGTGATTCCCGCCTCCTGCGCCACGGCGATGACCTCCTCGTCGCGGATCGAGCCACCGGGCTGGACGATCGCCCGGACACCCGCCTCGATGAGGATCTGCGGGCCGTCGGCGAACGGGAAGAACGCGTCCGAGGCGCAGACCGAGCCGCGCGCCCGGTCGGCCCCGGCCCGGCTGACCGCCAGCCGCGCGGAGTCGACCCGGTTCACCTGACCCATGCCGACCCCGACGGTCGCACCGTCCTTCGCCAGCAGGATCGCGTTGCTCTTCACCGACCGTACGGCGCGCCAGGCGAAGGCCAGGTCACCCAGCAGCGCCTCGTCGGCCGGGTCGCCGGCCACCAGCCGCCAGCTCGCCGGGTCGTCGCCGGCGGCGTCCACCCGGTCCGCCATCTGCACCAGTACGCCACCACTGACCTGCCGCCACTCGGCCGGCGGGGGGTTCCACGCCGGCGCGCGCAGCAGCCGGATGTTCTTCTTGCCCTGGAGGATCTCCACCGCGCCCTCGTCGAAGCCGGGCGCGACGACGACCTCGGTGAAGATGTCGGCGACCTGCCGGGCCAGCTCGACCGAGACCGGCCGGTTGACCGCGATCACCCCGCCGTACGCGGACACCGGGTCGCAGGCGTGCGCCTTGCGGTGCGCCTCGGCCACGTCGGCGCCGACGGCGATGCCGCACGGGTTGGCGTGCTTGATGATCGCCACCGCCGGCTGGTCGGCGAAGTCGTTCGCCGCCCGCCACGCCGCGTCCGCGTCGACGTAGTTGTTGTAGGACATCTCCTTGCCGTGCAACTGCTCGGCCTGGGCCAACCCGGCCGGTGTGTCCGGGTCGGTGTAGAGCGCCGCGGCCTGGTGCGGGTTCTCGCCGTAGCGCAGCGTCCGCGCCGACCGCAGG
Organism: Micromonospora deserti; assembly: GCF_003236335.1. GTDB lineage: Bacteria > Actinomycetota > Actinomycetes > Mycobacteriales > Micromonosporaceae > Micromonospora > Micromonospora deserti. Next base: position 1,081 of record NZ_POUB01000169.1, read on the forward strand.
GCCAACCCGGCGAAGCCCGGCCACTCCTGCGCCTCGGGGCCGAACCGCACCGCGAACCAGTTCGCCACCGCCACGTCGTACTCGGCGATGTCGGCGAACGCCCGCGCGGCCAGCGCGCGCCGCTGGGTCAGCGTGAAGCCCCCCTCGCCGAGCGCCGCCAGCAGCGCCGGGTACGCGGACGGGTCGGTGACCACGGCGACCGAGGCATGGTTCTTCGCGGCCGCCCGGACCATCGCCGGGCCGCCGATGTCGATCTGTTCCACGCACTCGTCCGCCCCGGCGCCGGAGGCGACCGTGGCCTGGAACGGGTACAGGTTGGACACCAGCAGGTCGATCCCGGCGATGCCGTGCTCGTCGAGCTGGGCGGCGTGCGACTCCTTGCGCAGGTCGGCGAGGAGACCACCGTGCACCTTCGGGTGCAGCGTCTTGACCCGGCCGTCGAGGATCTCGGGGAAGCCGGTCACCGCCTCCACGGGGGTCACCGGTACCCCGGCGTCGGCGATGGTGGAGGCCGTGCTGCCGGTCGAGACGATCTCCACCCCGGCCGCGTGCAGCGCCCGGGCCAGTTCGGCCAGGCCGGTCTTGTCGTAGACGCTGACCAGCGCCCGCCGGATCGGGCGGCGCTCGTCCTGAATGGAGCTCACGGGACCGTGACCTTTCTTCCGGTAATCGTCCAACCTTCGCGGACCAGGCGGCCCACCTGCTCGACGAGCTGGCGCCGCTCGGCTTCCTTGATGCGCTCGGTGAGCGTCTCCACGTTGTCGTCGTCGCGGACCGGCACGGCGACCTGCGCGACGATCGGGCCGGTGTCCATCCCGGCGTCGACGAAGAAGAGGGTGGCCCCGGTGATCTTCACGCCGTAGGCGAGGGCGTCGCGCGGGCCGTGGATGCCGGGGAACGCCGGCAGCAACGTGTTGTGCGTGTTCAGGTAGCGGTCGCCGAAGGCGGCGAGGAAGCGCGGGCCGACCAGCTTCAGGAAACCGGCGGAGATGACCAAGTCGGGCCGGTGTTCGGCGACGTGGGCGGTGAGCGCGTCGTCCCAGTCCTCCCGGGTGGGGTACGCCTTCAGCGGGTCCACGAAGGTCGGTACCCCGGCCGCGGCGGCCCGGTCCAGCCCGGCGATGCCGTCCCGGTCGGCGCCGACCGCCACCACCCGGGCCCCGTACGCGGGGTCGGCGCACGCATCGACCAGCGCCTGCAGGTTGCTCCCGGAGCCGGAGACGAGGACGACGAGGCGGGCGGCGGACGCGGGCTCGGTCACCCGGCCACCCTATCTGGCAGGCCGGAGCGCCCAACCGCTGGGCAGCACGACATTCACCGACAGCACGGTTGGCGCCGACCGGGTACGCTGCCGGTCGCTCGGGCCGGCGTACCTCCGGCCCCACCCGTCACTGATCCGACACGTCCCGGCGTGTCGATGAATCGAGGAGTACCCGCCGATGCAGCCCGGATACCAGCCCCAGCAGCCGCCGCAGATCAACAACAACATGACCATGTCGATCGTCGCGATCTTCCTCTTCTGGCCGCTGGCCATCCCGGCCATCATCAACGCCTCCAAGGTGAACCCGCTGCTCCAGCAGGGTGACTACGCCGGCGCCCAGGCCGCCGCCGCGGAGTCGAAGAAGTGGTCGAAGTGGGCGCTGATCGTCGGCATCGCCTGGTACGTGATCGTCCTGCTGTGCTGCCTGCTGGGCGGTCTTGCCGGGATGATGAGCGGCGACAGCACCGCCTACTGACAGATCTGACGAGGAGCGTCGCCCGCATGCAGCCTGGTAACCCCGGTCAGGACCCCTACGGCCAGCAGCCGCACCAGGACCCGACCGCGCCGCAGCCCCACGACCCCTACGCCCCGCCGCCGGCGGCGCCGTACGGGCAGCCGCCCGCCTCCGGCCAGCCGAACGACCCGTACGCCGCACCGCAGCAGTACCCGTACAGCCAGCCCACCTCCGGGCAGCCCTACGGGCAGCCCGCCCCGGGCCAGCCGTACGGGCAGCCCGCCCCGGGCCAGCCGTACGGGCAGCCGCACCAGGACCCGTACGGCCAGCAGCCGTACGGCGGGACGCCGGCGTACCCGGCTGCGGGCTACCCGACGGCCCAGGGACAGCAGAACAATCTGGGCCTGATCGGCATGATCGTCGGCATCGCCTCGATCGTGCTCGGGCTCTGCTGCCCGCTGCTCGGCATCCCGGCCGGCGTCGCCGGCGTGGTGCTCGGCGTGCTCGGCCAGAAGAAGGCGGCGCAGGGCTTGGCCAGCAACGGGGGCCAGGCGAAGGCGGCGCTGATCACCGGCGCCATCGGTATCGTGATCGGCATCATCAACGCGTTCGTCGGGGCGGCGCTCAACCTCGACAGTTTCTCCTGATCCACCTGCGACGAGGGGCACCCGGAGCACACCGGGTGCCCCTCGTCGTAGGCGCGGGAGCGCCCGGGCGTCCACCGGTCGGCCGGGGACGCGCTGAGGCGGGCCGACCTTCGAGCGGTCAGGGCCCGGGCGGCCGACCTCCGAGCGGTCAGGGCCCGGGCGGCGGGCCCGACCATAGAGAGGTCAGGGCCGGGCGGCGGGCCGGCTCAGCGCCCGGGTCGCTGCGGCGCCGAGCAGCGCGCCGGCCCCGATGACCGCGGTCGCCACCGCCGCCACCTGCCAGGCGACGGGGCCGACCTCGGCCAGCCGGCCGCCGCCGAGCGGGCCGGCGGAGGCCGCCGCGGCGACACCCAGCAGCAGGCCGGCGACCGGGCCGGCGAGCGCCGCCGGCCCGAGCAGCGGAGCCCAGCGCATCGGCTCCCGGCCGTCGGCGGCCAGCCGGACCAGTCGCCGGGCGAGCAGCCAGCCCGCCGCCATTCCGGCGAGGACGGGCACCGCGAGCAGCCCGGCCCCGAGCCCGTCCACCGGCCCGCGCGGCAGCCCGGCCAGCAGCGGTACGGCCGGCAGCGCGCCGACGGACACCTCGCTGGTGCGGACCGCCGTGTCGGTGCCGACCGCGAACCCCGGCCCGAGCAGGTAGCTGCTGGACCAGACGGTGGCGTTGGGCGCGTAGGCGAGGCTGACCAGGGTGATCCCGGCCTGCCCGGCCACTCCGGTGCGGTAGGCCCCGATCATGTCGGCGGCGTCCCCGCCGCCGGTGGCCACGGCGAGGCCCGCCGCGCCGGCGCCCGCGCCGAGCAGCACCAGCCCGGCGACCAGGCCGGTCCGCACGCCGTCGCGCAGCGCCGCCGGAGCCCGCTCGGCGAGCAGCCCGGACACACCCGTGGTGCGGGCCGCCCCGATCAGGGCGGCGAGCGTGCCGACCAGCGCGAAGGTCACCCCGGCCCGGACCGGGGACACCTCGGGCCCGCCCGCTCCGACCAGCACCGCGGCGAGCACGCCGAGCAGCGCGTACGCGCCGCCGACCGCGCCGGCGGCGACGAGCGCCCGCCGTGGCGACCGGCTGCCCCGCGCGCCCATGGCCCGGCTGGTGTGCACCCCGGCCCGGGTGAGCCGCCAGACGGCCAGCGCGGTCAGCGCCAGCGGGGCGAGGCCGAGCGGGCCGGCACCGGTCTCCAGCGGCACGCCGTGCCCGAGCAGCCATCCGGCCAGCCCGGCGCGGAGCGCGCCGATCAGGGAGGCGGCGTCCTCGCTGGCCTGGAACAACCAGAGCACGACGACGACCGGCAACCAGGAGGTGACGGCGGCCCAGCCGGCGGCGACGCCGGCGGCGACGGCGAGCGGGGCGCGGCTGCGGGGCGCGTCACCACCCCGGGGCGCGGGCACCCGCCGGCCCGGGCCGTTGCGGCCGCCCGGCCCGGCGCCGGTGCCCGCCTCGGCGGCGGGACGGCTGGGCTGATCAGGGGTGACGGAGGACATCGGGTCTACTCTGGCATGCCGGGCGGGCGGTGGCAGTCCGATACCGCCCCCGCACGGCGGCGAGTCCCGTGATCCACCGCCCCGAACCCCCGATCCGGTTTAGCCTCGGCGCAGGACGCGACGGACGTCGCGGCAGCGACGCCCGGAGGGAAGCCGTGAACGCTCCGTATCCGCCGCCCCCGCCGCCGCCGGCTGGCGGCCGGGACCGGACGACGCTGTGGGGCGTGCTCGGCATCATCCTGGGCCTGCTGTGCTGCGGCATCCTGGGCGTCATCTTCGGCTACCTGTCGATCCGCGACGCCCGGCGCTTCGGCCAGTCACCGGTGCTCGGCTACCTGGCCATCGCGTTCGGCGTGATCAACATCATCGGCAGCAGCATCCTCTGGGCCGGCGGCGACTACCCGCTCTACAACGACTGAGGGGCCGACCGCGAACGGTCGACCCCCGCGTCGTACGCCTGCCGGGCTCAGCCCCCGGACATGATCTCCCGCATCAGCTTGGCGGTCTCGGTCGGGGTCTTGCCGACCTTGACCCCGACGGCCTCCAGCGCCGCCTTCTTGGCCTCGGCGGTGCCGGCCGAGCCGGAGATGATCGCGCCGGCGTGACCCATGGTCTTGCCGGGCGGCGCGGTGAAGCCGGCGATGTAACCGACCACTGGCTTGGTGACGTTCGCCTTGATGAAGTCGGCGGCCCGCTCCTCGGCGTCACCACCGATCTCGCCGATCATGACGATCGCGTCGGTCTCCGGGTCGGCCTCGAACGCGGCGAGCGCGTCGATGTGGGTGGTGCCGATGATCGGGTCGCCACCGATGCCGACGCAGGTCGAGAACCCGATGTCGCGCAGCTCGTACATCATCTGGTAGGTCAGCGTGCCGCTCTTGCTGACCAGGCCGATCCGCCCGGAGCCGGTGATGTCGGCCGGGATGATGCCGGCGTTGGAGGCGCCCGGCGAGGCGATGCCGGGGCAGTTCGGACCGATGATCCGGGTGCGCTCGCCCTTGGCGACGTTGTACGCCCAGAAGGCCGCGGTGTCGTGCACCGGCACCCCCTCGGTGATCACCACGGCCAGGTCGATGCCGGCGTCGATGGCCTCGACGACCGCGCCCTTGGTGAACTGCGGCGGTACGAAGATCACGGTCACGTCGGCACCGGTCTGCGCCATCGCGTCCGCGACGCTGGCGAAGACCGGCAGCTCGGTGCCGTCGAAGTCGACGGTCTGCCCCGCCTTGCGCGGGTTGACGCCGCCGACGACGTTGGTGCCCGCGGCGAGCATCCGCCGGGTGTGCTTGGAACCTTCGGAACCGGTCATCCCCTGGACGATGACCTTCGACTCCTTGGTCAGCCAGATAGCCATGTTCAGACCCCCGCAGCCGCCAGCTCGGCGGCCCGCTCGGCCGCGCCGTCCATCGTGTCGACCCGCTGCACGAGCGGGTTGTTCGCGCCGTCGAGGATCGCCCGGCCGGCCTCGGCGTTGTTGCCGTCGAGGCGGACGACCAGCGGCTTGGTGACCTGCTCGCCGCGCTGCTGGAGCAGGGCCAGCGCCTGCACGATGCCGTTGGCGACCTCGTCGCAGGCGGTGATGCCGCCGAAGACGTTGACGAAGACGCTCTTCACCGACGGGTCGGAGAGCACGATCTCCAGCCCGTTCGCCATCACCGCGGCGCTGGCGCCGCCGCCGATGTCGAGGAAGTTGGCCGGCTTGACGCCGCCGTGCCGCTCGCCCGCGTACGCGACCACGTCGAGGGTCGACATGACCAGACCCGCGCCGTTGCCGATGATGCCGACCTCGCCGTCGAGCTTGACGTAGTTGAGGTCCTTCTCCTTGGCGGCCTGCTCCAGCGGGTCCACCGCGGCCTGGTCGACCAGCGCCTCGTGGTCCGGGTGCCGGAACGCGGCGTTCTCGTCCAGGGTGATCTTGGCGTCGAGCAGCAGCAGCTTGCCCTCGCTGGTCCGGGCCAGCGGGTTCACCTCGACCAGCGTGGCGTCCTCGGCGACGAAGGCCTTCCACAGCCCCACCGCGACCTCGACGACCTGGTCGGCGACCTCGGCCGGGAACCCGGCGGCGGCGACGATCTCGCGCGCCTTCGCCTCGTCGACGCCGGTGTTGGCGTCGATCGGGGCCTTGACGACCTTCTCCGGGGTCTCGGCGGCGACCTGCTCGATGTCCATGCCGCCGGCAACGCTGGCGATGCAGAGGAAGGTGCGGTTCGCCCGGTCGAGCAGGTAGGAGAAGTAGTACTCCTCGGCCACGTCCGCGGTCACGGTGATCATGACCTTGTGGACGGTGTGACCCTTGATGTCCATGCCGAGGATGTCGGTGGCCCGGGCCACCGTCTCCTCCGCGCCCTCGGCCAGCTTGACGCCGCCGGCCTTGCCCCGGCCGCCGACCTTCACCTGCGCCTTGACGACCACCCGACCGCCGAGGCGTTCGGCGATCGCGCGGGCCTCCTCCGGGGTCGTGGCGACGCCGCCGGCGAGCACGGGCAACCCGTGCCGCTCGAACAGGTCCCGCCCCTGGTACTCGTACAGGTCCACGATTGCGCGTCCCGTCCCGTCTCCGCGGCGCGCCGTCGCGCCGCCACAGCGTTATGGAAAACAGTTTGACGCCTGTCATCAGTCGAGACAGGCCGTTGGCCGCAGCCTAGCGAGGGGAGCACCGGCGGCAACCGAGCGGGTGCGTGGTGTGCGGTAATGCACAGCCAGCCCACCGGCACGGGGTGTTCCCACCGCCGCACCCCGCCGTTCAGCCGTCCGGGCGATGTTGGGGCGGGTGCGTAACCCCTCCGCGGGGGCGTCGTTGAGTCAGGTGTCGGAGCGCTGATCAGCGCGAAGACGGGAGACGGCCGATGCCCTGTCGGTCGAGGGGTGGCGGCGGGGCATCGTGCATAGAGGGGCCGGACGTGTGAGGGGTGCGTCCGGCCCCTCCCCCGTCTCCTGGGGCCGGCCGTCGGGCCGCCGACCGGGCTCAGCCGACGGGCTGGGCGACGTTCTGCCGGACCCACTCCACGATCGACTGGGTGGTGGCGCCCGGCGTGAAGATCTTGGCAACCCCGAGCTTCTCCAGCTCCGGGATGTCGGCGTCCGGGATGATGCCCCCGCCGAACACGACGATGTCCCGGGCGTCCCGCTCGGTGAGCAGCTCCAGCACCCGCCGGAAGAGCGTCATGTGCGCCCCGGAGAGCACGGAGAGGCCCACCGCGTCGGCGTCCTCCTGGATCGCGGCCTCCACGATCTGCTCCGGGGTCTGGTGCAGGCCGGTGTAGACGACCTCCATACCGGCGTCCCGGAGGGCACGCGCGACCACCTTGGCGCCGCGGTCGTGGCCGTCCAGGCCCGGTTTGGCGACGACGACCCGAACACGAGAGCTCATCTGCGCATCCCTTCACCGGCTCCGCGGCTTCACCTGAACGAACGGTAACCCGACCGACCCGGGCCGGGAAATCCGGGCCGCGAAGCTCACGTCCACACGTTCCGGCTGTCGGCGGTATCCCGGGGCGGCGGCGGCGACCAGCCGGGCCACGGCGGGCGGATCCCGTCGACCTCCGTCGTCAAGCCGGACGACTCCGCCGTTCGGTCACGCTGCGCGACGAACGGGCAGTAAGAGGGGCGCCGTTTGACGGGTACGAGGCGTGACAATCCCGGACGCAAGGGGACGGAATGTCGCAGCAATTCGGCGTTCCTGCTTGTGACGGGCGTGGCGGTTGGCTAACGTGTCCACGGTTGTCATCAGGTCCACGGACGGGTGACGACGCGGCCAGCCGACGTTCATCCGAGCGCCATGGACGCCAGCGAGCCGCATCGGAACCCCGACAACGGAGGGTGTGCGTGCGCCAGCGCCTGTCGTCTGAGCCCGATCGATATCGCGGTCGTCGCCGCGTACCCACCCCCCCGCGGAGCCGCTACGCCGCGGTCGTCACCACCGCATTCGTCGGCGCCGGCGTGGTCGCGCTCGGCGCGGGAGCCCTGCCGGACGCCAAGAGCGTCAGCCCGTCGGTCCTCGACGAGCTCAAGGCGGCCTCGACCCTGAGCCAGGACGCGGCGGCCCGCGCCGAGGCCGCCGATCGCGCCTCCCGGGACAGCACCCGCGCCGGAGCCGACGACACGTCGGAGCCCGAGGTCTGGCTGCTACCCCTGCAGGGATACGACTTCAGCTCGCCCTACGGCATGCGCTGGGGCAAGCTGCACACCGGCGTCGACCTGGTCGCCCCCGAGGGCACCCCGTACGTCGCCATCCATGACGGCACCGTGACGAAGGCCGGCTGGTTCGGCGGCTACGGCTACACGGTCATCGTCCAGCACCCCGACGGCAGCGAGGCCATCTACGGCCACTCCTCCGCAGTGAGCGTGCGCGAGGGGCAGCAGGTCAAGGCGGGCGACCAGCTCGGCCTGGTGGGCAACACGGGCCACTCCTACGGCTCCCACCTGCACCTTGAGATCCATGTCAAGGGTGAGCCGCTCGACCCGGTGCCGTGGCTCCAGGACCGCGGTGTGGACATCCAGCTACAAGTCGAGGCAATCTACAGCGAGGTAGCCGCGTCCTGACGCTGCGTATCGATCAATGACCGCCCGGATCGACCGATCCGGGCGGTTTTTTCGGCGCCCGTCCGGGCGAAAGTATGCCGGGTCACACTCCCCGGTGTGATCGTGGCCACGCAGGTACATGATCACTTATCGGGGTGGAGGCCCCCAGAGCGGGACATAACCGGCAGCCAGGAGTCGAGCGGGCCACCCGTGTCGCCCTCCCGGTACCCACCTCGCCCCGGGCCGACACGAGTATTTCGAGGTCACGTGCCCCCTCGATCAGTGAAGGTCCCCGTGCAGGAAGACAGCTTCATCCCGAACGAGAAGACTCCCGACGCCCCCGCCCGGCACCGGAAGCTGACCGGCGGCCGTGGCCGGTACCTGATCATCGCGTCGGTGGCGCTGGCCGGCCTCGGTCTCGGTGGCGTCGTCGTCGCCGGCGACGACGACGCCTCCGTCCCGGCCGCCACCTCCCTCGACGCGGAGGCCCGCGCGGAGGCCGCCGCGCGCGCCGACCGCTCCGCCCGCGAGTCGACCGCGCCGGCCAGCCCCTCCGCCACCCCCGTAAGCCCGACGCCGAGCCCGTCGACGGCCAGCCCGGTGGCGACGGCCAGCCCGAAGGCGAGCATCGCCAAACCCACCCCGAAGAAGACCAGCAAGCCGGCGCCGACCTGGGTCATCCCGATGAAAGGCGCGGCGATCACCTCCTGCTACGGCCCGCGCTGGGGCACCCTGCACGCCGGCATCGATTTCGCGATGCCCGCCGGCACCCCGGTCCGCGCCGCCTTCGGCGGCACCGTCGAGAAGGCCGGCGACGTCGGCGACGGGTACGGCATCTCGGTCTTCATCGACCACGGCAACGGCTACCTCACCCACTACGCCCACCTGAGCAGCACGAAGGTCAGCGTGGGTGACAAGGTCAGCGCCGGCGAGACCATCGGCCTGGAGGGCTCCACCGGCGACTCCACCGGCCCGCACCTTTACTTCGAGGTGCACCAGGGCCAGATGTGGAACCAGATCGACCCGGCGCCGTTCCTGCGCGCCCGGGGCATCGACGTGGCCTGCTGAGCACCCGTGAGGGCTCCGGCGAAGGTCACCGCATGGTTTCGACGATGAGGTTTCCGACGTGGTCGACCTGAGCGGCGCCCTCGCCTGATCCCCGGACGGCGGGGTCACTCCCGCCCAGTTGCGGGAGATTAGGCTTCGGCGCATGTTGAGGTGGCGATGGCACGGCCGGGCAGCGGACAGGGCCCTGGTGCTTGCGGTCTGCCTGGTGGCCCTCGTCGGCCTGGTGGTGCAGTCGCGTGGCATCGACACCGCCACTGAATGGGCGGCGCTGCTGGCCGTGCTGGCATCCTCCGGCGCGCTGTACCTCCGCCGCCGCCATCCGGTGGCGGTGGGCGTGGTGGCGCTGGCCGCCGTCGGCGCGTACGGAGCGTTGTTGCAGCGGCCCGGGCCGATCATGCTGGTGTTCGTCGTGGCGCTCTACACCGTCGTCGACGAGGGGCACCTCGCGGTCGCCATCGGGCTCGGTCTCGCCTCGGTGGTCGCCTTCGCCGTCGCCGACAGCCATAACAGGACAGCGGACAGTGTCAACGGGGCGACACTGCTGCACGCCGGCTGGCTCATCGCGGTCATCGTCGGCGTGACCCGCAACCGCCGGGCCTATCTCGCCGAGGCGCAGGCCCGGGTGCTCGCCGCGGAGCAGGGCAAGGAGGAGGAGGCCCGGCGCCGGGCCACCGAGGAGCGGCTGCGCATCGCCCGCGAGCTGCACGACGTGCTCGGCCACCACCTCTCGCTGATCAACGTGCAGGCCAGCGCCGCGCTGCACCGCCCGGACCCCACCCGGTCGGCGCAGGCGCTCACGGCGGTCAAGCAGGCGAGCAAGGAGGCGCTGCGAGAGTTGCGCACGACGCTCGGAATCCTGAGGCGGGAGGGCGAGGCGGCGACCGCGCCCGCACCCGGCCTGAACCGCCTCTACGAGCTGGTCACGACGGCCGGGCATTCCGGGTTGGAGATCCGCACCGAGCTGGCCGAAACCCGGCCGCTGCCGCCGGAAGTCGGCCTGGCGGCGTACCGGATCGTCCAGGAGGCGCTCACCAACGTGACCCGGCACGCCGGTGCGACCGCCGCGGTGATCCGGGTCCGGCCCGACCACGACGACGTGCTGGTGGAGGTCGAGGACGACGGCACCGGCGTACCGGGCCCGCCCGGCAACGGGATCCTCGGCATGGGCGAGCGGGCCCGGGCGCTGGGCGGTGCGCTGATTACGGGCCCCGGGCCGCACGGCGGCTTCCGGGTACGCGCCCGCCTCCCGCTGCGGCCCGGTCCGGTGCCGGCGGGCGCGCCGACGCTGCGATCGGAGCCGGGGGACACGGCGTGATCCGGGTGTTGCTCGCCGACGACCAGACCCTGGTACGCGCCGGGTTCCGGTCCATCCTCGACGGTGAGGACGGCATCGAGGTGGTCGGCGAGGCCGCCGACGGTGCCGAGGCGGTCCGGCTCGCCCGGCAGCTACGGCCGGACGTCGTCCTCATGGACATCCGGATGCCCGGGCTGGACGGCCTGGCCGCCACCCGGGAGATCGCCGCGAGCTCCGATGTCCGCGTGATCATCCTGACCACCTTCGACCTGGACGATTACGTCTACGGCGCGCTGCGGGCCGGCGCGAGCGGCTTCCTGGTCAAGGACACCGAGCCCGCGGAGCTGATCCACGGGGTGCGGGTGGTGGCGCGCGGTGACGCGCTCATCGCGCCGTCGATCACCCGCCGGCTGATCTCCGAGTTCACCGCCCGGGTCACGCATCCGGACCCGGGGCCGCGGCTGAGCGCGCTCACCGAGCGGGAGCGTGAGGTAATGGCGCTGGTCGCCGCCGGCCTGTCCAACGACGAGATCGCGGCGCGGCTGGTGCTGAGCCCGGCCACCGCGAAGACGCACGTCAGCCGGATCATGACCAAGACCCAGGTCCGGGACCGGGCCCAGTTGGTGATCCTCGCGTACGAGTCCGGCCTGATCGTTCCCGGCTGGCTCGCCCGCTCCTGACAACAACCTCCGGGGTACGCCGCCACCCGGGCGCCACAACTCCGGGTGTACGGATTGTCCGCCCGTCTCCGGCCCCGCCGGCAGCGACGGCTGACTGACCGAGGCCGGGTCAGCCGGGTCAGCCGGTGCGGCGGTAGCGGGCCAGCACCAGCCCACCGAGGTTTATCCCGATCAGCCCCACCACCAGGGCCACGATGGCCCCGGCTCGCCCGTTGCCGGTGCCGAAGCCACCGGTGGAGCGGGCCAGATGCAGCACACTGAGGACCACGCCGATCAGCCCCACCACCAGGGCCATGATGGCCCCGGCTCGTCCGGAGCCGGTGCCGATACGACCGGTGGAGCGGGCCAGGGCCAGCCCACCGATAACCACGCTGATCAACCCCACCACGGCAGCCACGACGGCCCCGGTTCGCCCGGAGCCGGTGCCGATACCACCAGCGGCGGCCGAGACGTGCGCGGCCGCCGGTGCGGCAAGCCCGACTCCCCCGAGCAGCGCGGCTGCGGCGGCGGCGAGCAAGTGACGGATGGACATCGAGGATCCCTTCTGTCGCATGACGAGTACAGGCGGCAGCCTATGTACCGGCGTGGTCACGGGTCGTCATGCCGGAGTTGCCGATGGGCCTACCACCCGGGTGGTACGCGCTCGGTGCGTCGTACCACCGTGGTTGTCTTCCCCGGCTTCGGTGGTGATTCGGGATCCGTTCAGGTATTCATGGCGGCGTGAACCGTCCCGGATCCCGCCGCCCCGGCCGGCACCACGGGGCGGGCCGGGGC
>NZ_POUB01000016.1 GCF_003236335.1 Micromonospora deserti
GCACACTGATCACCGAGACAGCCCTTGGTTATTGATCATCTTCCCTAGACAAGAAGAATGATCAATCAAGGGCTGTCCCCATGATCAGCCGGGGTCACCGCCCAGCCACCGCTGGTTAAAGATCAAGTTAGCGCAGTGACCGGAAGGCGGTGCGGACCTCTTCTGACAGGAGTTGCGGCTGTTCCCAGGCTGCGAAGTGCCCGCCCCTGTCGAGCTTGTTGTAGTGGATGAGATTGGGATACGCCTGCTCCGCCCAGCTCCTCGGGGTCTCGTAGAGCTCGTCAGGGAAGACGCTCACGGCAGCCGGGACGGAGACGCCCTTGGCGGCGAAGAAGGAGAGCTTGTTCTCCCAGTAGATGCGAGCCGCGGAAACCCCCGTGTTTGTCAGCCAGAAGAGCGTGATGTTGTCGAGGACGTCGTCCCGCGTGAGGCCGACGGGTTGTCCGGCGAAGGCCTGGCAGATCAACTCCAGGCTGGCCGCGTCATGGTCGATCATGTAGCTCGCCAGAGCGATCGGCGAATCCGCGAATCCGGTCAGCGTCTCTGGCCGCGTCCCCATCATGAGGGCGTAGGCGGAGTGCTTCCAGAAGAAGTTCAGCTGCTCGCAGGCCCGCCTCTCCTCGTCGGAGAGGTTGGACGGCAGCGAGGCGAGCGCGTTGCCCGCTCCGGTGATGTCGGACTGGAGCAACCCGTCGATGTCGGGCGGAACTACACCAGGCATATTGGTGTGAATGCCGAGCAGTTCCGGAGGCGCCTGCAGACCCATGACGTCGGTGATGAGCGCTCCCCAGTCGCCGCCCTGCGCCACGAACCGCGTGTAGCCGAGGCGCTTCATCAGCTCAAGCCAGGCACGCGCTATGCGCTCGGGGCCCCAGCCGGGCGTGGTCGGCTTGCCCGAGAAGCCGTAGCCGGGCATCGACGGGATCACCAAGTGGAAGGCGTCCGAGGCGTCCGCCCCGTGCGCCGTCGGATCGGTGAGCGGACCGACGATCTTCAGCTGCTCGATGACCGAGCCGGGCCAGCCGTGCGTGACGATGAGCGGCAAGGCGTCGTCGTGCTTAGAGCGGACGTGGATGAAGTGGATGTCGAGCCCGTCGATCTCGGTGATGAACTGCGGTAGGGCGTTCAGCCGCGCCTCGACCTTGCGCCAGTCGTACTCCTTCTCCCAGTAGCGCGCGAGGGCCTGACTCGTGGCGAGCGGAACGCCCTGCGACTGATCGTCGACCGTCTCCTTCTCGGGCCAGCGGGTGGACGCGATACGTGCGCGCAGCGCCTCGAGGTCCGCGTCGGGAATCTCGATCCTGAACGGCCGGATGTCCGTTGCGGTGCGGGTCCGCGTCTCGGTCCTGACGGCCACGTGGGCCTCCTTTCCTCGGAGTTGGTTCCGCTGGTCACTAGGTGCGGTTCTCCCCTCGGCGGGGGAGCTTCCAGTCCGGCCGCACGAAGTGGCAGGTGTAACCGCCGGGATTTCGCTCCAGGTAGTCCTGGTGTTCCGGCTCGGCCTCCCAGAACGGGCCAGCGGGGCTGACCTCGGTGACCACCTTGCCCGGCCACAGACCGGAGGCGTCGACGTCGGCGATCGTGTCCTCCGCGACCTGCCGCTGCTGGTCGTCGCAGTAGAAGATGGCCGACCGGTAGCTCGTTCCCACGTCGTTGCCTTGACGATTCTTCGTGGTCGGGTCGTGGACCTGGAAGAAAAACTCGAGGAGGTCCCGGTAGGACAGTGTGTCCGGGTCGTAGACGATCTCGATCGCCTCGGCGTGCGAACCGTGGTTGTGGTACGTCGCGTTCGGCACGTCCCCGCCGGTGTATCCGACCCTGGTGCTGATCACGCCGGGCCGTTTCCGGATGAGATCCTGCATCCCCCAGAAGCAGCCGCCAGCCAGGATCGCCTTCTCCGTCGTATCGGTCACATCGCTCCCCTCCCCCGTTTGAGTGCTCGACCGTCAGGACATGCCCTACGGGCCGAACGTGAAGACGTACGCGCGGAAACCGGGTTGGTCGGTGACGAGGCTGAGCAGATAGTCGTTCCGGGACGCGTTGGCGACGAGCCGGATCATGGCCGCCCGGTCGATCCGCGCCACCGCGTCCGGGCCGACGTCGGCGCCGCGCTCGTCGCCGATCGGCTGCCCGTCGAGCAGCACCTGGATCGCGGCCTGCCCAGCTGTACCCGGATCGACGACGAGGTTCACCTCGCCGGCGTTGAAGGGCAGGGCGAGCTCGCCGGTGCCGCTGGCGAGTTCGACGTACTCGCCGCTGCTTCGCCAGTCGCCGGTCACCGTGAAGGTGCCCGGCGCGCCCCGGTCGGCGCCGAGGTACGTCTCGGGTGTGATGCCGAGGTAGGAGGGCTCACCGGTGGTGGCGAAGGCCATCGCCTCGGGGCTGACCGGCGGCAGCTTGGTGCGGGGCGCCCTGATCTCGATGAGCCGCCGGATCTCCGACTCCACCCGCTCGTAGGCGCCCTCGCCGACCCACCGGTCGACGAGTCTTCCGTTCGCGTCGAAGAGGTACTTCGCCGGCCAGGCGTCGTTGCCGAGGGCCCGCCAGATTGTGAAGTCGTTGTCGATCGCGATGGGGTAGGTGAGTCCATGGTCGCGGATCGCCCGGTCGATGTTCTCGGCGTGCCTGCCGAACTCGAACTCGGGCGCGTGCACGCCGACGACGGTCAGGCCGAGATCCGCGTAGTCGCGGTGCCACGCCTTGACGTAGGGCGCCGTGCGGATCCAGTTGACGCAGGTGTACTCCCAGATGTCGATCAGGACCACCCGGCCGCGCAGGTCCTCGGGGGGCAGCGGCGGCGAGTTCACCCACCGCTCGGCAGTGAGGGAAGGGAGCTGCAGGGTCACGTCCGTCGTCCCGCCGCCAGGTCGACGGCCGCGGCGCCGACAATGGCCTTGTCACCGTCGTTCTGGACGTAGCCGACGACCGAGGCGTGTCCAGGATCGAGATCCGGCGGCACCTCGAGTTCGACCCGCCCGCGACCCAGGTCCACCTTCGCGGACGTGAAGGCGCGCACCACGCTGTCCTGCCGCAGCCTTCGCCCCGCGTTCTCGCCCCGGGGAACCTCGTTCTCCAAGCCACGTTCCACGACCGCCACGTTCATCACCGCCCTCGCCGGCAGCCGCTCGGCCTCATAGTCGACCACCACCCACCGCCCACCGCCCGTGCCCCCGGCGGCATCCTCGACCGACAGTGTGAGCGGCGTGATGGCTGCGGAGGCTAGGGCGGACGCGATCGCCTTCGACGCCTGCCGATGGTCGGAGCCGACGAACTCGGCGCTGCCGTTGACGACCATCTGTGGCGTGTACAACCCCCCGGAGCCGAAGGCGCGCGCGTAGTCCTCCTGCCGGCGGGTGTACGCCCCGTCGGCGAACGGATCGGCCCAGCCCAGGTGGTCCCAGTAGTCGACGTGGAAACCGAGGGCGTAGACGGGCTGCCCCCGCTCCCGGGCCTCGCGATCAATCTCGGACAGCACGTCCTCAGCCGGAGGGCAGCTGTTGCAGCCCTGGGAGGTGAACATCTCCACGACGGCGAAGCCGCCACCGGCCGGCGCGGGGGCGGTGTTCGACCCGGTGCGCGAGGTGTCCGTCATGGCGCATCCTCCTCGGTCGGTCCTGCGGGCGGCCCTGACCTTCCCGTTCCGCCCGCGGCCATTCCCGAGACCTGGCCGCCGTCGCCCCCTCCCCGGTACGGGCCAGGAACCCCCTCAGCGCCGCCAGCGTCTCGTCCGGGGCCTGTGTGGCGACCAGTGCCGCGCCGGGGATGACCACTCGCTGCACGTCGTCCGGGCCGGGCTTCAGCCCCTCCGCGGCCTAGTAGTGCTTTGTTAGGTTCGGTGGCGTTTGTTGCGGTGTAGCGGTTTGACGGGTTGGTGGCAGGTGATGCAGGCGCCGGTCCAGGTCGCGAGGAGTCGTTGCAGCTCGCGGATGACGGTGTAGAGGGTCAGGCCGGCGCAGCCGCTTTTGGGTCCAGGCGTAGTTCGGTGATGAACAGGTGCGCGGCGGTGACCAGGGTGACGTGGCGGTGCCAGCCGATCCAGGAGCGGCCTTCGAAGTGGTCCAGACCGAGGCCGGTCTTCAACTCGCGGTAGTCGTGTTCGATCCGCCAGCGGATCTTGCCGTAGCGGACCAGGTCGGTGTGGCTGGTCGCCTCGGGGAGGCTGGACAGCCAGTACTTGACTGGCTCGGCCTGATCGTCGGGCCACTGGGCGATCAGCCACCGCTCAGGCAGGAGGCCGTCGACGTCCCGGGCGACGCGATGCCCGGCGGGACGCACCCGCAGGAAGACGAACTGGGAGCTCATCGCGCCTTTCGAGCCCTCCCGCCAGGTGATCGTCTCGGCAGCGGAACGTCCGGCGGCGCGGACGTGTTCGACCAGACTGATCGCCGTTTTCGGGTAGCGCGGCTCGGTGCGCGTCGGTGGGCGGCCCCGCCCGGACCACACCCGCTCGACTGGCCGCGCGTCCGGCTTGTGGGCGAGGGCGTCGCCTTTGACCTGCATGATGTAGCCGATCCCACGCTGGTCCAAGGCGCTGCGAAACTGGCTGTTGTCCCCGTATCCGGCGTCGGCTGCCAGCAGCGGCGGCCACAGCCCGTGGTCGGCCAGTTCGTCGAGCATCTCCACCACCAGTGCCCACTTCGGCCGATGACGCTCCTGATCGGGGATGCCGCAGCGGGCTCGGCGAGCGGCCACCCCGGGACGGGCGGCCTCGTCAACGGCTTGGTCGTCCCACGACGTCGGGAGAAACAGCCGCCAGTCCAGAGGACACGACGCGGTATCAGTCACGGCGTGGACACTCACCCCGATCTGGCAGTTCGCCACCTTGCCCAACGTGCCGGAGTACTGCCGGGCCACGCCCGGCGAACTCTTGCCGCCCTTCGGAAAGCCGGTATCGTCAACCACCCACGCCACCGGCTCGACCACCTCGTCCGTCCGGCGGGCCAGCCGCATCCGCACCCCCGTGGTGTCCCACGTCGAGGTCGTCACGAACTGCTGCAACCCCTGATGATCAACCCCGAGCCGATCCGCCAGCGGCTGCATCGACTTGCGCCGCCCGTCCAACAGCAGACCCCGCAGATACGTGCCACCCTTCGCCCGCTGATCCGACCGCGCCAGCGGGGTGAACACGTCCGCAGCGAATGCCTCAAGCCGTTGCCGCACAAGGGAAAGCTCGTCAGGGGTCACCTCAACATCGAACTACCCGAACCACCCCGGCGACTCAACGACACGCCGACCTAACAAAGCACTACTAACCGCCGCCCCCAGCGATCGGAACCAATCGCCCTGAAGCGGCACCCAGCGCCGGGTGCACCCTCACAGGCGCACGAGTCACGCGTACGCACATGCCGCGAACAAGTCGGACCACGTTCGTAAGATTTCGTCCATGTCACGAGTGCGCCCGGGCCGACAGTCCGCACCACAGCCCGACATGCCGGTCCTTCGGAGTCTCGGACCCACGTACGAGGAGAACCTGCACGGGCGGCACGCAGCGGTCCTCCTCAAGGTCCTGGCCGACAGGTCCGCGAACGGCGCGACGAACATCGCGCTCGCGGGACACTACGGCAGCGGAAAGAGCAGTGTCATCCGCGGCGTCCAGGCGGGTCTGGACAAGCGGAAGATCAACTGGGTCAATCTGTCGCTGTCGAGCCTGGGCATCGATGACACGAAGCGGGCGCGTATCCAGGAGGACGGGACGCTCGCGCCACTGACGAACCTCATTCAGAAGGAGATCGTTAAGCAGCTCCTCTATCGGAAGGCGCCTGCGGACATGCCGGGGTCGAGGTACTTCCGCATCGACTCGTTCCGGCCCTGGCCGGCGGTGATTTGGGGTGCCGCGGTCGCGGTTGGGTTCTTCGTGGTCGCGGTCCTGCTCGGGCTGGTGAATCGCGTGGAGAAGATGGGGCCCCAGGCCCTGGTCACCAGTCATGGCTGGGTGCCGTGGGCCATCGTCGCTGGGTTCGGCGTGTTCCTGGGCGTGATCTGGTTCCTGGGTTTGCGTGCTCTGCAGAGCCGGGTGCGGGTGGAAAGCGTCTCTGCGGGCGGAGCGGCCGTCACGCTAAGCGCCAAGGAGAACTCGTACTTCGATGAGTACCTCGACGAGATCGTCTACTTCTTCCAGAAGACGAAGACCCAGGTCGCGATCTTTGAGGACCTGGACCGGTTCAGGGACCCTCACATCTTCGAGACGCTACGTGAACTGAACACCGTCTTGAACAACTCCGAGCAGATCAAGTCACGGCCGGTTCGGTTCGTGTACGCGGTCCGCGACAGCATCTTCGAGCAACTCAACGTCGACGCCGCCCCGGGCGGCGACGCGGACGCCGGTACCGATGCTGCAGCGCTTCGTGCGTCAGCTCTGGAATCCGCCCCGTCGGCGAACAGGACGAAGTTCTTCGACCTGGTCGTCCCGATGGTTCCGTTCATCACGCATCGTTCGGCGCGGGACCTGTTGGCGGCGGAGTTCGCCGAATCGGATGAGCGACCTTCGACTGCGCTAGTGAATCTGGTCGGCGCGCATCTGACCGACATGCGCCTGATTCGCAACATTCGGAATGAGTTCGAGATCTACCGCGCCTCGGTCCTTGGAGAGAAGGGCCTCAAGGGCCTCACCGCGGACCGACTGTTCGCGATGATGGTTTACAAGAACCTCCACCTGGAGGACTTCGAGGCCATCCGACTTGGAACGAGCAAGATCGACGAGGTCCACCAGGCTTTCCGCGACATGGTCAAGTATCAGACCGGCCACCAGGCAGCGGTCAGCAAGGATGCACTAGACCGGGTCGCGTCGAACGCCGTGTGGGACAGGCACGCGAAGGTCGCTGGCGAACGGCTCCAGGAGGTGCTGCCGATTGTTTACCGAGCGTCGCGGCGCGGTGGCGTGCCGGTCCTTCAATACCAGTCGAAGCACTACGAGCTCTCGGACCTTACGTCCGGCGACTTTTGGAGGTCGCTGCACGAGACCCGCAAAGGAGTGCAATTTGCCCAACCCGGATACCATGGCGTGGACCTGTCGTTCGATGACGTGATCGCGCTGGTCGGGGATGCAGCGGCTGCGCTGGATGATGCCGTCGAAGCCGATGCCACGAGTCTCCAGCGCGACTCCCGGGCAGCGCTGGAGACCAAGGACTTCGTCGCGAAAGCCACGATGGCGCAGCTCATGGCGAGGACGGACCTGGTCATGCCCACCGACAGCGGCGTCGAACGCAACCTGGATGCCATCGTCGCCGACCTCGTGTCGCCCTTGGCCCACGACCTCCTCGCCATGGGCTACATCGACGAGAACTTCACCCTGTACTGCTCGGACTACCACGGCATCGCCATCAGCGTCAGCGCGATGAACTTTATCCTCCACTGCGTCCAGGCCGACCGCGCAGACCACCGCTTCCGGTTCGACGAGGCTGCCTCCGTCGACGCGGTTGAGAAGGAGATGGGCGCCCGCTTCCTCGACGGCGAGAGCGTCTTCAACCTCGAGGTCTTCGACCACTACCTGCCCACGCGCCCCGAGCGGCTCGACAAGGCACTCGACAAGCTCGTCATGCGCGCCGGGACCGACTCCTCCTTCATCGATGCCTACCTTACGGACGGTGCGTCCCGGGAACTCTTCGTAAGCCAACTGGCTCCTCGCTGGAAGGGTGCGTTCGTCCATCTGGTCGAGAAAGCCCCGATCGACGTCGCGACGGCCATCGTGCTTATCGATGCCGCTGTCCGGAGCGCTGATCGAGACGTCGACTACGACTCCTCGGACCGGGTCGCAGAGCTTTTCTCGGAGCATTACGCCCAGATGCAGGCGTTTGTCGGGACCGTGGAGCCATCAAAGGCCGCTGACGTGGCGGTCCTGGTTCGTCGTCTCGGCGCCCAGGTCAGCGACCTCGCGGTGCTGGGGGACACACAGCGCAAGGAGGTGGTCACGGCTAGCCTTTACCCGGTCACACGGGCGAACCTGTCCACGGCACTCGGTGAAGGTACCCCGCTGGCCCTTGACGTGGTGAAGGCAACCAACGCGACCGTCTACGAGCACATCCTCGACAACGTGGACAGCTACCTCCATGCCCGCGAGGAGGACGAAGTGACCGTCGATGCCCCGGAGGAGTTCGTCGCGGTGCTGAATGACGTCGCCGGTGCCGCCGAATCGGCGGTGCTGCCGGTTGCGAAGGGTGCGTCGGAGGCGTGCGAGGTGGCCGACCTGGAGGACCTCGACGGTACGGCATGGACCGCGGTGGTGTCGGCGAGCCGGTTCGCGCCGACCGTCTGGAACGTGAGCCAGTTCGTAGCAAAGTTCGGCGTCAGCGAGGAACTGGTGAAGACCCTGAACAGCCTCGACCTCACCGAGGTCGAGGAGGTGGAGGAGGAGTCCAGGTACGACCTCGGGTACGCGCTGGCTAATGCCGAGGACCTGGACCCGGCAGCGAGAGTCCGGCTGGTGGAGCAGCTCAAGCTCCCCGGCGGTTTGAATCCCGAACGCCTGATCCACGCCGGGCTCAAGCTGCTCCCGGCACTGCTGGCCGCCGAACTGGTACCGGATGCTGCCGAGACATATGCACGTGTGGGCGGTTGCCCGTTCGCGTTCCGCGAGGAGTACTTCGCGGCGTCGAAAGGCCTGGCGTCCTACGTGTGCGAGCTACCGCTATCGAGCGACGACCTGCCCAAGGTGATGCGGAGTCGACGTGTGGCACCGGCCGTTAAGCGGGCGATCGCCGAGGACGCGGAGTTCGTACACGGCCGGTTGTCCAGGCAGGGCGCGATCGCGATCTGTGAGTGGGCGGCCAAGGGCAATACTGTCTCGGTGGAGCTGCTGGTCAAGCTCAGCGAAGCCGGAGCGCCGGCCGAGCACATCCTGAGTCTGCTGGAACCCCACCTCCCTGACATCAAGCTGCCGGTGTTGGACCAGATTCTTCTGGCGCTCGGCGACGAGTACGAACCGCTCACCAGGGTCGGAGGCCACCGTCCGAAGTTGAAGGAACGGGACGGGACCGAGAAGCTGCTCAATGAGCTAAAGCGCCGCGACCGGGTCAGTTCGTTCAGCCAAGCGTTGCTCGGTGGCATCCGGGTCAACATGCGTCATTGACACCCCGCCAGCGGTTCGAAACCCGCCCACACGCGGAGTGATCATTGGGGCATGGCATCTCGGGCTTCGACCCGACGATCATGTGTATGGCGACGGGCTGTGACCAGAAAGCGTCCGTGGCGCTGGAGAGGAGGAACTCGAGCGGCTCCATCGCATGCCTCGCAGCAGCGCGCGTAGTTAGGGATGCTCGCCATCTCGGGTCGCATTCGGTTGAGATGCTCGCCGTCTGTCGAGTGGGCGCAAGGGAGCCTTGAGGCGCACCACAACCGAGGTCGCCGGCGGCACTCGCGTCGATTGAGCGGGGTAGCTGCAGGTGCTGTACCGACGCGCTACTGGTCTGGGCGGAGCTCGGCGTACTCTCGTGCCGCAGACCGAGAGCGGTTGAGGTGCACGGCTGGATTGCCAGGCGTGGCCGGCTCGTACGGCGTCTGGCCGCCCCCGTGTATGGCGCTTGCGATTGTCAGACGCCCGTGGTCGTGGACGACGCTCGCCGCAACCGGCACGTGCACGAGGAGTCCGACATGCGGACGGGTCGGCCGCAGCGGCCGCCAGCAACTCCTCGCCCTTCTTCACGACATGAATCCAACCATGTCGCCGCGGATCGTGCCGACGGCGGCGCTCGGGGCGAAGATCCCACCCGTGGCGGAACGACGTGATCGGGTGCGCTCATCTAGCCGATGTGCGTGCACGTAGCGTCGTTGATCAGCGAGGGCTGTGATCCTCTCCGCCTCTAGCGCATCCGCGCAGAACCACCATTGTGGTAGGCGGCCGGCTCTGTCTGCTGCGCGCCACCCCTTCCGATTTGACAGCGGCATGGCTAGCGGTTATCTATTGGTGATCTACGGAGGGTGTGCTGGGTGCAGGACGTGGTGCTGGCCATGCTGGCGAAGGAGCCGGCGTACGGCTACGAGTTGCGTAGCCGGATGCGTGGCGCGCTCGGCCCGCTCGGCGAGGCGATGAACGCCGGGCAGATCTACGTGACGCTGGCCCGGCTGGCCAAGGCGGGGCTGGTGACCTCGGAGCGGGCCGAGGGCCTGCCGGACCGGCCGGACCGGCGGGTGTACGCGTTGACTTCGGCGGGGCAGCAGCGGGTCGCCGCGTGGCTGGCCGAGGTGAGTTGGCCGAAGCCGGACCTCAGCGAGTTCCATCTCAAGCTGGTGGCCGCCGCTGCTGCCCGGCTGGCCGATCCGGTGGCCCTGGTCGATGCGCAGCGGCGCGAGCTGCTGCGCCGGCTGCGGGATACCCAGCGGGCTGCGTTAGAGCAGTCGGTGGATCCGGTCGTCGGGTTGTTGTTGGAAGGGGTCGTGCTGCGGCTACGGGCCGACCTGGAGTGGCTGGAAGCGTGCGAACGGATGTGGACCGAACGCGACCGGACTGAACAGAAGGGGAACCGATGACCGAGCGGAGCGAGGGCCGCGAGGGCATGCCCGGTAGTGCCGCATGACCGGGTCGGCGCTGCTACGGGCGCGCGGGGTGACCAGGTGGTACGGCCGGGGAAGCGCACTGGTCCGCGCGGTCGACGAGGTCGACCTGGAGGTGCCCGCCGGGCAGACGCTGGCGATCATGGGTCCCAGCGGCTGCGGCAAGTCGACCCTGTTGCACCTGCTAGGTGGGCTGCAACGCCCGGCCGACGGCGAGATCTGGCTGGCCGAGCACCGGATCGACACCATGAGCGAGCGCGGCCTGGCCCGGCTGCGGCGGCATCACATCGGCTTCGTCTTCCAGTCGTTTCACCTCATGGACGAGTTGACCGCGGTGGAGAACGTCGAGCTGGCCGCGTTGCTGGCCGGACAGTCGCCGCGCCGGGCTCGGCAGCGCGCCATGACTCTGCTGGACCGGGTGGGGCTCGCCGACCGCGCCAAGCACCTGCCGTCGGCATTGTCCGGCGGCCAGCGCCAGCGGGTCGCGATCGCGCGCGCGTTGAGCAACGAGCCGCTGGTCGTGCTGGCCGACGAGCCCACCGGAAACCTGGACAGCGCGGCCACCCTGGAGGTGCTGCGGTTGTTCGAGGAGCTGCGTACGACGGGGCAGACGCTGGTGGTGGTCACCCACGACGCGCGCATCGCTGCGGTCGCCGACCGGGTGATTTCCATGCGTGACGGGTCGTTCGCCGACGACAGCCAGCTCGCCGGCACCGCCGACGCGGGCACGGTCTACGGCGGGTGGCGCTGAGGTGGCCGGGCGCTTGCTGCTCGTGTGCCGGCTGATGGTGCGGGACCTGCGCCGGCGGCGCACCGAGACCGTACTGCTGCTGCTGCTCGCGATCAGCGCCGCGACCGCGACGCTGACTCTCGGCCTCGCCTTGAACAATGCTCTCGCCCAGCCGTACGAGCGGACCCGGGCCGCGACCGCGGGCCCCGACGTGGTGGCGACGCCGGGAGCGACGGGCGCGGAGGCTCTGGCCGCCCTCGCGCCGCTGGCCGCCGCGCCCGGCGTCACCGCACACAGCGGGCCGTATCCGATGGCCTATCTGATGCTGACCGCACGCGGCAAGACCGTGCCCGCAGTCGTGCAGGGCCGGGACAACTCCTCGGCGGCGCTCGACCGGCCCGCGGTGACCGCCGGGACCTGGGTACGCCCGGGCGGCGTGGTCTTCGAACCCACCTTCGCCAACGCCCTCGGCGTGCACATCGGCGACACCGTCGACATCAACGGCCACCCGCTACGGGTGGTCGGGACCGCGGTCACCGCCGCCAGAGCCGTTTACCCGAGCGCCGACTGGCGCGCTCATGCGGGCAGCCCCCTGACTGAAAGCGCCGGCCTGGTTTGGGTCGACAGTAGCCAGATTGGCGCGCTGGCCGGCGCGCGGCCGCTGTCGTACACCCTGAACCTGAGATACGCCGACCCGCGGGCCAGCACCTCGTTTACCCACAAGCGCACGGACGGGATCGAATACAGCAGTTGGGTAGGGATCGCCGAGGCGGACGGCAGGCTCGTCAAACCGGCGCGCCTGGCCCTGATGGTCGGCAGTTGGCTGCTCACCGCCCTCGCGGTGGCCAGCGTCGCCAACATCGTCGCCGGCCGCGTCGTCGACCAACGCCGCCGGGTAGGACTCCTCAAGGCCGTCGGCGCCGGACCGGCCATGATCGCCGCCGTCCACCTCGCCGAATACCTCGTCATCGGGCTCGCCGCCGCCGGTGCCGGCCTGGCCGCCGGCTGGCTCGCCGCACCAGCGCTGACCAGCCCCGGCGCCGGGCTCCTCGGCTCCACCGGCACCCACCCGCCCGCGCTACGCACCGTGCTCGCCGCCACCGTCCTCGCCCTCGCGATCGCCGCCGCGGCGGCCCTGGCACCCGTGCTACGCGCCGCCACCACCGACACCGTCGACGCGCTGGCCGACGCCGCCACGCCACCGCGTCGCCGCGGGTGGCGCGTTTGGCTGTCCCGCCGGATGCCCACGGCCCTGCTGATCGGGGTGCGCATCAACGCCCGTCGCCCCCGCCGTGTCCGCTTCGTCATGGTGAACACCCTGATCACCACGACCGGGCTCGCCGCCTTGCTGATGGGCCTGGCGCAAGACCGGCACGTCAGGCTCGGCGAAACGGAGCTGGTCAATCCCCGAAGCACACGAACCCTCCAGGCCATGCTCCTCGTCATCGTCGTGCTGTGCGTCCTCGCGCTCATCAACGCCGTCGTGAGCACCTGGACCGCGGTCCTCGACGCCCGGCAGCCGCTGGCCGTCGCGCGGACGCTCGGCGCCACACCCGCACAGGTGACCGTGGGCATGGCGGTGGCGCAGCTGCTTCCCGCGATACCCGGCGTCGCCCTCGGGATCCCGGCCGGCATCGGGCTGTATTTGATCACCTCTATGGGCGACATCCAGTACGCACCCGCCTCCTGGATGTACGCCCTGGCACTCACGGTCCTGTTCACCGTCGCCGTACTCACCGCCATCCCCGCCCTGGCCGCCACCCGGCGTCCGGTCGCGGACGCCCTCCAATCCACACCAACCTGACCGGCCGCCAACGGCCTACAGTCTGCTCACGGCACCACGACGAGCGGAACCGCCGAGCGAGACGGCAGTCGCAGCTGACGCATCAACTACACAAGCCGCAAAGAGCCTTCCGAGGGCCGCGTCGGTAGGCCTGAGCCGACGTGATTCAAGATCGGGCATCCGCATCTGCCGCAACCAGCTCGCTATCTGGCGTTACGGTCGACCTCGGCTCGACAGTCGCCCCCCATGAACACGTGATTGATCAGCCCATCCAGCAAAGCCAGTCGATCAGGTGCCCCGCGACGCCTCAGACGTGCCGGGCCGGGGCACCAGGACCACCACCGCAGTTTCGGACGACCGCCGCGCAGCGTAGCCGTCCAGGTTCTTGTCGATCTCACGCCAGCGGGCCCACAGCCGCGACCGTTCGTCGCCTGTCGCAGCATGACCACGCACCGGCCGCGGCCCGTCGACCAGGTCAACGGTCGCGTCCGGGTGCGCCTGCAGATTGAGCCACCAGGCCGGCTCGGGCTCCCCCCACCCGTTCATGGCCAGCGAGACCAGATTCGCGCCGTCCTCGAAGTACCCGAGGATCACGCTGCGCTGCTGGCCGGTGCGACGCCCGACGGTGGTCAGGCGCAGCATTCCGTACCGGTTGCCGCGCGGACGCGACAGTCCGACCCGGCCGCCGGATCGCCGGAACACGCCCCGATGAGCCGACCAGAACAGCCGAATGAACCAACGGGGCGGCAACCACGGCTTCTTGGCAGGGCGCAGGTCCGACTCGGTCACTCCTCCATCGTATCGGCCGCTGTCACGCACGAACGGCAGCCAGCGGCAGGCCGGTGGACACCGCACCACAGGGTCGCGCCGTACTCGTCGGCCACCACGGTGGCCTTGATCGTGTTCTGTTTCGCCTTGCCCGACACGAACGCCTTCCGCCCGGGCCGGCCGACGCGTGGCCGGCGGACCCGGATCTCCGTGGCATCCATCCGCAGTGTGACGCCTTCGGCGGCGGCGTAGGCGAACACGTCCGCCAGGGTGTGCAGCCGGATCCCGCTGGGACGGGCGAACCCGCGACGGGCCAGCAGTGGACGGACCTGCCCGATCGCCCGGGTCACGGTCGAGCGATCCACCCCGAACGCCGCGGCTAGGGCTTCGTGCGGCACGCCCAGCCGCAGATGGGAGAGGGTGATCACCAACCGGTCGGTGAACCGCAGGACCAGACGACGGCCGGCACCGGGAGCCCGCCGCCGGTGACCGCCCCGACGGGCATACAGCCGGCCCTCACGCCCGGCCAGCCACACCACACGCAGCTCAGTCCGTAACAGGTGTAGATGCCGGCGGGAGATCCCGGTGAACGCGGGATGGCTGAACACACGACGAGCCCACCGGATCGACACCCGAAGATCATCACCCACGCCGGACCGACGCCACCGACCGTCCTAATGCGCACGAAGTCGTAAGGGCGTGCAGATGATTAACACGCTGGTTTGATCTCTGATAGGGGTGTGGTTTCCCCGTCGGCGAGGAATGCGACGAGGTCTGCTGGCGCGGGGAACCGGGCCGTCGATGGTGTGATGACGTATCCGTGCTGTTCCAGGAGTGGGCGGGTCTGCTGAACGGCGATGGTGATCGTCTTTCGGTCCACGTTGAACAGCTCAGCCAGGACCGCTTGTGTGCAGAGTCTGCGCAGGTAGAGCACGGTGGCCAGGATGCGGTCGGCGTCACTGAGCTTGACAGGCGGCCCTGCTCCCATAGCGCGGCGGCGTACGGCGCCGCGCCGCACGTACCGGTTCTGCTCACGCTGTCGTGCTTGGGATTCGGCTAACCGGGTGGCCATGTCGTTGAGCTGTTATCGGGGCATGCCGGTCAGTTCCGGGTGGGACAGCAGGGCCCTGTCAGGGGCGTTGTCCGTGGGCCCGTCCTGGCGCGCAGACGGTGGCGGGGACTGCTCGTCGTGGGGGCGAAGGGTGTAGTTCCAGTCGCCGTGGAAGCGGTGTCGGGTGATCGGCAGCGCGGCGATCTGCGCGTCACTGATTTCGACTCCGGTGGGGTAGGCGGCGGTGTCGGGTTCGGCTTGCACTTTCAGACCGGCGCGGGTGGTGGTGGCCGCGATGGACTGCACGATGACTTCGTGGCTGGTCAGCGGCCTGCCGCGCCAGTTCATCGTGATGTGGCTAAACAGCCGGTGCTCGATCTTGTTCCATTTCGAGGTCACCGGCGGCAGATGGCACACCGTGATGTGAAGTCCGGTCTCTGCGGCCAGGGCCGCGAGTTCGGTCTTCCACGCCCGGGTGCGGTGACCGTTGGAGCCGCCCGCGTCGGCGGCGATCAGCAGCCTTCGGGCATTCGGGTAGTCGCTTGTGCCGCGGGCGGACCACCAGCGGCGGATCGAGGCGACCGCGAACGCGGCAGTGTCGTGATCGCAGCCGACGTTGACCCAGCCGGCGTTCGCGGTCACGTCATAGATCCCGTACGGAATCGCTTTGCCGGTCTCCCGGTCGGGAAAGTCGTGCGTCTTGACCTGGACGGGCTCACCCACTGGCTGCCACTCCGGCCCACCGTTTTTGAACTCGCCAACCAGTTCCTTCTTCTTCGTATCCACGCTGATCACCGGATCACCGGTGCCCTCGTGGTCCGTGACCTGCTCGTTGAGATAGCGGAACTGGGCATCCCGGTCCGGATGCTGCTTGCCCTCGATCGTCTTGGCGTTGGCCTGCAGGCTGAAGCCCTCCGCGCGCAGCACGTCGGCCACCGTGTCGGCGCAGATCTGCCAGCCCTGCCCGGTCAGCTCGTCGGCGAGCTTGCGGGTCGACTTGGTCGTCCAGCGCAGCGGCGACATCGGGTCACCCCGCATGTCCGGCTCGACCAACGCCAGCAACGCGAGCCGCAACCCCGGATCAAGATCGACCAGCCGTTTCCGGCCCCCGCCCGCCCGACGGGTCCTACCCAACGGCTCCTCGCCTGAGTCCAGATCGGACACTCTCCGTGACACCGTACGCTCCGCGACCCCGGCGGCCCTGGCCACCAGCTTGATCCCGCCATGGCCCAGGATCCGGGCCTCGGCTCCCATCAGCAGACGACGCTGCCGCTCATCCAGATGCGGGAACAACACCCGGAACTTCGCAGCCAGCACCCCCTCGGTCTCCGCCATTACGCCCATACCACATCAAACAGCGCCCACGCGGGAAATCGCTACTTATTTCTCTGCACGCCCTAAATCCGGCCCGTGCAGGTTTCTGCCGAAGACTTGAAGCCCATCGTCCAGGGTGGCGAGACCGGCGAGGGCCATCACGCCACCAGTCGTCGATCGGGTGAGGGCGCCTGCGTTTTCCCGAAGGGTTTCGCTGCAGCATTACGCGATCTGCCGGGCGCGTATGGGAATTAACCCTCTAAATGCTTGACGCGTTGGCGGCTGTGGTCAGAACCTCGGGGTGGGCGACTGTTGGGAGGGCGAGTGCCAGAATCAGTGACAACAGTCGGGCGCGCTGCTGGTGGCGGTCACGGCTCAGCACGATCACGTGCTCGTCTGTCTACGTGGTGCCGGCGAGACGGCCGTGGGTCCCGGTGCCGCGCGGCCCTTGGTCACACACACCGCGCCCGGGGCCGGTGAATTACACCCGTCATGAATCGTCAGGTAAATGTGGGCAAGTAGGGAGGGCACCTTGATCAGAAGCTTGCGTCGGATCTGTGCGAGGATCGCACTGACCGGCACGGTACTGGCTGGCACGCTATTCACCACCGGGAGCGCGGCCCAAGCCGGATGCGGAACCGTCCTTGACTGGTACCTCAATAACGGAGTGCTGGGCGCCACCCACTGGCAGATGTGTTATGAACCACCCAAGTGGGAGGCGATCCCAATGCTGGTCTCGATTGAGAGATTCGACAAAGCCGAGGGTACTGTGCCTGAGCGATGGGTTACTGTCGCGCGGGGTCGCGGCGACATCAGCTACACCTGCCAGGCTAGAGGCGCAAGCACCTTCCGGTTAACGCCTAGCGGCAAGACCGCCATCTTCGGCTGTTACTAATCCCTCAACGGCTCGGTGGTCGGGCCAGCAAGGCAGCGACCACCGGCCGTGATCGGTACGTCGTCAGATCTGTTTCCACGCTCGGGAAGTGTGATGACTGGAAAAGCTCACCGGCGGACCGCGCTACTCACGGCTACGGCAGCGATCGCGGCCCTCCTCCCCGCATCGGCAGCCATCGCTGCGACGCCAGAACCGCCGCTGCGACTCGTCGCCACCGGTGCGGTGACCGTCGAACGGCAGGAGGGCGAAGCGGTCAGGCTGGACCCGGGAACGCACGTGCTGGCCGGAGACGCTCCGTTCGAGGTGCGGGCGACGCGAGCCACGTACGCCAAGCCGATCGTCGCCACACAACTTGTCCACATGGGCGGTAAGCAGCGGAAGGTCACGCTTCCGCCAGGCCTGCTGAGCGACTTCGCGGGCTTCCCCGCGTTCATCCACCTGTCTGTGACGGATGCGGCAGGAAACCTGGTGGCCGATCGTGATGAGACCTTCTGTCCCAACGGCGATGCGGCGCGGACTCGTCCCGACGCCCCGGCCACGTCGCCCTACCCCAACCGCTGCGCGTCGTTCGCACCGTTCGCGTTGGGCGCGGTGTGGGGAATCCAGGCCGGATGGAGCGTACGGACAGCACCACGGTGGATCACACCCCTCTTCCTCCACGACGGCACCTACACGGCGGTGGTGTCGATCAACCAGCCCTACCGCGACCTATTCGGATTCCCGCCGGACCGATGGTCGGCAACGGTCCAGGTGACAGTACGGACGGTCACCGCTTTTGGTGTGACGGCGACGCCACACTCCCACTCACACGCCTCGTTGACGCCGGCCGGACAACGGCCGACCGGCACTCTCAGCGTCCCCGACGGACCGAGGCCGGACCTGCGCCCGCTACCCGCCTTCGCGATCTACACACCCTACGGCCTAGAGCGTGACTACCTGAACTTCGCCGCGACCGTCTGGGTCGCCGGCACATCACCGCTGGTCGTCGACGGCTTCCGCCGGCCCGACCAGGACGTGATGGACGCCTACCAGTACTTCTACGACACCCGCGGCAGGCAGGTCGGATACGCCCCGGTCGGCACCATGCAGTGGGACCCCCGCGACGGCCACCACCACTGGCACTTCACCGACTTCGCCCAGTACCGGCTCCTCAACGCGGACAAGAGCATCGCCGTCCGCAGCGGCAAAGAAGCCTTCTGCCTGGCCAACACCGACCCAATCGACTACACACTGCCACACGCCAACTGGCACCCCGACAACACCGACCTGCACACGTCGTGCGGCAACGCATCCGCACTCGCCGTACGGCAGGCACTCCACATCGGCAACGGCGACACCTACCACCAGGACCTGCCCGGTCAGAGCTTCGACATCACCGACCTGCCCAACGGCACCTACTACATCGAGATCGCCGCCAACCCCGACCACACACTCCACGAGCAGAACACCACCAACAACACCTCACACCGCGAAATCATCATCGGCGGCACCCCCGGAAACCGCACAGTGCACGTCCCTCCACATGGAATCGTCGACGGATGACGTCGACCAAGACCGCCTGGTGATCTTGCGGGGCCATAGGTACATGATCGGCACGCCTTCTCAGTTCCAGGTCCGCGTCATCTGACCAGCGCGGGGGGCGCCACGGCGCCCCCGCAGCGGTCCAGCTCGTCTCACATCCACCCTTCCAGCCATATCGGCGGACGTGATGCTCGGATCGGGCCTTGCGGCCGGTCAAGAAGACGTGGGCCGCGGCTCTGAGAGCGGTGCGAATCTGCGTGATCACGCGGCCGGGCGCAACTGCATGATCACGCAGCCTAGGACACGAATCGGCAAAGGGTCGTGACTGTCCACTCGACGCCTGATTGCATGATGCCACAAACGACGGCGTGGAACGGAAGGGGACTCGATGGCGGGCTACCACCGCACCCGGTTTGCGGTCTGCGGCGCGATCCTTCTCATCCTGGTCATGGCGGCGCCCGCGTCGGCCGCGGACGTGGCCGGCCGTGTCCCCGGGACACCAGAGCAGGTCGCCGACGAGCCGGATCCGACCACACGCCCGACTATGCCGCCGCGCAGTCCGGCAGCGCTTCCCACGCCGATCAGCACGGTCACGGCGCCACCGGAGTGGTCGCCGGCCCGGTGCGCCACCGGGGCGATCACCGACGTCCGGGCGGACCGGGACGAGTCCGGCGCGCCGAGGTTGTGGATATCGGGGTGGATCCAGCCCTGCGCCGACGCCGCAAGCACCAACGGGTTCACCGTCGTCCGGTTCTACGGCGGCACAGGTGTGCGCAGCCGCGGCCCCGTGCCGTACCAGTCGATGTCCGGGCCGACCCCCTTCACATTCCAGATCAGCGGTATCCGCCTCAATCTGGCTCCCGACATGACGGCGCTCTGCGTCGCATACGCCGTCGATGGGCGGGTAGCTTGCCTCGGCGTCGACGCCGGCGGTCCGGGCGAGCTGCCGGTCGCCGCGCCCATCCCGACGGACGACCCGCGGGTCCTCGGCCCGGTGTCCCGGGAGCATGACTACACGCCCGACCCGACGTGCGGGACCTGCCTGTGACCCCGCGCGAGCAGAGCGAGCGCAGACCGGCCCAGCCTTCGCTGATCGGCTGGGGCGCGTCACCCGACGCGGACCTGGTCTACCGCCGGCTCGTCACGTTCGGCAGGGCCACCGCAGGCGAGCTCCTCCGCGAGCTGGGCATGCCCCGCCAGCGGATCACCCAGGCCCTGGACCACCTGGCCGCTCTCGGTTTCGCCGTCGCCCGCCGGTCGCCGGCCCAGGCGGGCGTCGTCTGGGTGCCGCGAGCCACTGCGGAGGCGCGCCGCACCACCCCACCCCCGCCGGCCGCCGACACGGGGAGGCGCGAGACCGTCCCCGAGGTGGCCGCGCAAGCCGTACGTCTGGGGGAGGGGCTGCGGCACCTTCAGACACGGGCCGCGAGCCGCGCCCGGCTGGCCGAACTCGTCGCGGTCGCCCGGCACGAGCACCTAGCCATGCACCCCGAGCCGCGCTTCGACGCCGAGGCCGCAAAACCGGCCGTCGCCATGGACCGCACGCTCCTCGAGCGAGGCGTCGCCATGCGGGTGCTCGGCGTCCAGCCCGCCACCCCGGACCCGATGTCCCCGTACGGGCGGACGCCGGCCGACCCACGGCCCGCCTACCGCGAGATGCCGTCCGTACCAATGAAGCTCTTCGTGGTGGACCGGAAGGTAGCCCTCTTCCCGGTGGCGCCGACCGACGTCAACCTCGGCTACCTGGAGGTCACCCAACCGCCTGTCGTGGCCGCACTCGTGGCACTGTTCGAGCGGCACTGGGCGGCCAGCCGCGCCGCACAGGAGTACACGATGCCCCGGATCACCCTCAGCCCCCGCGAGCACACGCTGATCGGACTGCTGGCACAGGGCCACACCGACGTCTCCGCCGCGCGCGAGCTGCGAATCAGCACCCGCACGGTCTCCACGATCATCCGGTCCCTCATGAACCGGCTAGGCGTGGACAACCGCTTCCAGCTCGGGCTCGCCATCGGCGCCCGGCACCTCGCCGCGCCGCCGCCGAAGCCCAAGGGCTGAGCCGGTCGCAAGGGTGACGTGGTCGCACTCTCCCAGCCGCCTTACCAGATCGGCACGCAGGTCAACGATACCCTCATGTGCCACTTCTGGAGTGGCACGAACAGCGGCCACCCATCTCGATGGTCCAAGGCGAAACCTCTATAGATTTGGTCATCGTCACCGGCGGGCCGACGGTCCAGTAGTAGGCGTCGGCGTCGAGGTCCACGACCGCTCCATACCGGGGTTCAACCACGTCCAGAGCACGTTGAGCCCTCGGCGAAGATCTGCCAGCGACAGCACTGCTGCGTCGGTCATGAGCACAGCTTGCGTACCGCGCACGGGATGCGCTGGACGCGCTCGGCTGCAACGCCTGATTGACGAGCGCCCAGACGTACCGCCGTGGCGCATCAAGCAGGCTGCGGGACGACTTTGCCGATGTCAGGATGTCGCCGCTCTCAGCGACGTCGTGGTGAGATGGCTAACAACCACAGGAAGGGGGAATCACTGGTGTCCACCTATCCCGTGCTGATGCACACCGCGCTGGATGCGACCGATGCCCGCGCTCTGGCCGAGTTCTACCGCGAACTGCTGGGCCTCCAGTGCCGCCCTGGTGACGAACCTCCGACGGATGGCAGCGTCGACGACGAAGACTGGCTGGTCCTGGTCGACGGCCACGGCAACCGTGTGCTCGCCTTTCAAGAAGTCCACACGCTGTCGCGACCGACTTGGCCTGCGCACGACGTTCCCAAGCAGATGCACCTCGACTTTTGCGTGCCCACGGTCGACGAACTGGAGCGACACCGTCGGCGAGCCGAGGATCTCGGAGCGATCGTGCTCCTAGACCGCACCGAGAAGCGCGAAGAGCCCCTCTACGTTCTCGCCGACCCGGCAAGACACCCGTTCTGCATTCTCGTGGGCTCGCAGTAGACACGCACGTATTTGCCGCGATGCGCGCGGCGGCTCGGGCGCCAAGGCAGTCACCCTCAGTTATCACGACCGGACAGTGATAGTCGTTGAAGTGGATGGCCGGATCGACGGCACGGCGGCGGACCTCCGGGATCCATCGTTGAGCGTCGTTGGGACCTGTGCACGTTCGGGCGTACCCGGTTGGGCAGGTTGATCCGTCACGCCGACACCTGCGGCGGCGACGAGCCGCCAGCACTGGCCGTGGTTCCACTGGCAGATAAATCCCAACAGAGCCGACGAGGTCGGGCGTAGCATCGCCGGCTGTGCGAGCCGACGAAAACCGCGACCTTCGGCAGCTCTTGTCGCTGTTGGACAAGGTCGACACCTGGCGCGAGATGACCGCCAGCCCCAGCGTTGCCTGGCAGGTCCAGCCGGGCAGTCCCCTAGCGGGCGATGACGCCAAGACCGACCCGTACCAGGTCTCGCACAGCG
This sequence comes from Micromonospora deserti, assembly GCF_003236335.1. GTDB lineage: Bacteria > Actinomycetota > Actinomycetes > Mycobacteriales > Micromonosporaceae > Micromonospora > Micromonospora deserti. The sequence continues at coordinate 21,983 of NZ_POUB01000016.1, forward strand.
CCTGGCACGCACTGACGGTCGCCGTCGACCACATGCAGTGCCTGCGGTCATCGGTGGTCAGCGAACTGACCGACCGTTCGGCCTCGGTCTCCATCCACACCCACGCCCAGTCCTCGCTCATCCGTGGTGCCTTCGAGAACGGCGCTCGCGCTGTCTAGATGCTGGGGCCGGCGACTCGGCTGGCCCGCGTGACACGTCGGCTATCCCTGTAGGCCAAAGAGGTTCGCCACTCGGCAAGGTTGCGCGAACTGGTTGGACAGCCCGGTGCTCAGACCGTCGAACAGCGTGAGCGGCAGCTCCTCGACCTGGTGATCAAGGCGGGTGTTGAACCGGACGACGCGAAGAAGGCACTGCGGTCGACGCAGTACTCCGACATCGTCAAGGCCGCCGGTGACCTCACCACCCTCGGCGCGGACCTCGCCGAAGTCGTATGGAGCGGATGCAGTTCCCTCGCCCACGGCGATATCACCGGAACAATCGGCCTGCTCGACAAGGAGATCGTTGAACGCGTAGGCGACGTTAACCATGTCCGGATCACGGGTTCGGTCAGCGGCCTCTACTGGTGCACGATCGCGTCCTTCGTGGTCATCAAATGCGGCTTCGACCTCTTCAAGGTGCGTTCCACTGCTCCGTACAGCGGCATCTTGACGATTCTAGGCAGGGTGCAGGCGGAGGGATTCGAACCCCTTCAGCGCAAGCAACCGGGTTACAGCCGGCCCCGACTCTCCAACGTCGACGCGCCCGCGTGGTGGCCGGAACTCCGGCCTTCGCCTGGGTGCCCAGCCTGGGTACCAGGGTGTGGCGGAGAGGGTGGGATTCGAACCCACGAGGGGGCGACCCCTGCGCCGCTTCCAACGGCGCTTCCGTAGCCGGCCGGCCTCTCCGTGGCTTCGGCACCTGGACTCGAACCAGGACGGGCGGCTCAACAGCCGCTGGGCTGCCAGTCGCCCAATGCCGAGTCGTCGTTGCTCGTGGCGGAGACGGGGCGATTCGAACGCCCACGGGTGTTACCCCAACGGCTTTCGAAACCGATGCTCTATCCCCTGGGCTACGAGGGCGCGAGGACCTAGTCTAGCGACCTGGGGGTTCACCTGGGGTGGCAGGGAGTGGCCCAGGTTCGCCCGCGTCACCCGTACCCCTGTTCGCCCAGCCCAGGACCACACCCGGAGCACACGAGCCGCGGTATGCGACCGGCGGTCGCCACCGTAACCCGCGTTGGCACCGGTTCACCCGGGTTGGTAACCGCTGGAGAGCACACACCGCGCACATCATCGAAGATCAACGACGTTCCGTCCGCATACCTACCGTAGGCGCCGCTACCGGAGAACCACGGAGTTCTCACCCCGGGGTCGCTCGGACCCGCCGCGATTCTGACCATGACGGTCTCGCCAAAGCATCCGCACATGCCGAGTTGAGTGCGTTGGTTTGTCGGACGATGTAGGGGTGTTTCTGTCGGTTCAACGGAAGGCGATTACCGTTCCGATCGCGGCGGTGGCTGGTACGAAGAGCTCTCCGGATGCTGCTCGACCCAGCGGGACCTTGTTGGTCTGGAGGAGGTCCTTCGTCGCGGCTAGGTCGCGGACTTCGACCGTGTAGGCAACGAGGGCGGGCAGTGCCGGTGGTTGCTGTCCGGGCAGAGCCTCGGCGAGGCGGGATGCCTGCACCAGGGTCAGTGTTGCCGCGCCGAGATCGAACACATATCCGCGTCCGTTGGCCTTGGGTGTGCGGTCAAGGTAAGCCTCGTAGCGTGTCCGGACAGCGTCCAACTCAGGGTCGGCGATGCAGAGCGTAGCGTCGACGAGACCGACGGCGCCGTTGGGATGGTCGGCCGCGCGGGAGCTCTGGATTCCGGGATCCAGATCCGCGGCGACGCCGATCCTGCCTTCTGCCTCCACGCCAGGTTGGACGCCGTCGATCTCCAGATATCGGACTGTTTCGACTCGGGGGCCTACTGGGCGTCGCACGGTGTTGACCCCGCCGTGTTTTATCCCGGAGTTCGTGAAACGAGCTGCGGTCGCCTCGATATCGGACGAGGACAGCATCAGGATGTGCAGGCCCTCGTACCGGTCCAGGCAGTCGGACAGGTTCGCGCTGGTGGCGTTGATCCGCTCCATCAGTGATGGCAGCACGCTGGGCGGGGCGTTCAGCGGGACCAGTCGCGCGTCGGCCGGCACTCGACTACCTGCGCCGTCGACGTCGACGACGGTCACCAGTTCGACGAAGTCCTGAGGAAAGTCGGCGTGGGTGTTGGCTGCGCCGAACGGCTCGAGTGTGCCTCCGTCCTGCGGCACCATCGCGGGATAACTCGGCGTGGGCAGCGCGAACCCTAGCCGTCGATACAGCTTGAGCGCGGCGGGCATATCGCGGACCACGTGACCGACGTGGTGCAGGCGGGTGATCTCAGGGGCCATGTCGACCACGCTAGAAGTAGTTTGACCATATGGTCAAGCAACTTTGGGGGTGGGTACCCTGAGACGAATGAGCGCGCAGCACGTGGACGGTAGGCGTCTGCGTTACCAGCACCGGCGGCCCGAACTGCTCGATGCCGTGGTCAACTACGTTCTCGCGCATGGGTTAGCGAATCTGGCGATGCGGCCGTTGGCCGAGGCAGTAGGGGTCAGCCACGGGGCTCTGCTGCACCACTTCGGCACAAAGGAGGCCCTCCTCATCGAGGTGACCGATGTGCTTCGTCAGCGGTTGGCCGACACGGCCGGCCTGGCCGACTCATCCGGCAGCCTGGCCGACCTCGGCTCGTGGTGGCGGCGGTCGACGACCGCAGACCGCCTGCCGGTCTATCGCTTGTTGTTCGAGGTCTTCGCTCAGGCCACACGAGAGCCGGAGCGCTACGAGCGTTTCCTTCAGCAAGCAATGCACGACGCGCTTGGGCTCATGCAGCGACTAGTCCTGGCAGAAGGATGCCCCGGCGAGCAAGCGCCCTTGATCGCGTCAATGATCGTGGCCCAGGCACGCGGCCTGCAACTCGATCTCCTAGCCACCAACGACCGCGAACGCGTCGACCACGCCTTCTCTGTCTTCATCGACCTGATCGACCGCCTAAAGCAAAGCTGGACCAGCGAGCAACCACCAACGCAACCGCACTGACTCCCACCCCCTCGTCCGAGGTCGCTTCGGAGTGTACGCTCATGCCGCCGATCGGGCGTCACGTTGCGTGACAGGCGTCGGGGTAGGGCGAAGCGCTCGGTCGTGTCGATGAGCGGACCGCCCGGTCGGACTCACTCTTGGGGGCCGTCTCCCGTTCGCGCCAAGCGCTCGCGACTCAGATACCGAACCGGCTTGCCGAGTGACTCCGCGTAGGCAATCTCCCGTCGGGTTGACTCACCTAAGTAGGCACCCCTTTATGTCAAGACACCGTTGACAGGCTGGGTTTAGGCTGGCTGGTGGCGGGTCCGGGAAGTGGCTTGTCCGAAGGGCGGATGTCCGGGGTCAGGTCGGTCACGCTGGATTGCAGAGTCGTCCCCGATTGCCCTCCCGGGTCCGCCGCATCTCTCCTCCTCTGGTCGGCGACCATGCGCGCGTAGACCACGTTGGACAACCGCCGTTTGAGGGCGCGCATGGCTTCCATCGAGGTCTTCCCGGCGGCCTTCTTCGCGTCGAAGTAGGCGCGGCCTTCGGTCCGGTTGCGCAGCTGGACCACGGCCATGATGTGCAGCGTGCGGTTGATTCGCCGGTTGCCGGCGCGGGAGAGCCGGTGGCGTTGCTGGTCGCCGGAGGAGGCGTCCAGGGGTGCGGTGCCGTTCCAGGAGGCGAACCGGTCGCGGTCGGCGAACCGGCTGATGTCTCCGACGTCGGCCAGCAGTCGGGCGGCCCCGGCGGGGCCGATACCGTGTAGGTCCATCAGCGTCGAGCCGCGGGCGATCACCAGGGCCTTCAGATCCTTGTCCGCGGCTTTGATCTTCTTGTCGATGCCCTCGAGTTCACCGATGAGCTCGACGGCGAGGCGGCGTATGGTCTTGCCCACGATGTCGCGGGGCTTGACCGTCGCGATCAACGCGCGGGCCTGCGCCGCGGATAGGAACTTCTTCGCCCCGCCGGGCAACAGTTCCAGCAGTAACCGGTGCAGCCGGTTGATGGTCTGGGTACGGGCGCGGCCCAGCTCGTCACGCCGGTCGGCGAGCATGCCCATCACCTGCAGGTCCGCATCGACCTGAACCTGCACCAGATTCGGGCTGCGTAGCGCCACCATCGCCACCGAGTGCGCATCCACCGCATCGGTTTTGCGGCCGTTGCCGGTGGCGAACACCCGCACCTGCGCCGACAGCTTCGCCGGCACGTCCACCACCGTCTCACCGTCGTGGACCAGGCGGTGAGCGATGTGCTTGCCGATGCCGTTGCAGCCCTCCACCGCCCAAACCCGATCCGCATACCTGCGACCGGCCGCGAGCATCTCGGCGTAGCCGGCCTTGTCGGTGCCGTACCTGCCCGTAGCCAGCACCCGGCCGCGTTCGTCGACGACCTCGATGGTGGCCGAACGCTTGTGCGGGTCCATCCCGATGATCACCGCCATCGGCGCCTCCTCATGCTGAACTTGACGACGTTGTCAGCAAGGAGGGCACCGCTACTTCGAGCAGAACAAACCCCTTTCCAGCCACTCCTCGCGCGGCGCCCGGCGAGACCGCAGGCCATGAGAGAGCCACACCAATGACACCGGTGGGCAGCCGCAATGAAGGAGCGTCTCGCCGGGCACCTGGACCGAGTCTGGCCGGACACCGATCCTGGACCAAGTCTCTAAGTAGCCGCAGACCGGGCGTCACAGCGTGTGACGGACGTGCGGTGGCGCTCTGCGCTCGCTCGTGCCGACGACAGTGTGTCTGGACTCGACTGAGATCGCGATGTGGCAGTCGCGAGTGATAGGGCGCGGCTATGCGTGGGGCGGGGTGGCTGTGTTCGCGGCGGGTGTCTGGTCGAACTCGTCGCGGTTGCGGACGATGTCTGCCTGGTGGCCACGGACCCAGTTCACGAGTCCGTCCACGGCCTCGCTCAGTGAGCGGCCGAGTGGCGTCAGGGCATATTCGACCCTCGGGGGTACTTCCGGGTATCCGGTCCTGGTTACCAACCCGTCGCGGGTGAGGGCGCGCAGCGTCTGGCTGAGCATCCGCTGGGAGATGCCGGCGACCTGCTCGTGCAGCGCGGTGAAGCGCAGCGGGCCGGACGCCAGGACCGTGATGGTCAGCAGCGTCCACTTGTCGCCCACCCGCGCCAGCACGTCGCGGACGAGCTCGATCGTCTGGACGCAGTCCGGCGCGACCCCGCGCTGCGCGAGTTCGGTACCACGGATGCTCGTCATGGCTTTGTTCCTCATGCGTCAGTAGCTGACTTCAAAGTGCGTATGGGAGAGCCGGACTAAAACCGGCGGGCGCACGTTTCTTACTGATCGTAACTGACGTGCGGCCACCCCTTCGTGGCCGTGACAACGGGAGGACGGCATGGTCCGGCACGACACCTTCACGATCTCGCGGCACCTCGACGTGCCGCCCGGCGAGGTCTTCATCGCGTTCGCCGACACCGCGATCAGGCGGCGGTGGTTCCGGCTACCCGGCAACGGAGCTTCCTACGAGCACGACTTCCGGGTGGGCGGAGGCGAGACGGCCCGCAGCACCTACACGGGGCTGGACACCGCGCCCGAACGGTTGGAGTACCGGTCAAGATACATCGACATCGCGGGCAGCCACCGGATCGTCTACGGCTACGAGGCGGTCGTCGACGGTGAACTGCGATGGACCTCGCTGGTCACCGTACGGCTCGACGCCGAAACAGACGGTACCTGCCTGGGATGGACCGAACAGGTGACCTTTCTCAGGTACACGGGGGACGGCAGTGCGGACCTCGCGCACCTGCGCGGCGCAAGCGTGCTGCGGCTGAACGGCCTCGACGCGGCGCTGCAATCCGGACGTCGGCATCAGCAACGTCAGTGACAGTCCGTGTCGGATCGAGGGATCACTCCGCGCAGCACAACATTTCCGACCATCAGTAACCATCCGATCAGCAGGAACGGACCAGGCATGACGAACATCGGGATCATCCTCGGCACTACCCGCCCCGGCCGGGTCGGTCACCAGGTGGCCGAGTGGGTCGCCGAGCAGGGCAGCCAGCACGACGGCGTCGACGTCGAGGTGGTGGACATCGAGGACTACGGCCTGCCGATCTTCGACGAGCCGCAGTCACCGCTACTCGGCTCCTACACCCACGCCCACACACAAAAGTGGAGCAACAAGATCGCCGAGTTCGACGGATACGTCTTCGTCACCCCGGAGTACAACCGATCGATCCCCGCGGCGTTGAAGAACGCCATCGACTACCTCTACGGCGAGTGGAACAACAAGGCGGCGGGCTTCGTCTCCTACGGCAGCAACGTCGGCGGCGCACGCGCCGCCGAACACCTGCGCCTCGTCACGGCAGGTCTCCAACTGGCCGGCGTACGCACCCAGGTCAGCCTGTCACTCGCCACCGACTTCACAGCGTTCACCACGTTCACCCCCGGCGACCGCCACAACAGCATGCTCCGCCAGCTCTTCACCGAGGTGACCGCCTGGGCCGACGCGCTCGCACCACTGCGCCGACCCTGACCACACTCAGACCGCTCACGATGACAGTCAGGCCACCGCCCAGGCGATGGCCTGACCCGTCGCGACAGCGTCCGCAAACGGATCCAGCTGCTTGATTGGGCGAGAGATAAACGACGCCCGGATCTGCCGCCGTCCGTGCATGGTGGCTGATCAAGAGCGGTCACCGCGCGGCTCGGACCGCGGGCGTACAGGGCATCGCGGCGGGCACGGCGGTGAGATCCTAGGCGGCGTGGCAGACCTCGACGCCAAGGCGAATCTTCATCGGTACCTGCGGGAGGCGCGCGAGGCGCTGCTCGGGATGACCGGGACCGCTGCCAGGCCGCCGGTGTCCCCGACGAGGTCGCCTTCGCCACGAAGTCCGAGCTGGCCGCCGAGATGATCACCGCAGCCGTCGACGCCGGCGTGCCGGTGGCTTGGGCCGCCGCGGACGAGGCCTACGGCAACAGCAGCGTATTCCGCGCCCACCTGCGCGAACACCAGCTGGGCTATGTCCTGGCCGTGTCCCGCAGCCACCTGGTCCCACTCGGCGGCGGCACGGTCCGCCTCCGGGCTGACCGGGTCGCCGCCGACCTACCCGCCTCGGCGTGGCAGCGCCGCAGCGCTGGAGCCGGGTCGAAAGGGCAACGCTTCTACGACTGGGCCTGGCTGGATGAGGTCACCACCGACGCCGACCCCGACAACGGCGGCCGACACAGCCTCCTGATCCGCCGCAACACCACCACCGGTGAGCTGGCCTTTGCGACGATGATCCGATAGGTAATCTCTCCCTCATGATCGCGTTGCCCCTCGCCTCGCGTTCATGGCAGCTCCGCGCCGCAGCGGCCCTCGCGTCATGTCTCGCGGTCCCTCTTTGGATGGGCCGCCGTGAGGACGGTCGAAGCGGACGGAGGCGTTTGCCGCGTCGACGCCTTGTGGATCCCAGCTACGTTGCCAGATGTGCTGCGGTCCATCCATTTCAACGGGAATGATATGCCATTTGAAGGGGAGTTGAGTGGTTAAAGCCAATCTGACGATTCTGGCCCTGATTATTGGTGCGTTCTTCATTCCACTGAGCCTGCTTGGATGTACAGAGAATGAGGAATCAGGTGGGGAAACAAGGATCTTCGAAATTGACAACACGGAGGAGGTCTTCGGTAAAGCGGATGAACGGGAGGTGACTGTCAGAAAGCATTATATGATTCTGAATCCACCCGAAGATCTAGTAGAACTGAAAGAATTGGTTGAAAAATACAGTAAGGATCACCCGATTGAAGGAGAAGCTAAAGTAACAGAAGGCAAGAGCAGGACTTTTTACATGTACTTCTACAGAGAAAGCGACGATTTGCCAAGAGACTGGCAGCCCGATGAAGGTTACCTGAATACGGATCAGCTAGAGCACCACAAGAACGATCTGATCGCATCAATAACCTGGCCGGATGCCGATCCGCAGAAGAAATACTATTGTTATGACAAAAGCAAGGAAGGGAAGATCCTGAAGCGGATGTATTTTATTGAGGATCGGCTTGTTGAGTGATGCCGATCTAAACAGAGATGCAGCCTTTGCGCCGAAGTGGACCGGCCAGCGGATCACCCGGAAAGCGCCCAGTGCGGCAGCCGCCGTTCGGGATCATGGCTGAAGTTCACGGCTGAATCGTTGTCTGTAGTGGGCTCGCGGGCGCGGGCTTGATGCCGGCGTCGCCAGTGTGACCAGTGCAAACGGTGGGCGAGGTCGCTGGCTGGGCCAACGATGAGGCGTTGATCAGTGGGCGGATTTCGTTGACGGTCAGGTTTGAAGCAGCAACATGCGTACGCAGCCGCGCGAGAATGGCCCCGTCGTGCACGCGGTCACGCACAGCGCGTCGCGCATCGGTGCCCATATCGGTCGAGCCACTAACCACCACATCGAAGGCAACTGGGATCGTTATCTCAGCCTTGTAAAGGTCGGCGATGTCGTACACGAAAGCGCGTTCATGCCCGGTGTGAAAGAACCCGAGACCGGAAGCGGCCCCAAGCGCGACGATGACCGTATGCACGATGCCGTACAGGCAGGCGTGTGCGGCCGACAGTGCTTGGTTGATAGGGTCGCCACCGGCGAAGTCGGCCCGGTCATAGTCGCGGTGCCGCCAGGCAACACCGGTTCGTTCGCCGTGCTCATGGTACGTCCGGCGAACTCGTGCGCCCTCCTTGCCGCGTAGCTGCTGCATCGTGAGGTTGGCGGTGTTCTCGCCCGGGAAGCGCATTGAGTGAGCCTTTTCCAAGCTGATCTTGCAGCTCGTGGCGGGTGCAGGCAGCCCGGACATCGATGAAGACGAGGCTCCAGGTAAGACAGCAGTCGACCAAGATCCGATGCCCCGACCGGGAGCCTCGCCTGTGCCGTCTTACCCCTCCACGATCTCGCTATCCAGCCGAACTCTGAACCTGTACCATGCCAGAACTCGTCGCACATGCTGTGAGCTCGGATTACTCGGCTTGGGCTGATGATCGCCGGTATGGTCGTGCGGTTGCTGTACTTGGCGATAATCCGCCTGTTCAGCGGTTTAGGGTTGCTGATCCGCAGCGACAGGGCGCTGCTGGTCGAGGTCCTCGCGCTGCGGCATGAGGTGGCGGTGCTACGCCGCCAGGTCCGGGACCGGCCGCGGCTGTCCTGGCCGGACCGGGCGATCCGCGCTGGCCCGCCTGCTCCCGCGCAGGATACGGGCGCACCGGATCGCATCCGACGACGTTGCTCGGCTGGCACCGGCGGCTGGTACGACGCCATTGGACCTATCCGAACCGACCCGGCCGGCCACCGGTCAGCGACGAGGTCCGGAACCTGGTGCTGCGGTTGGCCCGGGAGAATCCGCGGTGGGGCCACCGCAGGATCCAGGGCGAACTGCAGCGGCTGGGATATCGGGTCGGGGCGGGCACGATCCGGCGGATCCTGGTCCGTCGGCGCGTCGGCCCACCGCCCCGCCCGCAGGACACCAGCTGGCGAACCTTCCTGCGCAACCAGGCCGCCGGGTTGTTGGCCATCGACTTCGTCCACCTCGACACCATCCTGCTGCGACGCCTGTACCTGCTGGTGGTCATGGAGGTGACCACCCGGCGGGTCCACCTGCTCGGCGTCACCGCGCACCCCACCGGACAGTGGGTGGCCCAGCAAGCCCGCAACCTGACTATGGACATGAGCGAGCGAAGCGACGCCTGGCGATTTCTGATTCGCGACCGCGACGGCAAGTACACCGCCGCCTTCGACCACGTCTTCACCGCCGAAGGCATCACGGTGGTCAAGACGCCACCCCGCACCCCGCGGGCGAACTGCTTCATCGAGCGCTGGGGCCGCAGCCTGCGTGAGGAGTGCACCGACAACCTGCTCATCTACAACGAGCGGCACGCGCTGGCCGTGGCCGGTGAGTACGTCGACCACTTCAACAACCACCGGCCACACCAAGGACGGCAGCAGCGACCGCCCAACCATGACCCGACAGTCGTCATCCCGATGACCATGCCAGTACGGCGCCGACGACGACTCAAAGGGGTCATCAACGAGTACTACCGGGCAGCCTGATGCGGGCCGTTGAACGAGTTTTGGCACGGTACAGGGCGATCCAGGTCTCGGTGCCAGCGCAGCACCGTCTCCGGGCGCACCAACAGCCGCAGGCTGCGAGAGCACACACCGCGCACATCATCGAAGATCAACAACGTTCCGTCCGCATACCTACCGTCGGCGCCGCCGCCGGAGAACCACGGAGCGCTCACCCCGGGGTCGCTCGGACCCCGGGGTGATTCTGACCATGGCGGTCCCCAAGCGTCCGCACATGCCGATGACAGTGCGGTGCCGACCGTCAGAAGTCGAACGACCTCATGTGGGTATTACGCCGATCTGATTGCCATTACCGGGGCATCGTCTGCGCGTCGGGGGTCGGCGGCCGTTGCGCGCGGGGTTTCGATCGGGATTCGTGGGCGCTACCGCAGTTGGTCGCGGCGGCGGGTCAGGTTGGCGGTCTCGGCGGTGTTGCCCGCCAGCTCGATGGCTTTGTCGTAGGCCGCGCGCGACTGCTGACTTTGGCCCAGCCGGCGCAGCAGGTCGGCGCGGGTCGCGTGGTAGGCGTGATAGCCGGCCAGCTTGTCCTCAAGACGGTCGACGGCCGCCAGCGCCACCTCCGGTCCGTCGAGCTCGGCGACCGCGATGGCCCGGTTGAGGGCGACGATCGGCGAGGAGTCGAGGTGGACGAGTTGGTCGTAGAGGGCGACGACCTGGGACCAGTCGGTGTCGCGGATGTCGCGGGCGGAGGTGTGCACGGCGTTGATCGCGGCGAGGATCTGGTAGCGACCCGGAACTACCCCGGCGGCGGCAGCGGCGAGGCGTTCGCGGACCAGTCGGTGGCCCTCGGCGATCAGCGTCGCGTCCCAGGCCCCACGGTCCTGCTCGTCGAGGGTGACCAGTTCGCCGCTGGCCGAGACCCGGGCGGGGCGGCGGGCTTCGGTGAGCAGCATCAGCGCCAGCAGCCCGGCCACCTCACCGTCGTCCGGTAGGAGGGCGCGGATCAGGCGGGTGAGCCGGATCGCCTCGGTGGTCAGGTCGTGACGTACGGGATCGGTGTCGGGGCCGGTGGCCAGGTAGCCCTCGTTGAAGACCAGGAAGAGGACGGTCAGCACGCCGGAGACGCGTGCCGGGAGATCCTCCGCGGCCGGCACCCGATACGGGATGCGAGCCGCCTTGATCTTGGCCTTCGCGCGGGTGATCCGCTGCTCCAAGGTGGTCTCCCGCATCAGGAAGGCGCGGGCGATCTCGGGCACGGTCAGCCCGCCGAGCATGCGCAGTGTCAGCGCCACGCGGGCTTGCATCGCCAGCGCCGGGTGACAGCAGGTGAAGATCAGCCGGAGCCGGTCGTCGTCGATGGCGCCGAGAGGCTCGGGTGGGGTGTTGTCGTACACCAGTTGAGCCTCCTTGTGCTTGTCGTCGCGCTTGTTCTCGCGCCGGATCCGGTCGATGGCCTTGCGGTTGGCGGTGGTAGTCAGCCAGGCGCCGGGGTTGGGGGGCACTCGGTCGGCCGGCCACCGTTCGACGGCGGTCGCGAACGCCTCGGCCGCCGCTTCCTCGGCGACGTCGAGGTCACCGAAGCGCCTGGTCAGGGCGGCGACCACCCGGGCCCACTCCTCGTGGTGGGCCCGGGTGATCGCCTCCTCGACGTCGCTCACAGGAACGGCCGCACCTCGATCTTCCGATCGCAGACCTTCGACGCCTCGGTGGCGAGCTTGAGCGCCACATCCAGATCGGGGGCCTCCCACACCCAGACGCCGGCGAGGTACTCCTTCGACTCCACGAAAGGCCCGTCGCTGAACACCGCCTGCTCGCCCCGGTTGTCGATGACCGTGGCCGCGTCGGTGTCCGCGAGCCCGCCCGCGAAAACCCAATAACCCTCGGCGATCAGCCGTTCGTTGAACGCGCTGATGGCAGGCTGCCTATCCGTGCTGCCGGGATTGCTCTTGTCATCGATCACGGAAACCAGGTACTGCATCTGAAGATCATCTCCTCTGGGTCAAGACACCGTGGTTCGGTGGTCAGGGACTTCAGGCCGTTGCATACCGCGGGCGCCCGGCCGGCCGGAAGACCTGGATCGTCACGCCCTTCGAGTCGACCCGCGACTCGACCAGGTCGAGCGCAAGATCCGGACCGGTCTCCGGGAACAGTCTCGCGCCCTGGCCGAGGATCACCGGGACCACGATCAGAATCATCTCGTCGACCAGATCGTTCTCCAGCAGCCACCGGGTCAGGGCGCCACTGCCGTGCACCTGCAGCTCACCCCCGGGCTTGGCCTTCAGCTCACTGATGGCCGCCGCGAGGTCACCGCAGAGAACGGTCGTGTCCTCCCAACGCGGCGCGGTGAGCGTGGTCGAGGCAACGTACTTGGGGGCCCCGTTCAAGGCCACGCCGATGGGATGTGCGCGCATCTGGTCGATTGATCCCCAGGAGCCGGCGAACAACTCGTAGGTGCGCCGGCCGAACAGGAACGCCTCGGCGCGCTGGTAGGTCTGCGTGATGAGCGTCCTGGTCTCGTCGTCACCCCGCCCCCGGGCCCATCCGCCGCGCTCGAATCCGTTCCTGCGGTCATCCGACGCGCCGCCGTTTCCCTGCATCACCCCATCGATGGTGACCTGGGTCATGGTCGTCAGCTTCATGATCGCGGTTCCTTGCCTTGGCGCCGCCCCTTGTGGGCGGCCTCACCCCTGCTACGAACACCACCGCCCCGATCCGACACCGCCTCCCGGATTTCTTTGAAGAACTTTCCGGGACGCCTCTTCGGCAGCACGTCGGAGTCGAGCCTGTCGGCCCCCGAGGTTGCGCACCGCCGCTCGGCCTGACCGCCCGCATCCAGCGCTTCGGCGGCTACGCCACCGACGAGGTTGCCTCGCGCCCGAGCCGTTCGACGCCCGCCACCACCGGTCAGGATCTTCGCGTCCGCGAGGCGGTCACCCGGGCCCACCACGAGGAGTGTGCCCGGGTGGTCGCCGCCCTGACCAGGCGCTTCGGTAACCTCGACATCGCCGAGGAAGCGGCCCGCGATCTTCGCCCGAAATGCGGGTAACGCGGCGTCGACGACCGGCTCCCCAACGAGACCACCCCGCCGCATCAGCTCCCGCCGGGCAACTCCGCGAGCCGGTACCGCAGATCTGCACCCATGTACCAGTACAGCGCACGGTAGTTGCGTCGGTCCACGCTCAACCTGCGGGTGGCATGGTGCTGGACGTCGGCGTACGCCCGCTCGGCGGCGCGTAGCTTCCGCTGCCAGGTGCGCTGCGGCCGACACGCGCCAGCGAGCCGTCCAAGATCAGGTGCGCGGATCTGCCGAATAGCGCACATCCAGCCGCAGATCGGTGCGAGCAAGTACGTCCCGTCGACTACCTAGGGTGACCGGCATGCCGGTCGGCAGAGCCGTGTGGTGCCATCGGGCAGAGCCAGCTACTGATCTCACCCAGCATTCCGCAGGTTCTGATATCCGCGTCTCCCAATTGCCGAAAGGCTCCAGACTCAAGGTCGCAGATCACGGCGGCATTCGGGAGCCGTGAGCGCCGACTTGGTTCACGACGCGGACGCCGGGCCAGCGTTCGGTGGGGCGGTGGCGGGCGAGTCGTTGCCGGGAGATCTCCGGGCTGACCCTGGTCGGGTTACGTCGCCATATGCCGTCGAGCAGGTCGCCGAGGCCGTGCGGCGCGCAGACCACGATCCGGTCATGCGCGTCGAGGCGTACCGCCACGGCCGTGGCGTACTCGGGCCAGGTGGCGACCGCCTCGGTGATGGTCCGCAACGGGGCCACCGGGTCGCCGCCGAACTTCCCCGGAAACCAGGTGTGCACGGCAGCCTGGTTCTTCGCCTCCCACGGCGGCTCCGGCCAGGCCGCCACCAGCAGCTCGGTGGCCCGGTCGTCGTTGTCGCGGCTCAGGTCCGCCGGGTCGAGGAAGACGACGTCGACATCGCGCACCGACGACGGGTCGAAGCCGTCGCCGTACCGCTCGCCCCAGACGAGGTCGCGGATGACGCCCGCGCCGATCCAGGCGTCCGGCAGGCCGGAGTCCCGGACGACACCCAGCGCCCGGATCAGCCACGGGCTGCGCTGGACCAAGTCCCGCAGCTCGTCCTCCCGCACGGTCCCAGCCTAGGGGCACCCGCCGACGCGGCATCGTCGTCTGCGGGTCACCGTGCGCTCGGGTGCGTGGTCCGGGAGCCGGTGGCGAGGGCGTGGGAAGGTCAGGGCGTGGCGGGAAGAAGGTCGTCATCGCGGCCGGTCAGGGGCAGCGCGGCGGTGGTAGCGATGCGCAGGATGGCTTCCTCCATCGAGGTGGTCTCGGGCAGGACGACTTCGTCGTCGTGGCCGAGGACGTCATGAGGGGCGTACCAGTCGCGCATGTTGTCCGCCGTGAACTGCGTGGCCTGCGGGCGCATCTCGTGCCGACGCAGGGTTTCGGGCAGGGACACGTCGAGGTAGACGAACAGCGTCCGGCCGCGGTGAGCGTCGCGCAGTGACGTGAGCATCCGCCGGTACCGGGCGGCGTGCATGATCCCTTCGAGGATCACGTGGTAGCCGTGGTCGAGGGCCATGCGGACCGTCTGTTCGATGAGGGCGGGCCGAGCCCGCCGGGCTTGTCCCGTTCCCGCAGCAGGACTCGACGTAGGTAGTCCTGCTCGACGAGGGCGCAGCCGCGGCCGTGCCGGCGCCGCAACGCGCGAGCGATCGTGCTCTTCCCGGATCCGGAGTTGCCGCGGATGAAGACAAGGATCGTCTCAGGGCTGCCGGTGTGAGTCAGGTCGTCCATGGCGGCGCTCCTCATCGCGAGACTTGATCGCAAGCGGGTGGAGCTGAATGACACCCCCGACCGCTCGACTCGCCAGGTGGGGATCGTGTCGAGCGGTCGGCGCTCGCTACAAACTGGGTCTGCGGGCCGCCCGGATGATGTCATCCGGACGATCATGGGCAGTCAGGCCCGAGCGCGCGGGGGGATGGCTGGCGCAGTCATGGTCAGGGATCGGTAGCCGATTTCGGTGAGCCTGTCGGCGTTGAGGCAGTGTCGCCCGTCGAGGACGAGCGGTGAGCGCATGGTGGGGGTGATTCTGACCATGGCGGTCCCCCAAGCGTCCGCACATGCCGACGTGCGCGGCTCTACTGTGTGGACAACTCCTTGACCACTGCGACGGCCTCGGGTAGGAGGTTGTGGGGGCAGCCCCAGTAGTCGTAGATGCCGCCGCGGGCGCGGTTGCTGCCGCACACGACGAACACACCCGTGCCGAGGCGGCGTTTGAGGTGGGTGGCGAGCCATCCGACGAAGCCGCTGTTGTCGACGCCGGGCGGAAAGTGGAACGAGAACACTCCGAAGCGCTCGACCGGCTCGGTCGGCTCGTGAGTCATCGGGATCAGCGCGCTCCACGAGTCCTGATCCCGCACGACCGCGAGCGTCTGTGCCGACAGCGGCGGTGGGCTTGACGCCGGCGACTCCTCGAAGTACCAGATCCCGTCGTGGACGACCAGCTCCGCCGCCGCGATCACCTGGCGCAGTCGTTGATCGGTTTGGTCTTCAGTTTCCCGGCTAACGTCAACCACGCACCCACTGTAGATCAAGGTCACATGGCACGTCCGCGATACGCAACCCGGCGGTGATCTTTGCTGATAGCCAGACCACACGCACATGCCGCCGACGGCGCGCTGACGGGGCCCGCCGTGTCACTCCCTGTAAGCCGTTGTTCCGTACGGTCGAGATCTGGGCACGTCCGGTCCTGCCGATGACAGTGCGGCGGGCCGCGTCTCGAAAACGTCCTTGCAGGTCGGACGTTCTACGGTGAAGAATCGCGTGCCGTGTCGATCGTAGGTATGGATGCCAAGGTCCCGGCTGGCACTGTCGTTATCGTCATCGATGTCATTCGTGCCTTCACGACGGCCGCGGTCGCGTTTGATCGTGGCGCGACGGAAATAGTCTGCGCGCCATCGGTCGAGGTCGGCCGAGAGCTCCGGCGGCTGCACCCGGATCGCCTTCTGGTCGGCGAGACCAGCGGGCTCAAGCCAGCGGATTTCGACTTCGGGAACTCGCCGTTCGAGATGTCGGCGGCGCAGCTTGAGGGCCGACGTTTGATTCAGGCGACATCGAACGGCACGCGCGGGCTCGTCCGGTATCCGGACCCGGCGGCGCTGCTCGCGGTGTCAGCACTGAATGTCGGTGCCACCGCTCGATGGATCAGCAGGAACCACGCCGGGACCCCGTGCACTCTTGTCTGCACCGGGCAGACCGCTGAGGACTGGGCCTGCGCGAGGTACCTGAGCGACCTTCTCCACGGATCGGAGCCGAGGCGGGTGGACCTGGTCGCGGGCATCATGGACGGCGCGGCGGAGCATGCCCGTGCGTATGCACGACAACCCGCGCCCGAACGGGTTGATCTATCCAGGGATCTTCACTTCTGCTGCGATGTCGACCGGTCCGAATTCGCCATGGTCGGCGAAATCCGCCAAGGTCACGTTGCGCTCGCAAGGGTGCCGTGCTGACAGGCGGCATCCTCGCCAACCCTCGGCGAAGGTCCTGCGATCGTGTGCGCTGTGACTGAACTTGTGAAGCATGTGGACGACCAAGACCGCGTGCTCGGCGTCGTCGGCCGTGGGGCTGCTGTGCACCACGGATGGTTGCATCGCATCTCGACCAGCATCTGGCGGGACGAGGATGGTCGGTTCCTCGTGTACCGGCGCGCCGAACGGCTGCCCAGATTTCCCGGCTATTATGAAGTGACCTTCGGTGGAGCGGTCAACGTCGGCGAGTCTTACCAAGCGGCGGCTGCACGCGAACTCGCAGAAGAGCTCGGCGTCCACGTCCCGGTCCGCTTCGTGCTCAAGTTCCTCTGCCACGGCGAACGCGGCTCGTACTGGCTCGGGATCCACGAGGCCGTCATCACCGGCCCTGTCGATCCGGATCCCCGAGAGGTGGCCTGGCTCGGGCCGATCCTGCGCAACACCACCGGCGCCCGGATGGACCGGCACGCCGCCACCCGCCGACTCAAGCAGCGGTGTCGTGCACGAGGCCGCCGGCCAGCGGGACGCGGTCAGCCGCGCAGTCGCACGAGATTAACCCGTGGCGACGTCGGTGATCATCTCGCGATACTGGCCGACGTGGAGGAGGTCAAGGTCGTCGTCGCCCATCACGAGCGCGCGACCCTGCGCGTCGGCGACGTGTTCCTGAAAATCGACGCTGATCAGACGCGCACCGACGTCGAGGTCGAGGCGATGGCTATGGCGCCGATCCCGACTCCGGAGGTCCTGTGGCGCAAGCCGCCCGTGCTCGCGCTCGCCGCCCTCCCAGGGACGGCACTCGGCCGCCTCGGCGAGCCGTCGACCGCGTCGTCCTCGGCGTGGGCCGCGGCGGGTGCCGCCGCACGGATGCTGCACGACGCGCCGCTGCCGCCATGGCCCGGTCGCCGCCTCGACGAGATCGCATCGGACCTCGACGGCGAATGCGAGTGGCTCGTTACGAACGGTGTCCTTCCGACCGACGTGGTCACGCGCAACCGCCGGGTTGCCGAGGCTGCGCTCCGGCCGTGGACACCGGTGTTCACGCACGGCGACCTGCAGATCACCCACGTATTCGTCCACGGCGACGAGATCACCGGCGTGATCGACTGGTCCGAGGCGTGCCAGGGCGATGCCCTGTACGACCTCGCCATCTTGACGCTCGGACACGAGGAGCACCTTGGCGACGTCGTCGCCGGCTACGGCACCGACGTCGACCTCGACGTGATCCGCGCGTGGTGGTCATTGCGAAGCCTGCTGGCGATCCGCTGGCTGGTCGAGCACGGCTTCGACCCGTCCTCGCCAGGCTGCGAGTTCGACGTGCTGAGATCCCGGGTGTAAGGCCGCACGAGCCCGACCGCCACGAGTGCCGTTCTGCCTGTACCGTTTCAAAATCCCGTTCATGCCTGTGACCTGGCTTTAAAGCTCTGGTCAGGCTGCCCGGCGGTACTCGTTGACCACGCCGCCGAGGCGTCGTCGGCGCTTACGGGGGCATCCATCAAGATGACGACAGTCGGGTCTGGTTGGGCGGCAACTGTTGCAGGCCCTGATGCGGGCGGTGGTCGTTGAAGTGCTGCACGTACTCGTTGACCACCGTCACAGCGTGCCGTTCGTTGTAGACCAGGACGTGGTCGGTGCACTCCTGGCGCAGGCTGCGGCCCCAGCGCTCGATCAACGCGTTCGCCCGCGGCGTACGCGGAGGAATCTTGACCAGCCGGATGCCCTCCGCGGTGAACATCGCGTCAAACTCGGCAGCGTACTTGGTGTCCCGATCGCGGATCAGGAACCGGAACTGGCTGGCGCAGGTGCACCCGCCGGGTCGTGATCTCCATCAGGACCAGCACGTACACCCACCGCAGGGCGATCGTGTCGATGTGAAAGAAGTCGATCGCCAGCAGGCACGACACCGCCGCGCTGCTCGACCTCGCCGAGGTCGCGCACAGCGACAAGGAAGGCGACGCGCCCACCTACAAACACACGTATGGGTTCCATCCAATCCTGGTGACCTGCGACAACACCGGTGAGCTCCTCGCCATGAAGCTGCGGCCAGGTAACACCGGGGCGAACACCACCACCGATCACCTCGACGTACTCGAAGAGGCGATCACGCAGATACCCGCCGTACACGCCCTCGACGGCGACCTCGCCCGGGCCGAGCCGAAACGACTTCGCTACCGGATCCTGCACACCACCACCCGACTCGCCCGCGGTCAACGCCGCCGCTGGCTACGCATCCCATCAAGCTGGCCCTGGGCCGGCCAGCTCACCACCGCGTTCAACCGGATCGCGGCGATTCCCTCCCCCGACTGACCTGGCTCAGTCGCTATCCCACCGACCCGAAGGACCATAGGAGACCACGCCCAGTCGGCGCGACAGCCGGTCAACCGACCTACCCACCATCCAAAACCATTGACTGACAGCGATGCGGACAAGTGGGCGAGCTGGACGTGCCAAACGCGCGAATGATCGAGGCTAGACCCCGTGCACCTGCCAGCCCCACTTGAACCCGCCGAAAATCTTGACGACGCCTTTACCGGCCGCGTCTATGATGCCGGTGTCCTGCGCCAGGAAGGTCTCCGCCAGGAACTGATCATCCAGAGGTACGTCGCCGAGAGCTGCCGCCTGCGGTACGTCGTGGAAGTTGAAGAGCTCCGTACCGTGGACCGAGACCAGTCCTCCGTACAGGTACCAGGGATTGGCGCGCC
Organism: Micromonospora deserti; assembly: GCF_003236335.1. Taxonomy (GTDB): domain Bacteria; phylum Actinomycetota; class Actinomycetes; order Mycobacteriales; family Micromonosporaceae; genus Micromonospora; species Micromonospora deserti. The sequence goes on from NZ_POUB01000016.1 coordinate 41,273, forward strand.
AGATGTTGTCGACATGAGTGGCGCCAAATCGTCTGACGACCTGGATCCACTGTAGGGTTTCGTGGATGCCGGGGTCGCCCCGGCGAAGGTCTGGATCGTAGGCGACGTACAGTCCGCCCCCGAAACCCGTGGTCGGGTCGGTTTCCGTCGGCTCTCTGACGAACACGCTGTACGACTGAACGTTGAACTCGTTCCGACCCGGGAAGCCGCCGACGTAGTGGAATGAGTAGTGGGCACCGAACGCGTCGGCAAGGGTCTGCTTGAATGCCAGGTCCGGATCGGTCGGGACGTCCTCGTAGATTGGGTCAGGGTCATTGCCGGCCTGATCGAACGACAGCAGGCTGATTCGGTAAGGCTTGCCATTGAAGGTGAACTTTCTGGCTGAGGTATGCCCACCGATCGTCGTACTGAACGTCTGCCCCGGTGTCGCAGGCCAACCAGTGGGTTGGCTCGGCTGGTAGTTCTTGACGAGGTGGGTGGTCGCGGGTAGGGCGCTTGGCGCGGCGGCGGCTGTGGCGGATCCGAGCCCGACTGAGGTCAGTGTGGTTACGCCGAGGGCGGCGCCGCCACGTAACAGTGCCCTTCGCGATATCGGCAGGTGGATCCGTTCCGTCGCGTCGGGGTTGGGGACGGGGCGCATGGAATTGCCTCGCATTCGTGCTTGATGACGAAGATCATGACGGTCGTAAAGAATTCGGCTGTCGTTGTTGTTTGGCGCTTGTCCTGGTCATTCGCGCCGAGTCACCGCTGGACTTCGCGCACCTGCCAGCCATATCGGATCCCGCCGAAGACGGCGATGACATCCTTCCCGGCCGCGTCCTTGCTCCCGGTGTCTCGCACGAGGAAGATCTCCGCAATGAACCGATCCGACAGGACGGTTTCATCGCCCGGGAGCGGTGACCGGGCTACGCCGTAGTAGAAATTGAAGACCTGCTTGCCGTATATCGAGGTGAGTCCTCCAGAAAGGAAGAATGGGTTCGCGCGCTGGCCGTTGTCGACGAAGACTTCCGGTGATCCGCCAGCCGTGAACGAGGTGGCAACCTGGATCCATCGAAGGCGCGGATTGATTTCGGGGTCACCGCGACGCAGGTCCGGGTGGTAAACGACGTACAGATCGGCCCCGTAGAGCAGGGGCGAAGACTCCGTCTGCCCGGCGGCGAACACGCTGTACGACTGGACATTGAACTCGTTGCGGCCGAGGAATCCGCCGGCGTAGCGGAACGCGTAGTCGGTGCCGAAGGAGTCCTTGAGGCTCTGCCTGAAATTGATCGTCGGATCTGCCGGGACGTCCGCGTAGAGCGGGTCGGCAGATCCGCCTGGTTGGCCGTACGAAAGCAGGCCAATGTGGTAGCGCCGTCCATTGTGGGTGAACTTCCGCGATCGGACATGTTGACCGACGGTGGCACCGACCCCCTGTGCCGCTCCGGTCGCGGGCCAGCCGTGCGGCTGGCTCGGGTGATAGTTGAGGACGAGGTGGGTCGGTGCGATCTTGCCGGTTTGCTTTGTGGCGGCGGTTGGGCGCATGGAATTGTCTCGCAATCGTGGTGACGGTCAGGAAGACGTGCGCTGGTGACGGTTTACGTCATGGCGAGTGCCTCGGCGGGTGCGAGGTGAGAGGCGCGGATGGCAGGGTAGAGACCGGCCATGGCGCCGATGAGCAGCGTGGCGGTGATGCCGCCAGCCGTGGCCCAGGGAGGGACGATGGCGGGCCAGGACTGGGTGGTGGCGTACAGGGCCGTAACGGTTATGCCCAGGGTTACCCCGCCGATGCCGCCGAGCGCGGACAGCAGGAGAGATTCGGCGAGGAACTGCAGGCGGATCTGGCCCCGAGTGGCGCCGAGGGAGCGCCGCAGCCCGATTTCGGGGCGGCGTTCGAGGACGGAGATGACCATGGTGTTGGCCACGCCGACCCCGCCGACGAGTAGGGCCACGGCGCCGAGGCCGAGTAGCAGGTTGGTGAACGCCTGGTTGGCGGCGTCGCGTGCGGCCAGGACATCGGAGGGGCGGGACACGTTGACCTCGTTAGGTGCCTGCGGGTTGGCGGTCGCCGCGAGGACCGCGCGAACAGCGTCGACGGCGGCGTCCCTCGCGCGGGTGTAGATGGCAGTCGGGTGCCCGTCGAAGTCCAGGTAGGACTTTGCTGCGGGCCAGCCGATCAGTGCGGCGGAGTCCAGTTCTGGGGCGAGTAACACCGGGTCGAGGATGCCGATCACGGTGAACCATCGGCCGCCGAGGTGGACTTGGACATCTGGAGCGGCCACGGAGATACCCAGGCGGTGGGATGCCGCCGAGCCGAGCACCACGGTCGGGTATCCGGCGGTGGCCGCGTTGAGCCAGGCACCGTCGGCCAGGGTAGCGCCGACCGTTGCTGGCAGATCGAGGTGAGCCGCCTGGACCGACATGCTGCCAGTCTGCGCGGCGGGAATCCGGTCGGATCGGTAGACGTGGATATTGGACAGCTTGCCGGTGGCGGCGACCTGGGTCACCGGTTCGATTCGCGAAATCATCGCGACGGCTTCGGTGGGTAGGACGGCGTTCTCGCCGGACAGGGTGTTGCCGGGCGCGACGGTGAGCAGGTTGGTGCCGAGCGCGGCGAGTTGGCGGTCGAGTTCGGCGCGGCTGGACGAGGAGATACCCACCACCGCGGTCATCGCGGCGATGCCGATCGCGATGCCGAGCGCGGATAGGAACGCCCGCAGCGGCCTGGTGCGCAGCCCGGCGCTGCCGACCCGTACGACGTCGCGCGGGCCCAGCCGAGCGGGAGATAGCAGCATACTCATGGAACAACCTGCCCGTCGCGCATGGCGACCTGCCAGGGCAGGCTGTCGGCGATCTCTCGATCGTGGGTGATGATCACGACGGTGGTACCGGCGGCGTGCAGTTTCCGTAACAGGTCCATCACCCCGGCCCCCGAGGCGGAGTCGAGGTTGCCCGTGGGCTCGTCGGCGAGCAGCAGCGCCGGTTCGCCGACGACGGCGCGGGCGATGGCCACCCGCTGCCGTTGGCCCCCGGACAGTTCGTGTGGCCGGTGATCGAGCCGGTCACCGAGACCGACGCGCACCAGTGCGGCTTCGGCTCGTCGGCGGCGCTCCCTCATCGGTACGCCTGCGTAGAGCAACCCGTCCGCGACGTTCTCGATAGCGGACTGTCCTGGTGCGAGATGGAACTGTTGGAACACGAAACCGATCCGCCGCGCCCGCAGCGCCGACAGTTGCCGATCCGACAGCGCCGCCACGTCGTGCCCGTCGATGCGGACCACCCCGGTCGACGGGCGGTCGAGGGTTCCGATCAGGTGCAGCATGGTGGACTTACCCGAGCCGGACGGGCCGACAATCGCCACCAACTCGCCGTACCGGACCGACAACGTCGCGCCGCGCAGGGCCGCGACCCCACCGGGGTACGTCTTGGTCACGTGGTCCAGCTCGATCACACCGTCGCTCATGCCGGCATCCCCACCGTCATGCCCTCGGTGAGCGCGTCGCCGGACACCTCCACGCGACCCCCGGCGAACAGGCCGGTCTGCACTGCCACGATCCGGGTCGCCGCGCCCTCGACGACCTGCACCCCGTACCCGCCCTCGGCGAGGGCGAGCAGCGCGGCCACTGGCACCGTCAACACGTCCTTGCGCTCGGTGGCGGTGAAGGTGACGTCCAGGGCCTCCTGGGCAAGACTATCGAGCGCCTTTTCGTCGTCCACTGTGATCGTGACTTCGATCTTCGTCGCCGCCGGGTTGCTCCCTTCGGCCGGCTTGACCACGGTCACCGCCTTGGTGATCTTCGCGGGCGCCGTCTTGCCGTCTGGCATCGTCACCGTCACGGCAGCCCCATTGCTCGCGAGCCGCTGGTCGTCGACGTCAAGCTCGACCGTGATGACGCGCGACGTACCAGTGCACGCCAGCAAGGCCGTTCCGGGCTGAGTCATTTCTCCCACGGCCGCCTTCAGCGTGTCGACCCGCACCGGTCCCGCCGCGTAGCTGACGCGGCCAAGTTCCACTGTCCCCGTCTGCAGCAGGTTAAGATCCTTCTGCCACCGCTGCACCGCCTTGGCGGTGCTGGCGGTGTACTCGCTGTCAACGGTGAACCCTGAAAAGCCCAGCTCTTGCAGGTTCTGCTCGAACTGCTTGACGTCGTCGCCCTCCGTCCCCACTGACAGCGCCCGGTACGCCGGCAGCGAGCCGTACAGCAGCACGACCGGAGTGTTGTCAATGCGGTAGATCGCCTGCCCGCGCTTGCGGGTGGAGCCGATGTCGGGCAACGAGGTGACCGTTCCGGTCAGTCGAGAAGCGAACGTCGTCGTGTCGCCGTAGCCCAGCTCACTGCTTCTGGTCTGGGTGTCCACCAAGGTCTGCCGGGTTACCCGCGCGGTCTGCGGGGGAAGAGCACCGCCGGCATCGGCTTGGTCGTCGCTGCCCCGTAGCCGCCCCCCAAATCCAACCACGGCGGCGGCACCGGCGGTCACGGCCACGGCCGCCGCGAGCGCTACCCGACCGATCCAGCGTCGTCGTCGACCGATCCCGGTCACCCGTTACTCCCGTTCGCGGTGTTGTTGCTGCGTTCGCCGTTACCGCCGCCGAGGAATTTCTCGCACGCGTTCTCGGCCGCCTTCATCGTGGGACCGGTCGGGTCCATGCCGAGTCTGTCGGGGTCCAGTGAGATGCCGCCGTTCTCATCCGGATCCGGGAAGTTGGGCACGCCGTTGTCGCGCATGCACCTCGAGTACTGCCGCGTTTGTTCCAACTTCTGCGGATCAAGCTTCTGTGGCGCGCCACCGCCCGGGGCGTACTCCTTGCACTTCTGCGCCGCCGCATCAACGGTTTCCTCGCTCACCCCGATCTTGTCAAGGTCAATGTCGAGCCCCCCGTTCTCGTTCGGATCGGGAAAGTTCGGTACACCGTTCTGCCGCATGCATTGCGAGTACTTCAGGACCCCGTCACCGCTGCTGTCTTGACCTGCGGCGCTGCTGGTCGGCTTCGCGGTTCCGCCCGCGGTGGCCACCCCCTGGTCGCCGTCGCTGGCAGTGCAGCCCGCCGCAACCAGGGTCAATAGCAGGCAGAGCGCAAGCCCTGACATGAAACGCATGGACGTCTCCTTTCACACGGCCGGTCGCTCCAGTCGCTCTCGACCGTTTATTAACGGCCGTGCCCCGTCAGGTCAGCGTCAGCGTTGACGCTTATCCCGACTTGACAGGCTTGTGCGGCACGATGGGCAGCGTCGAGGAGGGTGAGCTGGTGCGGATTCTGGTCGTCGAGGACGAGCGGCTGCTGGCAGATGGGATCGCGGAAGGACTTCGACTCGAGTCCCTCGCGGTGGATGTCGTCTACGACGGCGAGGCCGCGCTCGAGCGGCTAGGCGTCAACGAGTACGACGTCGTGGTACTCGACCGTGATCTGCCCGTGGTCTCCGGCGACCAGGTGTGCCGGGCGCTGGTGGATTCGGGCGCGTACACCCGAATCCTGATGCTGACGGCGGCGACCGAGGTGGGCAGGCGCGTCGAGGGCCTCGCGCTAGGTGCCGACGACTACCTCGGCAAGCCGTTCGCGTTCGCCGAGTTGGTTGCGCGGGTACGGGCGCTCGGGCGTCGCTCCCGCCCACCGGCCCCACCCGTACTCGAACGCGGCGGCCTGCGCCTGGACCCGTACCGGCGCGAGGTGCACCGCGATGGCCGTTACGTCGCGCTGTCCCGCAAGGAGTTCGCGGTACTGGAGGAACTGCTTCGCGCTGACGGCGGCGTGGTGTCCGCCGAGCAACTGCTGGAACGAGCCTGGGACGAGCACATCGATCCGTTCACCAACGTGGTCCGGATGACCGTGATGACGCTACGTCGTAAGCTCGGCGAGCCGCAGCTCGTGGAAACGGTGGCGGGAGTGGGGTACCGCGTTCGATGAAGAACTGGACAATACGCATCCGGCTCACGGTGATCTACGGGAGCCTCGTCCTGCTGGCCGGTACCGCCCTGCTCGCCATGACCTACGTTCTCGTGCGGCACAGCCTCGACGGCCGGCTGGACAGCAACTCCACGACCATCGCTGGCGTCCAGGGGCCAGAAGACGCGACATCCGGCCCGAGCCTGACCTGGCAGTCAGGCGAACAGTTCCGCGACGACACCCTCGACTCCCTGCTCACCCAGGGAGGGATCGCGCTCGGCGCGGTCGGCGTGGTGGCGGTCGGGTTTGGATGGCTGGTCGCCGACCGCGTCCTGCGCCCCCTGCACCGCATCACCGAGACCGCACGCCGGGTGGCCGACAGCAACCTGCATGAGCGTATCGCCCTGACCGGCCCCCGCGACGAGGTCAAAGAGCTCGCCGACACCTTCGACTCGATGCTCGAACGACTCGACCGGTCCTTCGACAGCCAGCGCCGCTTCGTGGCCAACGCATCACACGAACTGCGTACCCCCCTGGCCATCAACCGCACCCTGCTGGAGGTCGCGATGCGCCGCCCCGACGCGCCACCCCCGGTCCGCGACCTCGCAGAGACGCTGTTGGCGGTGAACGCCCGCCACGAACGGCTGATCGACGGGCTGCTCACCCTCGCCCGCTCCGAACAGGGCATCACCGTGCACAACTCCGTCGACCTGGCCGACATCGCCCAACATGTAGCCGAGCAGAACCGACAAAGCGGAGTAGAAATACTTACGTCGCTCGACCCGGCGCCCACCTGGGGCGATCCGATTCTTTTGGAACGGGTCATCCAGAACCTCGTACAAAACGGGATCGACTACAATATAACCGATGGATGGTTGTCTATCACGACAACGACTCGCGGCGAGACTGTGGAGCTCACCGTGAGCAACAATGGACCAGTCGTCCCGCCATACGAGATTCCGGGTCTGTTCGAGCCATTCCGGCGCCTCCAGGACCGCGTCGCCGCAGGACGCGGCACGGGGCTGGGCCTCTCGATCGTCCGGTCGGTCACCCGCGCCCACGACGGAGACGTCACCGCGCGACCCCACGACGGCGGCGGACTGACCGTGACAGTCGCCCTCCCGCTGATGCGCGAGCAGCACCGGCCAAGGCCGGCCTGGTCGACCACGCCCCCCACAAGCGATCACGGCGCGGTGAGCGCTTCCGTGGGCGCAAGCCCATCGGACCATCTGGGATAACCCGGCCGATCCGGCCGCCGCTATCATCGCCGCCGGGCAGGAGGCCGAGCAGGCGCTGCTGGACGTCGCCGTTGCCCGGCTGGGGCGGCCAGCGCACCAGGTGACCCGCCGGGGACGCGCCGAGCGGGAAGGCACGGCCGCGGCCGACGAGGTCATCGCGTGAGTTTTGGCACGGTACAGGGTTCTGCATGTCGCGGGACCGGGGAGATCGTGTCCGGCGCCACGACGACGGGTGCGCTTACCGCAGTTGACGGGCGATTCGGCGTAGCCCGGCCCGGATGCGCGGCTCGCCGAGTTCGGGTAGCAGCGCGGCCACGTGCTCGGCGGCCAGGGTGGCGAGTAGAACGTGTGCGGCGTGATCCGGGTCGGGTAAGCCGTCCAGCAGGATCGCCACGTGCCGGTGCCAGAATCGGTAGGCCCCGATCCGGTACCGGGCGCCGGGTGCAGCGGTCTCCGACATCCGCACCAGGTCCAGGTGCTCCAGTAGGTAGTCCAGGTAGGCGTCGATGAACGCGGTGAGCCGTTCGGCCGAGGGCGCCCCGGGGCCGAGTGGTGGCGGTCCATGCAGGATGGCCTCCTGCAGCACCCGTTCGCGCGCGTCGAGCAGCGCAACGGCTAGGCCCGCCTTGTCGCCGAAGCGGCGGAACAACGTGCCCTTGCCTACCCCGGCAGTGGCCGCGATCTGGTCCATGGAGACCGCGGCCACGCCGTGCTCGGCGAAGAGCCGGGCGGCCGCGTCGAGCACGGCGACCCGGTTACGTGCGGCGTCGGCGCGCTCCTTGGGCGGCGGGTTGCGTAGCAGTTCCAGGGGCATTGCAGAACCGGACTGCGGTCCGGTATCGTCCTCAGGCATAACCGGACTATAGTCCGATTTCCCTGGAGGTAGCGACATGACCGCACTGATCACCCGTGATGAGCTGAAGGCGGCGATCGACGCCGGGACCGTCACCCTTGTGGACGCGCTGGGCGGCGAGTACCACGCCAAGCAGCATCTGCCCGGTGCCCTTGCTCTGACCCCTGCCGACGTGGACATCCAAGCGCCGGCCCTGCTGCCGGACCGCGCCGCCGCGATCGTCACGTACTGCTCCAACCCGGCCTGCCCCAACAGCGGACAGGTCGCCGACCGGCTCACCGCCCTCGGCTACACCAACGTCCGCAAGTATCGGGAGGGCATCGAGGACTGGACGGCCGCCGGCCTGCCCACCGAATCCCTCTGAGACCGGCCAGAGCCGTTTACCGCCAGAGGCGGCTGAGCAGCAATGCCAGCCGCCGCTGGTAGTCCTTGCTGCCGAGAAGCCGCCCGCCGCGCGTCAGTGCCACGAGCCCGTGCAGACCGCTCAACAACACCTCCGCGAGCATGTTCTCGTCGTCGCTCGCGCCAATGGGCCGGACCACCTGACGCAGTTCGTCGAACACGGCGTGCAAGGCCGGAGGCGCCTCGGGGTCGCAAACGGCAGGCTGACCGCCTGGTTGAACATCACCGGCCACGCCTTCGTCCAGGACCTACGACGCGGACACTACGAACTCGGACTCGAGGTCCCGCCCGCGCTGCGGGTGGCCGCCGCCTTCACGAACCGGCACGAGCGATCTGACCAGTGCCCGCTGACGCGGCTCGGCGTGTCCACCGATCCGGCAATGCAACAGAGCCCGCCGGCCCGCCACCAGCCAGACCATGATCCAGACTAGGCGGCACGCAAACTCACGGCTCTGTTGCATTGGGCGGCAGCATGATCGACTCCAGCTTGCCGGTGCGGTCTGCTTGGCCGGGTGAGGTCGCTATCTCGTGTCCAGTCCTGGTCTCCGCCTGCGTCGGCGTTCGTCGGGCCGGTTCCCGTCCGAGGTGATCGTCTTGGCGGTGCGCTGGTACCTGCGCTTCAACCTCTCCTACCGGGATGTGGAGGAACTGCTGGTCGAACGCGGGGTGGAGGTGGATCACATCACGGTCTACCGGTGGGTACAGCGGTTCACCCCGCTCCTGGCCGACGCCGCCCGATCACCACGTTGCGGGCGGGGGGGTGAACCGACTGAAGCCCTGCTGCGGGTCGAGCGGCACGTCGGCCTTCTTGATCGCCTCGATCAGGTCGTCGAGCCGGACGGGGTTGCTCATGGGTATCGGATTGGTCATGCGTCAACCCTAAGTTGACGCCGCCGCGTCGTCAGCCATCGGTTGACGATTTGCGGCGGCGGCCCATCCGGTCCGCGCCACCACGTCGCCCGGTCATCCGCGGCGCGCGGCGACGACCTCACCGAATTGCCCGCGCTACCAGACGAGCCGCGCGGCGCGGATCGGCGGCGGGCAGGTCCAGCGGGCAGCGGCGGGCAGGTCCAGCGGGCAACGGCGGGTCACAGCGGTGTCGCGACCGGCGGCTCGGGGTGGGAGCGGTCAGGCCCTCCCCTCGAGGTGCCGGTCGAGGTGCACCGCGGTGCTGATCAGGGACAGGTGGCTGAACGCCTGCGGGAAGTTGCCGATCTGCTCCCCGTCGGGGGCGATCTCCTCCGAGTAGAGCCCGAGCTGGCTGCTGTAGGTGAGCATCTTCTCGAAGGTCAGCCGCGCGTCGTCGAGCCGACCGGACCGCGCGAGCGCCTCGACGTACCAGAAGGTGCACATGCTGAAGGTGCCCTCGTTGCCGGGGAGACCGTCGGGTGAGGCGGCCGGGTCGTACCGGTAGACGAGGCTGTCGGAGACGAGTTCGGCGTCCATGACCCGCAGGGTCGACTGCCACATCGGGTCGGTGGGCGCCACGAAGTCGACGGACGGCATGACGAGCAGCGCCGCGTCCAGGATGTCCGTGGCGTAGTGCTGGGTGAAGGCGCCGCGCCCGGAGTGGAAACCGCGGGACATGATCTGCTCGTAGGCGCCGTTGCGCGCGTTGGTCCACCGGGTGGTGTCGGCCGGCCGGCCGAGGCGGTGCGAGAGGCGCAGCGCCCGGTCGAACGCCACCCAGGACATCAGCCGCCCGTAGGTGAAGTCCTGGCGGCCGGCCCGCGTCTCCCAGATCCCGTCCTCGGGCTGGTCCCAGTTGTCGCAGAGCCAGTCCATCAGGCGGACCGTGTTCAGCCATGCCTGATGAGAGATGTGCAGACCGCGGGCGTCGGCGAGGTGCAGCGCGTTGAGCACCTCACCGTAGATGTCGAGTTGCAGTTGGCTGGCGGCGCCGTTGCCCACCCGTACCGGCGCCGAACCCCGGTAGCCCTCCAGGTGGTCGAGCACCTCCTCGGTGAGGTCGGGTGAGCCGTCGACGCGGTACATGATCTGCAACGGGGACCGCTCGTCCTCCGCCTCCCGGACCCGGTCGTTGAGCCAGCGCAGGTACCCGCGCGCCTCGTCGGTGAAGCCCAGGCTGAGCAGCGCGTGCACCGAGAAGGAGGCGTCGCGGACCCAGGTGTAGCGGTAGTCCCAGTTACGCTCCCCGCCGACCTGTTCCGGCAGCCCGGCGGTGGGCGAGGCGATCAGCGCGCCGGTCGGGGCGTACGTCATGAGCTTCAGCGTCATCGCGGACCGCTCGACCATCTCCCGCCACCGACCGGTGTACTGCGAGCGGGCGAGCCAGCGCCGCCAGAAGTCTCTGGTCTGCTCGAGCAGTTCCGCCGCCTCCTCCGGGGCGTAGGCGCGCGGCGGTTCCGACGATCCGGTGTCCAGGACCACGCCCCCGGCCTGACCCTCGCGGAGCGTGCCGATCATTTGGATGCCTTCGGTGTTGCTGCGCTTGCGATCCCGTTCACCGGGCAGGCGCTCGTCGAAGCGGACCACGTTCAGGGTGAGCGAGATCGTACGGCTGCGGAAGATGACGCCGCCCTCGTGACCCTCCAGCTCGTACGGATCCCGCCCGTAGTTGAACCCGGGCCGGCAGTCGAGCCGGAACGTCATGCTGCCGCGGACGACCCGGAGCAGCCGGACCAGGCGGTGCCGGTCGGTGGCGTGGTCCCCGGCGACCGGCATGAAGTCGATCAGCTCGCCCACGCCGTCCGCGCTGAGGAAGCGGGTGATCAGGATCGGCGTGCCGGGCAGGTAGAGCTGTGTGCTCCGGTAGTCGATGCCGTACGGCGAGACCTGGAAGTGGCCGCCCTTCCGCCGGTCAAGCAGGCCGCCGAAGATGCTCGGCGAGTCGAAACGGGGCGCACAGAACCAATCCAACGTCCCGTCCTTGGCGATCAGCGCGGCGGTCTGCAGGTCACCGATCAGGCCGTGGGCCTCCACGGCGGGGTACGTCTCCACCAGACCTCCCGACCCTCGTCGCACCGACCGCGGCGACTACCCCGGGTTCGGCCGCGTACACCTCAGCGCGGATGTCAGTGGTGTCGGGGAACATCTCGCTGACCACCTCCTCGGCCTCGGCTGGCTGGTGAAGGTAAACGTACCGTCGGGCACTTCGGTTCCGTGCCGGTCGACTCGCCAGCGCGGCACCTTCTGCGGCCCGCCCCAGTAGTGCGGGAAGTGATGCAGATGCCCGAACCCGTTCTTCGGGATCGGGGCGAACACGCACACCGCCCAGACCCCCGGCTCGATCTGCACGTACTCCGGCAGGTAGCCGTAAAGGACGAAGCGGGCCACTGATCCACTGGGCGGCCACCCAACCGCGGCGTCTCGCCGCTGATCGTCAGCGCGGACCCAGCTGCGCAACGTCTCCCGATTGACCCCGAGATCGTCAGCGACCTGCGCGATTGTCGCCCCCGGCCTCGACCGATACAACGCCACCGCGTCGGCCTTGAACTGCGCGGGGTAGTGCTTCATCACCATCTGTCAGAAACCTCGTTCGTCGCGGTGCCAGATCAGGAGGCATTTTCGACTTCCCCGGACGCCGCGACCGATAGCCCTTGCAGAGGGCAAGGCTAGACTACATCGGCACCCAGTTCTGCGGCGATTCACGGGTTGCCGAGCCGTCTGAATGGAGCCAATATGACCAACTTCCTCGTCGGTGTCGTGAGCTCGCTTGTCGCCTCCCTCCTCTTCTTGGTATCCGGCACGTTCTTGTTTCCGCGGGTGAGGACCTGGGTGGGCTCGACGCTGGGGCGG